>JACPKM010000006.1 GCA_016187025.1 Candidatus Daviesbacteria bacterium
GAGCGGGATAGGGGGATCGAACCCCTGACATTCACTTTGGAAAAGTGACGTTCTACCGCTGAACTAATCCCGCATTTTGTCAGATGCAAGGTAATATTCTAAATCCTACTTTAAAAAAAGGCAAGGAATGTGTATATTGGTTTTATCATGGTTGAGGATCAAAGGAATTACCCGGATCGCCGGGCTTTTTTAAGGTTTGCTGTTGGTTCGGCGGCCAATTTACTAATGCTTGCATATTTACGCGGCACTTCTTTAGCCCAAACTCAAAGTATTAAGGCACCTTCTCCGTATAGAACTGTTGCTGATTCAATGGCTGCTTATACTCAAGCGCCACCCACACCACAGCAATTAACAGGTATTCTAAAACAGATTATGGAAACTCCTTTGTCGACTAATACAAAAATTTCTCTTGCAATGGGACATTTATTAGAATCTGGAGAGGGGGAGATCCCAAATTTTAGTTTTCCCGTAAGGCTGACACGTTTCTTGGTAGATGATGGTATGCATACATTTGCCCAGTTTTCCAATAATGATAATCCAAGATATTTTCCGGCAGATAGGCCTATCGACACAGCCCTACGGGAGCTTCAGGACCGTTCTGTGTGTGCGATGAACCGTCATCTTATACCTGGTACAAATGGTATCCCTAACGCTCGGGCCATAGCCCGGATTGAACTCGACCACACTTACTCAAGAGCAGCGCTACAACAAGCAGCAAGATACTTAGCAGAACTAGGTGTAACGGGTATAGGTATTGGGACCGGACCAAATGATCCGGGGACTCCCTGGAGAGACCGCCCTGATCTCTACTCGCGCTCTTACTGGGACGTTTCCGATGCACTATATCCTTTGGGAATAGACAGATTTACATTATACCCCCCGGCATTAGAATATTATGGTAATGGTGAGTATTTGGATAAACTAAACGAGTCCTTTAGAAGAGTTGGTATTAATTTGGCTGGAAGCGACCATCCACAACCTCTTCCTCCAGCTGTTGCTGATCAATTTTATGGTTATCCCAGGGAACTACTGCCCAGGGTTCAGTTAATGAGACAAAACATGGAAAGGCTAGGTATTGGTGACAAAGCATACTCTTTATTTGAAGTTGGATTTCCAAATTGGGATAACAAAGATAAAAGACGTCCTGAAAGGCAGTTAGCAGAAGAGCATGTGCCGCAAACTGTATTTCTGATTATGGCATCTCCTGGTATAGATAGTGCAACAATTTACACAGCATTTGATTCAAGCGATGCGGGCCGGCAGCATTTATCTTTGTATAGGGCGGATGGAACCAGGCTTGTGCCAAAAGACACTGCCCGCGCATTTCAATTCGCAACCCGGCTTACTGGTTTGCCTGCTGAAAACCCAGGTATATTTCATGGAGACGGATACATGGGAGTAAGAGGCATCCGGACAGACGGAATAAATTACGAAAGCACATGGGCAACAGGAGACAGGAAAATAGAGCTTCCCAGAATAGAAGGAAGTATTACTTTAACTCCTTTAGGTAACCAAATATTTGATAATCCAAGAATCCTTAATCCGTCTACAGATCCACGTTCATATGGACCGGCTGTTATTTCAGTCTGGCGGGGAAATTGATGCAGTGACCACATTAATGATATAGTTTTTGTTTATGGACACTATATCAGGAATAGAAAAAATTCCTAAGAGGTTAAGATATTTAGAAAGATCTCTGGCAGATTTAGTAAGTATTTGCGATCAAAATAATATCTGCTATCTTGTAATAGGATCTATTTCAACTGTTTGCGCATTAGGAAAGCTTTATAGAGTTCCCTACGATATAGATGTGTTATTTGACTATACTAAAGAAGATGTTTTACACCAAAGCTTATTGGACTTAGGCTATAAAAAGATTTCTCAGGACCATCAGATAAACAAATTGTTGTTAAAGCCTCTTTTGAGGTTTGTAAAGGAGAAGAAGATTATCGAACCCAGGGGGGCACACTTTACCAAAAACGGTATCGAGATTCCCTTTCATCTTCCAGTCCCTTTGGTCAAAGAAAACAATAATTTCAGATTAAAATTCAACAAAAAGATATTCAGCCCGAAGGTTTATAAATTTGGAAATACTCTCTTTAATGGTATTGGCAAAGAGGCCTTGTTTTTGGCTTTAAGTAAGACTTTAAAAATTAATTTTGGTAAAGAAATTGATAAGATAAAAAGGACCGAGGATTTGAGGTTACTGCAACAAAGCTTAACGGCTGAAGAAAAAGCAGAAGTTGTAAAAGATAGATCCGGGATTTACTATAAAAATATTCCTCTCTTGACATAAGTTATTGGATTTTGTAGCTTAAGGTTACAATTCTACCTAACCTAAATCCTGCCATTTTTGCTGCTTGTTCAGCTACTTCTTTTGTGGCATCACAATAGAAATCTTCGCAACCATTATCAGCAGGCTGTAATGTCACTTCAACTTTTCAAGTTTCGCTGCCATTATCGTCCTCGTTCTTCAGTGAAGAACCGCGGAACGGTTTTAGCCGTTATACCTGGTCAATTTTAGCGGCTAAAATGAAATCATTTTCTGATAAACCGCCAATTGAGTGTGTAGTAAGCTCTATTACTACTTTGCTGTAAAAAATTTTGATATTAGGGTGATGTCCCTCTTGCGCAGCTAGTGTTGCAACTTTATTTACAAAGACCATTGCCTCCTTAAAGTCTTTAAACTTAAAATTTCTCTCAATTTTAAGGCCACCTTTTTCTTTTGGCTCAACAAGCTCCCATCCAGGAGTTTCTTTTAAGTAAACATTAATCTGATCTAAGGGTAGGGGAGGAGTGCCTATCTCGCATGGAATGCATTTTTTACCTGCTAGGTCTGATGACATAAGATTTACTTAGTGTTTTTCTTAACAAAACCTTCAAAGGCTCTTAATATTTCTAATGGGGTAACAAATACAATTGTGTTGTTTTTGTCTGCAGATAACTCACTTAAGGTTTGGAGGGTCCTGATATGTAAGCCTCCTGTTGATTTAGCAAGTTTTTCTGCAGCTGAGGCGATGTTTTCCGAAGCACTCTTTTCGCCTTCAGCTCTGATAATAATTGCCCTTCTTTCCCTTTCTGCTTCTGCCTGTCTTGCAATCACTCTTTTCATCTCATCAGGTAAAATAATGTCTTTTAGCTCAACTGATTCCACCTTTACTCCCCATGGGTCAGTTGCTTTATCTATTATCTTTTGAATCTTATCTGCTACCTCATTCCTTTTTGACAGCAAATCATCCAGTGATGTTTCTCCTACTACATTCCTCATGGTAGTCTGGGCAAGTTGAGAAACAGCGAAAAAGAAATTCTCAACTTCCAAGACCGCTCTGTCTGCAGATTGAATGCGGTAATAAATAACTGCATTTACTTTAGCTGAAACATTATCCAAAGTTATCGCTTCCTGATCAGGAACATCGACTGCTTTTACTCTAGTATCAATTCGAGTCCAGGATTCAATAATTGGCCAAATAATCCTCCATCCAGGATTCATCAAACCTGCATATCTTCCAAACCTAAACTTAACTCCTCTTTCATATTGATTAACTTGCTTGATAGAGTAAATGATCAAAATAATAAAAGGTATGAGAAGTATTGCTTCCATATTTGGTAGTATACCAGATCCTAAAATTTTGGACTAACCTTTAGGATCTTATCATCTCCTTGCTGAGGTATACCCCTACCATCTCTATTTGATGTTGAAATATAAACATTACCTTTATCATCTGCTGTTACTGCCCGTAATCTGCCATATGTATCTTTTAATATTGTTTCCCTGCTTTGAACATTTCTGCCCTCAATTACTGCTCTTTCTAGCAATTGCCCTCTTAAACCAGCAAAAAATAATGAGTTCTTAAGCTCCTCGATATCAGTTTCTATAAAGGCAAGCCCAGATGGAGCCCAGGTTGTCTGCTCACTACAAAGAATCGGATTTACAAACTTTGGATCATCTGAAAAACACCTTTTAACAATAGGCCAGCCATAATTTTTATTTGGCTCAATTAGGTTTATTTCATCAAAGGCTTGGGAGCCATGTTCGCTTATAAACAAATTACCGTTGTACCAATCAATTCCTTGTGGATTGCGGTGCCCATATGAGTAAATTGCAGATCCTTTTATAGGATTATCACTTGGGATAGTGCCATCATCATTTAATCTCAAAACTTTTCCTCCTAATGAATTAAGGTTTTGAGCTAGAGATTCGAATCCAGCATCACCTGTTAAAATCCAAAGTTTTTGATCTGGTCCAAACCTGAGTCTTCCCCCATTGTGAATAGGTCCACCTGGTAGATTATTTAAAATGATCTGTTCATCAGATAAAGTATTATCTTGAAAAGTGAATCTTGAAACCCGGTTAAAAGTACTATTTCCTTTCTGATAAGAGTAATACAGGTATAAAAAATTATTATTGTTAAAATTCGGATGCAAAGCTATACCAGTTAAACCGCTTTCAGAATTTGAGGAGACCTGCCTCAGGTTGGCAATGTTTATTAGTTTCCCATCCTTGGTTAAAATCTTTACCTGCCCTGGCCTTTCGGTAATAAATAGCTCATCCTGAGGCGATATTGCTATATCCCATGGCACCTCAAGACCCTGGGCTACCACCTGAATATCCCAACTAATTTTAACATTTTGCTCAGATAAACTATTTAAGTTTTTACTTGTTTCTGTTGTTGTGGGAATAGCTTTTAAAGTATTCTTTGACGAATAAACGTAGGCTCCCACCACTATTAAAAGAAAAGTGAAGAAAGCAAACATTAAAACAAACCTTTGTTTCATGAAACCCAGTTTAACAAAAATTGTAGGTAGAATTGTTAAAAATCCGGGCATAATCAGGTGATATATCTGTAAGAACTCTATTTTTCAGGATACGTAATTGACAACTCATTTAAAAAAGCCTAATAATTAAACTATATAGTTTAGTGGAAAGGGGGTGAAGTAAATGGAAAACGTTGGTACGACTATTGCAAATGTAGTTTTGAATGCTCTTGATAAACTGGTTAGCTACTTGCCACAATTTTTAGGCGGTCTCCTGGTACTTCTTGTTGGATTACTGGTTGCAACATTACTTAGATCCGGTGTAGCAAAGTTTTTTGAGCTTATAAGGCTGGATCAGTGGTTTTCTAATGTTTCCCGGTGGTTTGCTCAAGAGGATAAAGCACTAAAGGATGCTGGAAAGAAAGTGTGGCCTGATCTACTTGCAGAACTTGTCCGGTGGACTGTTGT
The DNA here is from genome assembly GCA_016187025.1 of Candidatus Daviesbacteria bacterium. Classification (GTDB taxonomy): domain Bacteria; phylum Patescibacteriota; class Microgenomatia; order Daviesbacterales; family UBA10151; genus JACPKM01. The sequence goes on from JACPKM010000006.1 coordinate 5,224, forward strand.
AATCCTATTTTTGATTCCAGCAGTTGAGGCTTGGGGACTACCAAAAATAACTGAGGTCTTAAACCAGTTCCTACTCTACATACCTAATGTATTCGTAGCTGTTGTAGTTGGTTTTGTTGGTTTTGGGGTAGCAGGACTAGTACATGACATTGTCCGGCATGCAAGCAGGAATTTGGGAAGCGATTCTGCAAATTTGCTTGCTACAGTTGCAAGATACGCCTTGGTATTTTTTACAGCCCTGGTGGTATTAAATCAATTAGGTGTTGCATCTGATCTTATTAGAATACTATTTACCGGTATTGTCGCAATGCTTGCCATTGCCGGAGGATTGGCTTTTGGTTTGGGTGGTCAGGGTGTTGCAAAAAATGCTTTGGAGGACTTAAGAAAAAGGGTAGAGAAATAGAAAAGAAGAACAAATTCAATCCTACAAAGATTCTAAACAAGCAGCCTGTTTTAAGGCTGTTTGTTTTGTTCAAAGTGCTCTCTTTTTTTCAGGACTTCTAAATCTTCTTGCATATTCTTCATTCTAGTTTCAATATTTATTAATGCTTGATGCGCCCTTTCTTCATCGGATATGTCTTCAGTAATATCCTCAACATCATCTTCCAGTCCCTGAACATCTTCTTGAATGTCTTCAATATCTTCTTCAACCGACTCCAGACTCTCTGTGTTTCTGTTCACCGTCATTTGAATAAAAATTGCCAAATATATAGCCTCCAGTGATACGGCTGTTGTTAAAACCAGCAACAACGTGTCAAAATCCAGACCAAAAATATTTAAAATAAATATACTAACAAAAAGTATTGTATGCATCACAAGGGATGCAGGGGTACCTACCCACTCAGTAGCCTTAATAGAAAGCCTGTCTAATTTATTGGTTTTTTTAACTGCTGGCTTTACCATAAAAAAACTCCTACCAGAACTGTTGATCTAGGAGATATGTAAATTGTCTCTCAACGAAATCCAATATGCAAGCGAGAGAAATATTCAAGCGGGTCAAGCGCAGTTAAATTTCTGATGACCAAATAATTTCAAATTATGGTATAAATACCAAATTTTGAAATTAGTCGAACAGGAGCGATAGGTCTTAAACTACTCACTCCACTTGCTAAGCCTATCTTAGAGCATTGGAATCCTGCAACATTTGATCCTGAAATATTAATCCGCAGAGCTGAAAGTAATCCGACAAACTATGTATTTTAGTGGTATAATTCATTCAATATGAAAGACTTACAGTTTAAAGTGCTAATTGAACAGGACGAAAATGAAGTTTATGTAGCCTCAGTTCCTGAACTTCCAGGTTGTTATACTCAGGGTAAAACATTAGAAGAGGTTAGAGCAAGAATTAAGGAAGCTATTGAGTTAGTTTTAGAAGAGGAGCCTGAGCTGAAAAAAGAGAAAATTCAATCTCCAAAACCATCTTCCCACTTCTTTGGTATCGAGGAGATAACCATCAGAAGTTATGCCTAAATTATCTCCAATAAGTGCAAAAGAGTTAATCAAAATTCTCGAAAAACAAGGCTTTGAAGTTGTACATCAAAAAGGCAGTCATGTTAGGTTAAAACATTCTGATGGTAGGAGAACTACTGTACCTATGCATTCGGGTGAGAATGTAGGTGTAGGACTTTTAAGAAAAATCCTCAGAGATACAAATATCTCAAGAGATGAGTTTGAAAAGCTCAAATAACTGCAAAAAAATATTCCTAAAATTCGTATAATAGTATGTGGATATAAATGAAGACCAAAAGCCAGACTCCCTAGCCCAGAATCTGGTGAAGAAAAAACACTTGAGAACGAACCTAGAATAAGATTTTTAGATTCCCCAATGCCTTCTTCATACAGGAAAGTAAGTTCTCCAATTACCGAGTTAATAGGAAATTTGCAGTCTGTAGACACGAATTCCTCAGAGGCGAAGCTAAATATTACAAGTATTACAGATAATAATGGCTATCGGATAGAGTTAAACCAAGAGAATATTATTAAGAAGTAGTGCCTTGAACTTTACTTTAAGGTATGGTGGAGATCTTCATTATCTAAGTGTTTAATATGCTCGCCAAATATTCTTCTGGCTCTTTCAACTGAATCTTCTCTATCTATGGGTTCAGTTTTCCAGCTCACGATTATTAAAATTATGGGTATAGCATAAAAAAGTAGAAGTACGAATGGATTATATTCAAAACGGGGTTGTATCTGGTATTGTGACATAGCATAATTGAGACCAACCCCACCCAAACCTAATAAAATTAACCACGTTGCAATTGCAGGGAAATTGTCTCTTTTGTTCTTGTAAAGGGCATAAGCGGCATAAATCCAGAAACCAGACCATATAAACGCCATTAGGGTTGAAATAGAGGTCGTTACAGTTCTTAATAGATCAGTTACTTGATCTCCAGATTTAGACGTCGATAAAAGTTCAACAATTTGACCAATAGCTGTAAGTAAACCAATGATAAAAACATATAAAGTAGCCGTTAATCTTGACATTTTGCCTAATTGTTGAGATTTCATATTTAACTCTAAAAAGAAGTTGTTAATTTATAGATTGGCAGAATAATTGTCATAACCATGATAGGGACAATTAGTAGAGCAGATATTACGCCAACCACAATCAATACTTTAGCGATATTTTTCTGTGAATTAGTAAGAGTTCCTTGTTTCTTTTGCTGATTAACTAAAATCACCCCATAAATAATTTGAGCTAAAGAGATAGCCATAATAATTCCAAATAGACCATAACTAAGATAGGCATTATAAGAGCTATTTCCTACTTCTGAATATAAGCGAGCCAATTTAGGCAGTATCCAAAAGGTATTGATTATTGAGAGTAAAGATTCAATTAAACCTGCAATAATAAGCCCAATAGGAAGATTACTTTTTTTATCCTTTTGAAGCTCTAAATATTGTTCGTGGGTGATAGGTTGGGTATCAATAACATAAGTTTTAGCAATTTTATCATGCCATCCTTGTTTTTGATCATCAAAAGCAGCCCAGATAAATCCTAAACTAAAAAGTACACTGGAAATAAGCTTTCCTAGAATCTCTCTTTTAATCACCTGCATGAAGGTTAACTTCTGGTAATTAGTATTCACTACCTTTATATGGAAAAGCATCTTGCCTAATGTAGCTCCATATTTGTAAGTGAAAATGACAAAATAAATAATTGAAATTAGCTCTGCTATAGTTTGGAAGTTTGATCCTTTTCCAAAGTTATAAGGTTGATTAGTTAGTGTTTGAAAAATTAAGATTAAAACGGCTGCAACTCCGAGTGCCAGAAGTCCATCAATTGTAAAAGCAAGGGAACGCTCTAAAAAACTACTAAATTTAAAGTAGTTTCTCTGGGTATTTGAACTGTTAAGATCCTCCATAACTAATAATAGTCTACCACTTACTGTAATCTGTAAACAATAATAAACAAAAATAACTATTAAAAGACAGTAAAATATACAGTATGGCAAAAACTGGTAAACCTCCAATAGGTCAGAAGAAAATTGAGGATATTTTCCGTAAATTAGAGGCATATTTAAGATGTGGTATAAGTGTCCATAGAGCTTGTCAGGAAGCTAAAATTCCAAAGAGTACAGTGTACGATCTAATAAAAGAAAATAGTGAATTTGCGGAGTTAGTTGAGGCCTCTAAAAAGTTCTTCACTGTGATTGTAAACGATCTAATATTTATGGAGGTCAAAAGAATAGCTGACAGGCAAGGTAATAAAAAGTTATCAGCTGAGGATAGAAAGTTTATTCAGTGGATAGCTCTAAATAATCAGACTATGCATGAATTTTACGGAAACAATCAGATTATTGAGGATAAAAGTAATTGACCAGGAGATTAAAGAACGCTCGTTAGGACTTCTACAGCCTAATATTCAACCTACAGTCAAGAAAGTTAATGAGGATAGAGTATTAGAGCTTGAGCAGGAGAAAGAAGAGTTAAATGGAAAGATCATTGAATTAAAAGATCAACTAACCGATCCAGAGCAAGATAAACTATCAATCGAACAGTTCTTGAACTTATCCAAAAACGCTGGTGTAATAGTCCAATCGGCTGGTGTAATTATAAAAGATAAAATCTGTAGAGAAATATTCTTGAACTTCACAGTTGACGAGGAGAATGTATTGTCATATCAACTTAAACCTCACTTTGCTGCTATGCTAAGAAGTAAGCAAAGTAGTACTAGTCGGGGTCCAGGGAAAACACACCCAATTTCTTTCAGAAATTGCTGAACAGCGACAAGCGCAGTTAAATTTCTGATGACCAAATAATTTCAAATTATGGTATAAATACCAAATTTTGAAATTAGTCGGGGTCCAGGGAATTGAACCCTGTACTTCTCGCTCCCAAAGCGAGCGTTCTACCGATGAACTAGACCCCGTTAATATACTGTAATAAAGTTATTCTAATACTTATCTCTCTATTCCGCTTTCAGCGGAAACGAGCGTTCTTCCGGGGCATCCACAGAATGCCCGTCCGCACTATGTGCAGGGCCCGATGAACTAGGCCCCTAGGAGTGCTGGTGGTGGGACTCGAACCCACATGTCTTTTGGACATTCGCTCTTAAGGCGAACGAGTATACCATTCCTCCACACCAGCTTGCTAGTACCATATTGTAACAAAATTTATGCTGTTTTAAAATCAAGCTTCTGATTTTATTAAATTACTTATTTCTTACATTCCTATTGTTGCTTTCTTACGCCAACATTCTAAGCTGAAATAATGTCACAAAACTTACTAAAGCAGCTTAAAGAGAAATTAGTTCAAGAAGAAAAAGAAACAGCCAAGCATTTAAAAAAGATGGAAAATGAACAAAACAGCGATAATGACTTACCTGAAACTGCAGACATAGGAAGTTTTTCCTGGCAAGCAGATATTAGCTCCAGTTTATATATTATTAAACAAAATCTATCAAAAAGAATTGAAGTTATCCAAAAAGCACTAGTAAAGATCAAGGTTGGTACATATGGAGTATGCGAAAGATGCCAACGCCAAATCAAGCGTGCTCGGCTTGAAGTATTCCCTTCTGCTTCGACTTGCGGAGTCTGCATATAATTCTTGCGCAAATCCCGCGCAATATCTCGCGCAATAAATTATTAGAGCTATTTAATAAGTGCGTAAAAAAGGGCAGTTGTACTACCATGACGTTTAATTAAACCATTATCAATTAGCTTCTTTAGTTTTAGCTGGGCAGTTCTTTTGGCAACCCCTAATATTTCCACCACGTCTTCTGAGGTAATTCTACCGGTGGTAGCTAAAAAATCCATAATTTGCAGTTCATCTCTGTCTAAAAATATTTGCTCACTTTTTTTACTGACCCTTCCATATCCGATTGACTGAATCTTTTCTAATACTTTTCTGGCCTCAACCAAAAAACCAGCACAAAAATACTCCAGCCAATTGGTAAATTCTCTTCCTTGGATATATTCTTTGCCTTCTTCAGAATGCTCAGCATTATAATATGCTATCCGGTCATGGTTATAGTAGTCTTCCAGAATAATAATTTTTCTAAAATCCCAGCCCATTCGATAAAGTAAAAGTTGAGTAAGTAACCTGGCTGCACGTCCATTTCCATCGGTAAAAGGGTGTATAGACACAAACTCCAAATGAAATATTCCAGCAATCAATATAGGGTGTACACCATCATGTAAAGCCTTTTTCACCCATTCCATTAAATCCTCAACCAGCTTTGGCACTTTTTTTGCAGGTGGGCCCTTAAAACGCAACATTTCTTTGCCGTTGCCCAAATCATCAACTATATACACATCACCTGGCCTGAAATTTCCTGTTTTCTTCTCATCAACTAAACCCTGTATGACTACTTTGTGAATATGCAGAATCTCTTCAATAGTCAGGCTATTTTTTTTCTTAGCTAGCTCCTGAGTAACTTGAAGAGCTTTGTAGTAGTTTTCCACTTCAATGATGTCTTTTTCAGGTGCTCTAACACTTTTTCCCTCAATCACTTTTCCGACTTCAAACTCAGCTAACCTGTTTCCCTCAATTGAAGTTGATGTATGAGCCATCCTAAGTATAGCTTGGCGCCTAAGAAGTGCTTCATTTAGCGGTAAAACTCTAGACCTCTCAACCACAGCTTTTATCTCTGCAATCTCTGTAATCCGTGCCAATATTAGTTGAGTAATAGAATATTTTGGTTCAAACATATTAAAATTATACCATATCTTGCGCAATTTTAGCGCATCTTCTTGCGCAATGTATTTAGTGTATATGCAAATATCTAAATTAGCAATACTCAGCTACTTCCTGATACAATATTTACAATGAAGGCTGTAGTAGTTGATAAAAAAGAGATTGCCTTAGCTACATTGTGGGTTAAATTCAAAGTTAATGAAGAGTTTGAGTTTAAACCAGGGCAGTATATGTTTATTAATCTAATAAACCCACCTTACAATGATGAAAAAGGTACCACCAGACACTTTTCAATAGTAAATTCTCCAAATGAAAAGGGAGTATTGGAAATGGCAACAAGGTTAAGAGATTCTGCTTTTAAAAAAAGCTTAGAGGCATTCCCAATTGGAACTGAGGTAGAAATTCAAAGAATTGCAGGTACATTTACTCTTCCTGAGGATACTATAAAACCCTTGGTATTTATTGCAGGAGGAATAGGAATCACTCCTTTTGTAAGCATGTTACGGTTTATTAATGAGGAAAAACTGGGATATAACATAACCTTACTTTACTCAAACAGGGACCTACTAAGCAGCGTATTTTTGGAGGAACTGCAGGAGCTAGAAAATAGTCTCACCAGCTTTAAGCTAATTGCTACAATGACAGATGACCAAAGCTGGCATGGAGAAAAAAGAAGGATAAATGCCCAGTTTATCAAAGAATATTTAAAGGATTTAGGAGCTTACAGGTTTTTTGTGGTAGGTCCTCCGGCTATGACTGAATCTGTCGAAAATGCCCTTGGGGAGTTAGGTGTTGTGGAAGAAAATCTCACCAAGGAAAACTTCACCGGATATTAAGATACCCTTTGTGACAAGCCAATTTTTTACGTTGCTGATAGTCTTACTTCAATGTCTGCATGATAGAATTAATTTAATGTGGGTTAAGGTTCTACTGCTCTTTTTTGTTTTATCTTTTTTAATTAGGACTGATAACTCTTTTGATCAGGATTTGGGAAGACATATTAAACTAGGAGAAATTATTGTCAACACTCAATCTGTTCCTAAAACCAATTTATTTTCTTATACAAATGCTGATTTTCCATTTATTAATACTCACTGGCTGTTTGGAGTGATTGCTTATATTTTTGATCAAAGCATAGGATTACAAGCTCTTTTAGTATTAAAGGTTTTAATGATTCTACTTTCGGTTTGGCTAACTTTATCTTTACTTGAGAAAAAATATCATTTAATTCTTCTTCCAGTAGGGTTTGTATTTTTACATGTTTTAAGAGAAAGACTGGAGCTGCGTCCTGAAGTGTTTAGCTTTCTTTTTACCAGCCTTACATTGTTTATTCTAAATCAATTTTTGGAAAAACGGACCCGTTTAGTGTATTTTTTGCCACTCATACAGCTTGTTTGGATAAATACTCATATCTATTTTTTTGTAGGCTTTTTAATCCAGGCCATTTTTTCTCTCCATCTTATTTTTGCAAGACAATGGCAAAAAGTAAAAATACTGCTTGTTTTGGTTACCTCATCATTGGTTTTGAGTCTGCTAAATCCCAATGGTCTGAATGGATTATTCTATCCTCTAAACGTTACTAAAAATTATGGCTATACTATTGTGGAGAATCAGAATTTATTTTTCCTGGAGCAAATTAAGTTTAAGGACCCGAACTTTTTATTCGTCAAAATTTCTGCTGTCTTGGTAATTCTATCAATAATTATTTCTGCTATTAAAAAAAGCTTTTCACTAAAAGACAACTTGCTTGCATTTGCCGGCCTGGCTCTTTGCTTCATGCACGTTAGAAGCTTTCCTTATTTAATATTTTTATCTTTAGTACCTACTGCTAAAAATTTATATTTTCTAAGCAGCATATTTGCAATCAGAATTGTGCCTTTGCTTTTTTTAATCTTATTGGCTGTTGAGAGCTTTCTTTATTTAAACGGCAGTTATTATTCGAACACTGACAGTGATAAACAAGTTAAACTAGAATTTGTACAAAGCGGCCAAAATGCTATAACCTTTTTGCTTGAGAAAAATCTACCACAGCCAATATTCAACAACTTTGATATTGGCAGTTACATAATTTATAAAGGGTACCCAAAAGTAAAAACATTTGTGGACGGAAGACCTGAGGCTTACCCTGTTAACTTCTTCCAGGAGGAATACATTCCAATTCAATATAACTACCAAAAGTTTAAAATTGCAGCAGGGAAGTCACAGTTTAAAACTATAATTTTTTCCCACACCGATCAAACACCTTGGGGACAAAACTTCTTAAAAGAAGTTACAAAAGATTCTGACTGGAAGATAGCTTATCTGGATGATTTTATAATAATACTGGTAAAATCAAATTATCCATCTTTAGCTAAAATTAACCTGAGTAAACTAGATCCTGGCCACTATAACTTTGGTAATTCTATTTCATATCTAAAAACGGGAATCTTTTTGCTCAATATGGGTTATAGTGAAACTGGCATAAAATTTGTCTCTAAAGCTTTGGAGCGCAACCCCCAAAGTCCAGTAGCAAATTCAATTATGGCATCGGTTTTAGGCAGCCTACAACTTAGGCAAAAATCAACTAATTTTTACTTCTGGTAATCATAATATAGTTTTTGTAATATGGTTTAACTGCCATGAAGCTACCTTTCTCAAAACCTAAATTCAGACTAAACTTTAATCTACTAAAAAGGCTCAAGATTTCAGAAAAACATATACGCTTGATAACCTTGGTAATAATCATTCTGCTTATTTCAAGCGGGGGATATATTTACAAAACTCAGCTATATAAGAGCTATTTTTCTCAATTCCAAAAACAGCAACAAGACAAATACGTACTATTTTTACTAGAGGTATACGACAAAATAGTAGAAAACTATTGGGATAAGGTCGATGAAGAAAAGCTTGCAAATCTTTATAAACTTGCTGCCGAAAAAGTGTCAGGAAAAGTTTATCAGCTCGAAATCAAAAAAGATGCCTTAAATACAAATAATCCTGTCACAGGCAGTGCTCCTCTTCCCACGACTGAACCAACAAATAAACTGGTGCTTGAAGGAAGCAGCCCTACTGATTTGAAGGTTAAAAAGGAGTCAAAAAGCAAATATAGTTCACCTGCTAAAACAGCCTTAGAGAAAATGCTGACAGGGGCCATCAAGGAAATGGATGAAACCAAAAAAAAGGAGTTTAGCGTAAATGTAGCTGCTGCAGTTTTGGCTAATTTGCAGCCGTTTGGCAGAAGCGGGCTATTTACCACCAAACAGGAAGAGGAGTTGAAAAACACTGTCCAAAACATTAACCCAGGCAAAGATTTGTACAAGGATTTAGGGCTGCAAAAAGGTGCTCCCAAGGAGCAGGTAGCAGAGGCTGCCAAACAAAAGCAAGAAGAGCTAAAAAAGCAGCAGTCCCCAGAGGCTAAAAAAGAGCTGGAAAAAGTTGCCTATGCTCAAGAGGTCTTAACAGACCAGGATAAAAAACAAAGATATGACACCAAAGGAGTAGAACCAACAGTGAGCTTTAAATTTTATACTCATGATATAGTTTATTTGAGGTTTTTAAAATACTCACCAACTACTTATGAGGAGTTTGTAAAAGTCGTTGAATCATTTAACAAAGAGGGTGGGCCAAGAGCATTAATCTTTGATTTAAGAAGCAATATTGGCGGGGCTGTTGATTTTGTGCCGTTTTTCTTAGGAAACTTTTTAGGTAAAAACCAAACGGCGTTCGAACTTTTCCAGCAGGGGAAGTATGAATCCTTTAAAACAACAACTGATAAGCTTCCCTGGTTGGCAAGACTTCGCCAAGTAGTTATTATGGTAGATAACCAAACTCAATCCTCAGCTGAGCTTATGTCCTCTGCTCTAAAAAAATACCGCTTTGCCGTTATTGTCGGAGAACCAACCAAAGGCTGGGGAACTATTGAAAAGGTTTTCCCCTTAGATAACCAAATTGACCAAAAAGAGAAATATTCGATGTTTTTGGTGCATCATATTACTATCAGAGATGACGGTGAACCAATAGAAGGCAAGGGAGTTGAGCCAAATATAAATATTAAATCTGCAAGCGTAGAAGATGAATTGTTTACCTTCTTTAGGTATCCTGAATTTGGTAGAGCTGTAAAAAGGGCTCTAAAAGAGCCAGTTACGCTAAATTAACTAAGCCCAAGTAATGAACCTGAAAAAATATATGCTAAAATAATATGATATGAGGTCACTAGTTACCGGAGGAGCAGGGTTTATTGGCTCACATATTCAGGATAAACTCCTTGAACTGGGCCATGATGTTGCTGTTGTTGATAATCTTAGTTCTGGAAAAAAAGAATATATAAACCCGCAAGCAAAATTATTTGAGATCGATATCACAAACGGCAGAGAGCTAAAAAAAGCTGCTGAGCAATTTCATCCTGATTTTGTTTTTCATTTAGCTGCTCAAGTTGAGGTACCCTATTCCATGACTCATCCACTGGAAGACCAAAATATAAATATCGTTGGCACTATTAATCTATTGGAGGCTGTAAAGGAATTAGGGGTCAAAAAAGTTATCTATTCTAATACAGGTGGTGCATTTTATGGAGATGTAGACCAGTCTGAGCTTCCCATTGACGAGGATTGTAAAGTGTTAAAACCAACATCTTTTTATGGAGTATCAAAACAATGTGCAGAAAGTTATCTAAAGCTTTATGGTAATTTATATAACATTCCCTGGGTATCACTCAGATATGCAAATGTCTACGGCCCAAGGCAAGAAGGCAATAAAGAAGCGGGGGTGGTAGCAATTTTTACTACAAAATTATTAAATGGTGATACACCTACTATCAACGGAGATGGAAAACACACCAGGGATTATGTTTTTGTTATGGATGTAGTGGAGGCAAATATTAAGGCGATGGAGTATTCAGGATCTGATTACTGCAACATATCAACAGGAGTTGAAACTTCTACCCAAGAAGTTTTTGATACTTTAAAAGAGTATTTAAAATCCAGTATTACCCCAAACTATGGACCTCCAAGGGCAGGAGATGCATTCAGAGTGTGTTTATCCCCTAAAAAAGCAGGTGAGAAACTAGACTGGAAAGCCACCACTAACTTTAAGGATGGTGTGAAAAAGACAGTTGATTTTTATCAAAACTTAAAATGAGGTTACCTCTTAATTCACAGAAAAGCTTTGTTTTAGTTCCTAAGGTCCAGCTTGCTTTAATCCTTTCCTTAATTAACCTTACTGCATTAATTCATTCATTTAGTTTGAATACTCTTTTAAATTTAATGGTTGCTCTAGTATCAGCGGTAATTTCCGATTTAATTTTTTTGAAGGTTAGGAATATAAAGCCATTTTTTCCGGGTGCTGCTATTGTTTCAGGTTTGATTATTGCTTTGCTGGTTTCACCAGATCAACCTCTTTTTATCCCAGCTTTTGCAGCAGTTTTGGCAATGTTTTCTAAAAACTTTATAAGAGTGGGAAATAGGCATATATTTAATCCTGCTGCATTTGGACTCTTTTTGTCAGGTTTATTACTGACCTTTCAGGTTTCATGGTGGGGTGTTTCTTTTCAGCAAATTTTTCCTTTAAGTATTAACTCTTTCTATCTCTTAATGTTACTTTTGCCAGCAACCGTTTCTATATTAAAACTAAATAGGCATTGGAATATATTCTCTTTTTATATTGTTTACCTAGCAATATATATTTGGCTTAATTTTGACAGGGGTGTTAATTTAACTAGTCTAGTTGATCCAGTAGTAGTATTTTTTGCGCTAGTTATGCTTCCAGAGCCAATGACCACACCAGTAAATTATTTTAGACAAATGCTTTTTGGTGGATTTGTTGCTGCAACCTCTTTTGCAGTTAGTGGGCTTCCAGTAATAAATACCTTAATTCCAGATTCTTTAATAATAGCTTTGTTGATGGGAAATTTAGTGTTTTTTAAAATACGTTAACTAGATTTTAGAAAGCTGCTCAGTATAAATATTAAGATAATTTATTGCATCTTCTAAAAACTTCCAATCTTCATTTCCAAAGTCCCTGGGAAACTCTTGCCAAGCTTTATTAATCTGCTCTTTATCACTATTAAATATTTCTATTTGTATGGTAGCTTTTTCTTTTGAGTTTTGGGCAACTATTAACTCAGTAATCTTACCTGCAGTGGTTGAATATCTTAAGGAGGCTGACCAAAGATAGCGGGATTTTTCTTTATTTGCCAGTTGTTTAAGCTCAGTTACACGCTTATCCAACAGCTCATTTGAGTAATCAAGTTTATCTTGTTTAAAGTTAGCAAAAATATTTTCCTGAAATCTTTTCAATCCAAACAACAGTTGATTACTAGGGTCTGCACTGTTTGAGAATATTAACGACAAAGCTAAAATTGCAAGAATAATAACTGCAAAAACTTTAATATTTCTCATGGTGACTGACCAATATTACTAGAACAAAATACAAGAATTCAAGTACTAGTTTAAAATTTTGAGGGTAGAAACAATATCAGAGCCTTTCTGGTCTTGATCTATAACCTTTAATAAAAGCATTTTATCTTTTAATGGGATCAATATAAATTTAGGCGATCCTGGTCTATACTCAACAGTGTTAAATTTTGCTATTAACCCAGCAATAGTTGCTTGCTTTTCAGGAGCAATCTTATCCTTTTCAAAAGAGGAGAACTCACCCCAGACAAATGGATAGTACCAATACTTTTGATACCACATCTGGGCAGTTAGGTTTTGGTTGTTTTCAAAAATCCAAATCATGAGCGGCTCATCATCAAACTGGGAAGAAAGCTTTTGGTCTTTGTGTTTAACCGCCAAACCTTTAATAAAAGGCGCAGGCTCGTATAAAACATAACTCGTAAAGTTTTTCCTGTAATTTGTGTTCGTTCTTTTTGAGAATTCCTCTTCTGTTTCTTCTATAACTTCAAACCCGTCCGGATAGCTAAATTCAATCAGCCCATCTGAATATTTTTTGCTTGTTTGAACGCTTGGGGAAGGCTGCGCTATCTCTTTAGGATTACTGGGAAAAATATTTTTAGAATAGAAATAAGCAACAACAAGAAAAGTAAGTGATATGAGAATTATCCAGATGAGGACAGATCCTTTTTGACCCATATTCTAATATTAACACCAGATTGTGTGTTTGGTAAAGGAATTATTTAAGAAAGCTTCGCTTTACTAGTTTTGCCACATACACAATTTCTCTTACTTCTCCGTCATCACCTTCTATTTCGTTAACACCACTAAGTTTTTGGTATTCACCTAAATAGTCAGAGAGGGCATCTTGCTGTTCTTTTAGCTCAGATCTCATACTTTTTAGCTTCTCAGCTGTATCAGCTGCGTGAGGTTGTTTTAAGATCTGATTTTTTGTGGCTGTTTTGATTCTTGCAGCTTCCTTGGCTTTTTCTGCATGATCTTTATATGTAGGATCATTGCTTAAAATATCATCAATTATTTCTTTGTGCTTTTTAATTTCTTCTTTTAAATTAGCAATACCAGTAATATGGTTTTTTATCAATCCTTCAAGGTTAATTATGACTGTAGCCCCGGAGTCATCAGTTGTTTTATGGCTGTCTATTTGCCGATCATCTCTCAGATATTCCTCGCCACTAGAATCTGCCATAAGGATTTAATATACACATGAAAGTATTTAAAAAACAAGTGGTGTTTGTGATATACTAAAGCTGTTCACGGTTACTGATAACTGATAGCGTAAAATTGTTAGCTAATACAGTTTGTCAAAAGTGAAAGTTAGGAGGTGATAAATTGTATGGCTAAAAAATTATTTATAGGCAATCTTTCCTGGAATACAACAGATGATTCTTTGAAAAGCTTTTTTGCGCAAGCTGGAAATGTAGTATCAGCCAATGTTATTACAGACAGACAAACAGGCAGATCAAGGGGTTTTGGCTTTGTAGAAATGTCTTCTGATGAAGAAGCAGATAAAGCAAAAGAGCTTAATGGTCAATCTCTGGATGGAAGAGAAATTTCAGTAAATGAGGCTCGTCCAAGAGAATAATCAAGCGGAAATCCAGCGTTTTAAGAAAGAAGTCTCCCTTGCCAGTGGAGGGGAGAGGTAAAAACTACGGCAAGGGAGTACTGTTGGATTTTTTCTTTAAAATCATTACTCTATCCTGATTCTGACCTAATAGAGAGGTATTAAATAATGCATCTATACCAAGTTCCTCCCTAAAGTCTTCAATTAACTCTGCTGTTGATTTGTACATTTCAATGCCCGGGCTTTTTCCTGGTATATCTGCTGCATCTACTACTACACTTCCAAGGCTTCTTAATTCTCGGTGGTACTTTTCTAGCAGAGCTCCCGCATTTCCTACTAATTCCTGAGCAAGTCTATAATAGGCTTGTAAGTAATAGTATAACGAAGCCCTAAAATTCCAAATCATATCTACTACTTCCAACCCTGGGTTAAACGCTTCTTCCGTTACGTTTACAAATTCATGACTACTTTGGCAGTTTCCATCATTTAACCCAAATGAACAGCTAGCTTTTCCATCTGTCAAACCAGATATAATGCTTATCGGCAGAGCCTGGTGATCTATAGAAAAAACATGGGTGCCTGAGAGCCTACGCTTCCTGTCCAAATCAAACATGAGTCTTTCGTGAGTTGGGATAAAGCTTCCATAACTAACCATAACAAAATGCCTAGGTTCATCATATGCCGGTATAACACCGGCTTCACAAAGGTTTCGATATATAGCTGCAATTACAGTGGGTGTTGTAACCTGATCTGCTTTTTGCTTCCAATTTGCAAAATCTCCATATCTTGGACCTTTATGGTAAGGGTCTCTGTAACCAAAGGATGGTAAATAGGAAGCAAAGCTGTCTGAAGCTAAAACTACAGAAGCAAGGTTCGTATCTGATGCAGCCCTTGCTTAAAGTTGCTTTAATATAAGACTTATAGTATAATATACTGTCCTTTTATGAATAGAAAAACTACATTAAAACAAATAGCAATCCTCGTGCCTGCTCATAATGAAGAAGTGGTGCTTTCGCGAACTCTTGAGAGTGCATTAAAACTTGTTGCGAAACGTGACCTATATGTTGTAAATGATGGATCAACTGATAAAACAGCATCTATTGCCAGGCGCTTTACTAATAATGTTTTAACACTCAAAACCAGTCAGGGTAAAGCTGTCGCGCTTAATAATGGTATTGCACATTTTAAGCTTGTATCTAAATACCAGTTTATCTTTCCTGTTGATGCAGACACAAAAATCAGTTCAGACTTTACTAATAAGGCTTTAAAGGTTTTTGAAGCTGATTCAAAGCAAAAAATTGTTTGTGTTATAGGAAAAGTCACTGGAGAAAGTAATAATTGGTTAACCTCATATCGTATGTGGGAATACGAAGTATCCCAGCTTATCCATAAAGCTGCCCAAGAAAAAGAGCAAGCCATCATTGTTTGCCCTGGATGTGCATCTGTTTACCGCTCATCTCTTTTTTCAAAGATTAAATTCTCTTCAGATACAGTAGTGGAAGATATGGATTTAACTTTTCTAATCCACAGAAAAAAGATTGGAAAAATAGCTTTTGCTCCTCAGGCAAAGGTTGTAACACAAGATCCTTATACTTTAAAAGATTACTTAAAACAGGTTCGAAGATGGTATAAGGGTTATTGGCAGTGTTTGAAAAAGTACTCTATCCCTTGGGGGAAACAAGCTCTTGACTTTGAATTGTCACTATTAACTATTGAGGGACTAGCCGGAGGATTGATGGCTGGGCTGCTTTTACTTAGCTTTCCTTTTATTGCTTTAAAGCACTCTTCATTTTTTATTGTTCCATTTTTCATGGACTTTGTGCTATTTTTCTTCCCCACAGTATTTTTGACTATGTTTGTCCATAGCAGCCCAAAGATTCTAAAATACTTACCGACTTTTTATTTTCTAAGATTTATAAACAGCTTAGTATTTTTATATAGCTTTTTCGAGTATTTGTTTGTGCTTAATAAAGCTAATTGGACATCTGTATCAAGATATAAAATTCGAGGAGGAAGATTATGTACGGCTCACTAAGTGTGTTAAATGGAATCTCTTTCTATTTTCATATTTTGGTTTTAATAGTTTATACTGTAATTAAACTTGTAAAAAAGTATTGCCCAAATGATAAAACGCTCTAAATCAGTAAGTCATATATTCTCAATAATGACTCTGGTTGGGTTATTTATCATGGCTTCACTTTTTTTCTATTTCTCAACTGGGATAAGCATTAAAAATTTATTAATAGGCAGCAACTCAACTCCATTAAAAAAGGTTCAAAAACCAACCCCTCCATCTGAATATCATGGATGGGTTGCTTGGTGGGATGAAACAAATGCACTAGATTCACTTTCCGAAAACTCTGGAGCTTTTAAATCTGTATCTCCTGTCTGGTACAAAATTAATGAGCAAGGAACTCTGGAAGAAACCCCTCATAAACAAGGTGAGCAAATCAAGATTGTTGCAAATAAACAAACCAATAAACTCATTCCAACAATTACAAATGAATTTGACTCTCGCCGAACATCACTTGTTTTAAATAATTCTGATAAGTCTCAAGACTTAATCGAAAGCTTAAAAACCTTAGTTCTGAATTCAAATTATCTAGGAGTTGATATTGACTGGGAAGAGATCAATCCAAAAGACCAGCAAGCTTTTACTGCATTTATAAAAAACTTATCTGAGGTAATGCATCAAAACAACCTAACATTAACTGTCTCAGTTCATCCACAAACAGGAAAATTTACCGATAGGGCAATAGCCCGGGGTTATAACTTGAAAGCACTCTCTGAGAGCGCTGATGCAGTTAAAATCATGGCATATGATTTTCATAATCAAAACTCAAATCCCGGGGCTATTACCCCCTTAAGCGAACTCACAAAGGTACTAAAATATACTGTTTCTATTGTTCCAACCGAAAAGGTCATACTAGGGCTACCCACTTATGGCTATGATTGGGAAATTGGTAGCGGTAAAGCTGCGGATGCAGTAAGCTTCACTGAAAGCTTAGAAAGAGTCAATAAAAACAATGGGCAAACAACACGGGATATGGAAAGCTTCTCCTTAGTAGGCAGTTATACAGTTGATGGTAAAAAACATCTTATCTGGTTTGAAGACGCCCAAACTATCAGTAAAATGATAGAGAAAGCAAGGGTTACAGGCATATATCAATTCAGTTTTTGGAGAATAGGTGTGGAAGATCCCGGTCTTTGGGCAAAACTATTAAAAAAAGTATAAAATATTGGGGTGAAGAAGGATCTGGTAAATTACTTAGTATCAATCATATCTGTTTTTGCAATCGTTTGGCTTAAATATCTGATAGAACCCTATACTTTAAATAAAGCACCATTCTTACTCTTTTATATACCTATCAGCTTAAGTACCTGGATTGGGGGCATTAGGCTGGGAATTTTCACTACTCTTCTCTCCACTCTCTTAGTTGACTACTTCTCTTTAATTCCTTTATATACAATTTTAACAAACGACTTTCCAACCTGGGTTAATATCTTTCTATTTGTAATACAGGCCGCAGTGATTATCTATATCGTACACGGGTTGAAGACTGCTGTTCAAAAAGAAAAACTGGTAAATCAGGAGCTTAAATATACATCAACAAAACTACAAACAATTATAGATAGCGCACACGAACCAATAGTAATCAAAGATATTAAAGGTAAATATCTTCTGTTAAACCCTGAAGGCCAAAAACTGTTCAATATACCTTTAAACCAAATACTTGGTAAAGACGATACACACTTTTTCCCCAAAAAAATTGCAAGAAAGGTGATGACGACAGACCGGAGAATCATGAGAACCGGAAAAACCGAGGTATTTGATCAAAAATTATTATTTTCGGGCAAGGAAAGATATTTCCTCACTACCAAAAGCCCGTTAAAAGGCGCACATGGAGAAATAGAGGGGATAATTGTTATAGCAAGGGATATTACTGAAAGAAAACATTTAGAAGAAAAGAGGAATGAATTTATCGGTATTGCAAGCCATGAGCTAAAAACTCCCTTAACCAGTATCAAAGGATATGTTCAAGTTTTAGAACGGATTATCAACAAAGGAGGAAATGATAATGCGAAGCTTTATATTGAAAAAACATGTATTTATATTGACAAACTTGACAAATTAATTGCTGACTTATTAGACATAAGTAAAATACAGTCGGGAAAAATGATCCTAAACTATACATCTTTTACCGCAGGTGAGCTAGTAGATGCCGGAATGGAAAGTGCCCAACCTATGATGAACAATCATAAAATTATAAAACAAGGTTTAAATGATTTGAAGGTTTCAGGCGATAAAGAAAGATTGGAACAGGTGTTTACTAATTTATTGCTTAATGCGGCAAAATACTCTCCAAAGTCAAACAAAATTATAATTGATATAAAAAAAGAGGGTGGTTACGTCGTCTTCTCTGTTGCCGACTTCGGCATCGGTATTCCCAAAGACAAACAGGGGCAAGTTTTTAACAGGTATTATAGAATTATTGAAAATAAAATTGGCTACCCGGGCCTTGGGTTGGGTTTGTATATATCTAAAGAGATTATCAAAAGACACAAAGGTAAAATATGGGTAAAAAGTGAAGAAGGCAAAGGCTCAACATTCTATTTCTCTCTTCCCTTGGTTTCTAAATAATTCTTTCTAAATTCTTGGTTAGTTCCATGAAAAGCAACTGTTACAGCATAATTTACGTTATTTCTTTTCAAGACCCAAGTCTGATGAGAAGATCCTGTCCCGCTTTCTTGAGCAAAACCTAAATCTTTGAGGATTGTTATAACTTCCCTGTATTTCAATGGCTTAAAACTAGGCATACACAAGACCAGCTGGTAGTTGAGTTGTAAAAAATTGGAAAGGTTCAAAACTTTTTTTAGATACGTTTTCTTTTGTGATTTCTTTGAGCTTATTCCAATACTCTTTTGGCGCTGATCTATTAACTAATTCTTTAGGAAAATTTAGTTTAGCAGCAGCCTGAAGATGAGACAAAACGGCATCATTAACGCTTAGAATTGCTTCTTCTAAAGAGACATATCCTTCTTCCACAATATCCAGATCAAGGCAAACTCCGGTAAAAGAGCCGTCTTTTTCTTGATATGCAATACAGCGGAAAGATAAATCTTTATGTGACATGATAGTTGTATTATAGCACTTTCAATTACCCAATTCTCCTTCAAAAGCTTGCTGTAGTAAAATTAGAGTTAAAGAGTTAAAATTTGAGCAATGAAAAAAGGAAGCAAAGCAATTTTAGCTAGAGGACTTCTAGAAGGATACGTTGGAAGAAGTGTCAGAGGCTCTGTCGTGCGTTCTGGCTTCAATCTTGAAACAAGTGACTACCAAGGTTCAGAGGGAAAATATCATGACGAGTGGGCTGCTGACTTTAATGGTGGTGGTCAAGAATTAATTGAATCAGCTAGCGGTGAAAAAGCAACCAGAGTTTATGCGGGCGGAACTCGCTCTGCTGATAAGTTGCAAGAATTAGGACTTACTAAAAAAGACGTGATAGGAAAATTAATCCTGTTTGTTAATGATATTGGAGATGGAACGAGATTGGATGCTGATGCCGAAAGAACTGATGGTGCTTGGAAATATACATACAAAGTTTTAAAAAGTGTAAGAGAAATTCCTGTTGACGTTGGTGAAGAAGAGATTAGATTTAATGATAATCTAGTTTTTGTTCACTACCACATTATCTCTCCAGTTATATAACTTGTAGGCATAGGAGCTTAGGTTCACAAATCCTATTAGGTAAATTGGGGTATTAATGGTACAATACCAATATCCGCATCTGAATTAGTTTTTTAAAGGATTAAGATACCTTACTTTCTACTGTATCTTCTTCTCGCATTAAACCACTTCACTTTCAAACACATAATATGAAAGTACTATTTGTAGTCTGGGAAAATGACCCATTTTTTAAATTGGGCGGTCTTGGTGATGTAGCTAGGTCTTTACCTGGCGCGCTAGAAACATTGGGTGCTGATATCCGCGTTATAATTCCCTTTTACAAAGTTGTAAAGATGGGTAGAAATAAAAAAACAAAAATTGGCGAATATAGTTTTTCATATGGTGGAAAGGTTTCAAGGGTAGAAATTTGGCAGGCTCAAAACCCCTATACAAAAGTCATAGGCTATTTCTTAAAAAACTCAAAATACCTTGGTGTAGTTTTGCCTATAGAAACTTGGGGATTTTTCAACAAAGCAGTAGTAGAACTAATAAAAAGCGGCATTTTAAACTGGACACCTGATATTATCCATACGAATGACTTCCACGGAGGTCTCATACCTCTCCTGATAAAACAGGAAAAATTGCCAATTCGCACAATGTTAACAATTCACAATCTTGCATTTCAGGGAAAAGCGCCTGTAAGTATTATACAAAGAATGGGGATAGATCCTACTTTATGCAGAATACTTCCGTGGGAAATTAAAAGCAGGCAAATTAATTTTTTACAGGAAGGAATTATACATGCAAATATTATTACAACCGTTAGCCCAACCTACGCAAAAGAAATTCTTACTGAGGAATTCGGCTATGGTCTCCATGAAATCTTAAGAGCAAAAGAAGGACTCATCTATGGAATCCTTAATGGGATAGATATTGACTGGCGTCATACCTCCCGCAACCCTGCTGTGAAATTTCCTTATGGTCCAAAGGAAAAACGTATCGGAGAAAAAATAGAATATTATGATTGGAGAGAAGGTAAAACCCTGGACAAGGAATTTCTCCAAAAGAAACTTGGGTTGAGAGTAGGAAAAGATATTCCGATGCTCTGTTTTACAGGAAGGCTTTCCGAAGCACAAAAAGGTTTAGACATTTTACACAGAATGCTAAGACGAATTGATAAAACTCGTTTTCAATTCGTGGTTTTGGGGACGGGAGAAAAAGAATGGGAAGAAAGATTTAAATGGCTATCTACTTTTTATCCAAAATATATTTCCTGCAATTTTAAATTTGACGACACACTCGCCCATCAAGTATATGCGGCATCCGACTTTATTGTTGTTCCCTCAAGATACGAACCTTGCGGTCTTATTCAAATGATAGCAATGCTTTTTGGCACAATTCCTATAGCTCATAAAACCGGTGGTTTAAAAGATTCTATTCGCGAAGGATATAATGGATTTTTGTTTTCAGATTATAGCTCGGAAGCTTTGGAGAGAAAGGTTGTAAAAGCAGTTACTATGTGGGAAACTCAAAAAACTACATACGAAATTATGGTCAAGCATACGCTGGCTACTGACTTTTCTTGGAAGAAAAATGCCAAAGAATATCTAATGCTTTACGAAAAACTTCTTACAAACCCTGATAAAATGTTCAAGAATACTGTGAACAATATCACTAAACAATAATATGGTTGATAATACATGGGGTAGGAGGGTTGTCTATCAAATCTATCCGCGCAGCTTTAAAGACAGCAATGGAGACGGAATAGGCGACTTAAACGGAATAGCAGAAAAATTAGATTATTTAAAAGATTTGGGGATTGACGCGATATGGTTATCTCCCGTTTACCAGTCACCAATGCGTGACTTCGGCTACGATATCTCAGATTATTATGATATTGATCCAATATTTGGAAATCTTTCCGACTTTGATAGTTTAATAAAGAAGGCACATGGCAAGGATATAAAGGTGCTCATGGATTTTGTCCCTAATCACACATCTTTAGAACATCCCTGGTTTAAGGAGTCCAGATCCTCTAAAAATAATCCTAAAAGAGACTGGTATATCTGGAAATCTCCCAAGAAGAATGGAGCTGCACCTAATAATTGGCTGTCTCAATTTGGTGGATCTGCTTGGGAACTGGATAAAAAAACTCACGAATATTACTTGCATACTTTTGATGTAAGCCAGCCTGACCTAAACTGGAGAAATCCGCAGGTAGTTGAGGAGATATTAAATGTGATGCGGTATTGGATGAAAAGAGGGGTGGATGGATTTCGGGTAGATGTTGCATACTACCTTTTTAAGGATCCCTTTTTCCGGGACGAACCGCATAATCCCTCGTATTCTGACCATCACATGCAGTATGACAGCTTGCTGCATATTTACACTAGTGCGCTACCTGAAACCCTTAATATGCTTAAAACTCTTAATAATGTTGTAAATGAATTTGATGATAGGTTTATGGTTTGTGAAATTTATACTTTCTTGCACGAAATAATAAACCTTTACAAAATAGTGAATCATCAAAGTTTTGCTCCTTTTAACTTTTCATTTATATCTCTTCCATGGAACGTCACAGAGCAGAAAAAGTTTATCGATGAATTTGATGAGTTGGTAGGTCATGACTATTTCCCCACTTATGTTCTAGGTAATCATGATCAGTCAAGAATAGCTGCAAAACTGGGAGAAGGCGCGGCAAGGATAGCTGCGCTACTTCAGCTCACGCTTCGGGGAATACCATTTATTTATTACGGAGAAGAACTTGGAATGCAGGATGTTGAAATTCCTGAGGAAAAAGCAAAAGATCCTATGGCTGTTAATATGAAGGGTTTTGATTTTGGACGTGATCCCCAGCGGACACCTATGCAATGGGATTCGTCTAAATTTGGGGGCTTTTCAGATGTAGAGCCCTGGCTTCCATTAGAGAAAGAGTTTAAAGAAAGGAATGTAGCCTCCGAAAAAAAGGATAAAAAATCCTTTCTGAATCTATATAAATCTATTATTAATTTAAGAAAAACTAGGAAAAGCTTAGATGAAGGAAAGCTTATTCCTTTAGACTTCAAAAATCCAAACGTATTAGGATTCGTGAGAAAAGAAAAGGAAGAAAAAACCCTTATACTGGCAAATTTTTCAGAAGAAAATCAAATAGTTGATTTACCCGAGGATAATTGGAAAACCATACTGTCCACAAGGCTAGATGTGGAAAACAGGGAAGAAAAAGATCAGATCCTTCTACGTCCTTCAGAAGGAATAATACTATTTTCTTAGTTCAAATAAACACTACTCGGGGCTTTTTAAAAAATATTCTAGGTTTTTTAGCGGCCCTAATTGCTAATTCGTAAGTGCCAAAAAATA
>JACPKM010000004.1 GCA_016187025.1 Candidatus Daviesbacteria bacterium
ACTAGATCCGACTGATACATTACCAGAGGTGGTTAAAGAGGTGGAGTTAATATCTGTTGCATTTAGTCCGGCTAAATTAGTCAGTCCTGTGACATTTAGTCCATTTAATGCCCCAAAGCCGGTAATTGATCCCCCAACTCCCACATTACCTGAAACATTTAAGGTTCCCGTAATACCGGTATTGGCTAAAGATGATACCCCGATCACATTAAGAGAGGATAGGCTGGCAGCAGAGGAGGTAGTGAGTGATCCACCAATACCAGCATTACCAGAGGTGCCAAGAGTTGCTCCAGAAATTGATTTAGTTACTTGTAATGAATCAAGGACAGCTGCAGAGGTAACAGACAGTGATTGCCCTATCCCCACATTACCAGTTAGATTAGATAATCCTGAGACCTGTAACCCGCCATTTGCTAAAGTTAGTCCAGTGGTAGTGAGTGATGCCCCAACCCCTAAATTACCTGTAAAGTTACCAGTACCTATTACTGATAAGTTATAGTTTGTAGTAGTTGTTCCTATACCAACATTACCTTGCACTGCTAGACCATCAGAAGGAACAGAGGCATTAGCATAAGATGTGCCGATACTTAAGTTCCCTGAAACAGTTAGTTTAGATCCCGGGGCAGAAGTACCGATACCGACGTTGTTTGACGAAGCGGTTAAATAAGTGTTGTTGTCGGCAACAGTCCATCCTCCTGCTGCAGCCAGGGAGGTCCAGGATAGGTTGCCTGAGCCATCATCCATTAATGTAGTGCTGGCAGCTCCCTGTGAGGAAGGGAAAGTATAAGATACTCCTGCAATAGAAAGGGAAGAGGAGGTTAGTGTGGTGGCACCGGTTACCCCTAAGGTTCCTCCGACAGTTAGGTTAGTGGTGATATTCCCGTCTCCCACAACATGCAGCTTGGAGGTTGGGGTGATAGTCCCTATACCTACATTACCTGAGGCATCAATAGTTATTCCTGAAGTGGCTGTACCGGCTGTAATCAAACCGATCTTATTCGCCCCTAACCTGTAGAGTCCGGTATCAGTGTCATTGGAAAAAGAATAAGCAGGGGCAGCTGCAGTTCCATCTGCTAACCCTAACGCATCTTTTAAGCTCAATGTAACAGAGGACCCTAAGTTAACGTCCCCTCCACCAGAGAGGTTTGTACCGGCGCTGATGGTAATTTTGCCGTTAGCCAAGGCAGAGTTAGGGATGTTGGTTAAGGTGTTTGATGAGCCGGAGATGGTTTTATTAGTTAGGGTTTGGGTGGAATCAATGCCAGCTAGGGTGGTGGTTGCATCAGGTAAGGTAATAATCCTTGCAGCTGTTGGAGTCCAGGTTAAAGTGCCTGTAGGACCACCTGATTGGAATACTAGCTGGTTGGCTGTGCCGGAGATATTCAAAGAAGCAAAGGATGGAGAAGATGTAGTTGAAACATCTTGGTCAAGTGTTGCGTCCTGGGTGACTGCCAGAGTTGCAGATCCTCCGGCAATCAAAAAGCCTGCTGCAGGAGTTGCTTCTATGGAAACGTTGTTGATAGTACCCTTTACTGCTAAGCTGCCTTGAATATCTGTATCTGCATTAATTTCAAGAAAACTGGCAGTGGCTGATGCAGCCAGTACATCAGGAGCAAGGTTTGAGGAGGATGCAACTGTCTTTGTTATTTTGATGTTTTCGGCCAGCTTTTCTGATTTTGTGTTTGGCGTTAGGAATTTAGTAACAAAGCTTTGTGGTAAGAGGGGATTTGATAAATAAGTTATTAGAAAAAGGCTGGTTATTATAATAGATAAAAATATAAAAACAGAACCGGTCTTTACTAAAACAAGAGAGGATTGTTTGAGCTTCCTTCCTATTATATATAGAAAATCCGGTGTCTTGGCATCGGTAAGTCCTAACTCATTTAGGTTAGTAGAATGTTTAAATGGTTTATCAATATTGATTGGTGGGGGGTAACTGGGCTTGTAGTCTGTAATATAACTTGTCCATTTTTTTTGCTCAATTCTTGCCAAAAGCTCTGTAGTGGTTTGTGGTTTTTTAATACCTGTTTGCATAGATTTTTGAGGCTGAATTGAGGATTTTTGTGGGTTAAAAACAGCTGGGTTTACAACTGGTTGAGCAGCTAGTTTTAAGGTCTTGGTGTATAAAATATTTTTCCTTCTTTTAAGGGCTTTGATAATATCTAGAGGGTATAACCTTGTCCCTCCAGCAGTACGGATAGATGGAAGTTTTCCGCTTTTCTCCCATCTTCTTAAAGTATCAATAGAGATACCTAGTTTTTTTGCAGCTTTTCCAATTTTGGCGTAATTAGGATTTGAGAGTATATTGTCCTGATTTATGTTTTTCATTTGTGATTTTTTTGAAAAAAATCACTTAAAGTGTGAGTTCTAAGTGGGTCCGTCTGCGTGGGGATTACTTGTGTGAGAAGCTGCTCTTTTCCCTGAAATCTATTTAAAGTTACATAGATTTCTATATCCAGAATACATAGATTTTTGATACTTTGTCAACTACCAAAATATATGCAAATTGAGGCCAAAATTGCCTTTTGATATTTAAGAGTTGTATTGCAGGGCTATTAGACAATTTTTAACAAAAATAAAAATAAGTTTTTACTGCTTGAGGGTGTCTTGTATCTTGGGTTGAATATATGTAAAAACTTTTACTACATTATTGCTGACAAAAATAATAGCCAGAGGAAACTCAAACCTTAATTCTTTTCCGTTTGTTGGCCTCACAATAATAGGAGTATTTTCTATTACCGTGATAAAGTTAGCATGCTCTGCTAAAACATCAAAGTTACCGGCATAGTTTTTTGAGGAAACTGAGACTGCTGAGCCATCAAAAAACACCTGAGTAGGAGAAATAATACGTACAGAGAGTAGTTCTTCAGTTGCTTTCATATTAGGCTTTATTTACTAGGTGCTAATTAGGTAGTAAGTCCTGCTTGTTTTAAAGATCCAATGAACATGAACTTTTCTGTTGGGATTTCATCAAGTGATCCAGAAAGTATTATTAAGATATCATCTATGGTTGTTTCTTTGGGTACAAACACTCCTGCTTTGCCGGTTTGTCCTTCAGTGACAAAAAATGGTTGGGTTAAATAATTTATTATTTTTTGGGTTCTTGAGTATAAAATTCTATTTTCTGGAGACAATTCAGCCTCACCAACGATAGCCACAATATGGGATAGTTTATTATAATTACTGAGTAGCTGTTGAAACTCAGTTAAGGCTTTAAAATGCTTTTCTCCTAAAAATGCTTTGGATAAAGCTGAGCTGGAGGATTGGTTAAAATCAATTGGGGGATAAAAACCCTTTTGAGCAGCTTGACGGGATAATACAATGGCAGTATCCAAAAATGACATCACAGTTGTTACCCCGGCATCAGCAATCTCATCTGCAGGCACATAGATATTTTGAATAGAGGTGATGGCACCATTGTCTGTTGTGATAAGCCTGTCCTCAATGGTGCTAATTTCTGTTTGTAGAGTAGCCTGATAACCTTGTTCAGAGGGAAGAGTGCCCAAAAGTACAGCCACTTCATTTCCAGCCTGTACAAAACGGTACATGTTATCTATAAAAAGTAATACATCTTTTTTTTCTATATCTCTGAAATATTCAGCTATGGTAGCTGCAGCCAGTGCTACCCTGAATCTGATAGCA
The DNA here is from genome assembly GCA_016187025.1 of Candidatus Daviesbacteria bacterium. GTDB lineage: Bacteria > Patescibacteriota > Microgenomatia > Daviesbacterales > UBA10151 > JACPKM01. The sequence goes on from JACPKM010000004.1 coordinate 3,643, forward strand.
GCGTTTTCATTCATTTGTCCTAAAATAATGGCAGTGTTATTTAATACTTTTGACTCAGCCAGCCTTTGATATAGCTCCTGGCCTTCTCTTATTCTTTCACCCACGCCGGCAAAAACAGAGGTGGAGTTTTTGTATCTCATTGTTATATTATGTAATAGTTCGGTCAGTAAAATTGTTTTTCCCACACCAGCTCCTCCCACAAATCCAATTTTGCCTCCTCTCATCATTGGTGTTAAGAAATCAATGGCTTTGATACCAGTCTCAAGAATTTGATAGTCTTTTTTAACTACATTTATGGGAGGGGGTTTGAGATAAATAGAGGAATGTGGAGAATCATGCAGCTGGGCAAAACCGTCTTGAGGGCGGCCAAACAGATCGATTACCCTGCCCAGCACCTTTGAGCCAACAGGCACTTTTATATCAGATCCGGTACCAACCAGCTTCATGCCTCTGAATAGTCTGTCAGGCTGGGTCAGGATCTGGCAGTAAACTATATTTTGCTGTTGGGAAAATACTTCCAAAACTACATTTGGATCATCAGGGTTTATTAAAACCTCTGCTAAGGTGGGGTAGTTTTCATCTGTTATTTCCACTTGGGCAATCTGGCCATTAACAGAGCGGACAAAGCCTGTTGAATAAGTCATAAACTTAACTATATCTTTCTCTTTTTAAAGCTGCAAGAGATGTTGCTTGTTCAATGTTTCTGTTATTGTTTAGAGTGCGGATAATGCGGGCTTTAAAGCGTTTTTTTTCTTTGATGTATGCATTGGCATCAACTTGTGCCTGATCCATGCTAATCAGCCTTGAACCGGTTCTTGCAAGCTCAGATTCTAAAAATAACTGCTCCAGTAAAAGTGTAGTTAGCTGAGAATCAAAAAACTCCAATGTTTTTTTAATTTCAGGTTCAAAAATAAACGAAGTGATGGAAGCGCCCTCGGCGCTTTGAGATTCATTTTGGTGGGATTGGGTAATATCAATTACTGTTGGATTTTGTACTAACAGGCTTTTAAGCTGTGGGTAAAATACCAGGATCTTTTTATAGCCTTTAACGCCTTCAACCAAGCTTAAAAGTTCAGCATCAGTCGGCATATCTGTTTTAAAAACTCTTGAGGAGTAAGAAGATGCATAGCGCATGAATTTAAGCTGATCTATGGCAGTTTTGCCAATTATTAGCCTGTCTGTTTTTGTTTTGGTTGTGTAAATTGTAAAAAACTCCAGTAGGCGATTGGTAATTCCTCCGTAAAAGCGGTAGTTGGAGGCCAAAAGTATAGAGATTGTATCTTTGGTTTTTTGCAGCTTAATCCCTCTTTTGGAAGCTTCTTTTTTAACTTGCCTATACACTTCTATTATTTCACCAAAAAAGGATCTATTTCTCTCAACTCCTGCTCTGATTTTTCTAATTTTCAAAAGAGCAATTTCACCAAAGGTATCTGATAATACCTTTAATACCTCACCGTCTTGAATAATTTGATCTATCTGTTGTATAGTCATGAGGGGCACAACTCATTTAGTTTTTTTAGCTGTGTTTCTAGCAGGTTTACCAATTGTTGGTCATTTTTTATACTAGATAAACCTCTGGTAATTTTTAATAAATCGGCATCAGATTCGAAAGCATTAATGAGAGGGTTTTTATATTTTTCTAAAAAATAACGGTCTTTATCAGTCAGAAATGAGGTATAAACCAAGGCAAGTAAAATAATCTGTACTTGCTCAGGGATTGAGGTAATTGGATCTTGTTTTAAAATTTCATCAATTAACCTTTTCTGCTTTAAAATATGCTGGGTTTGAGGTGGCAGTTCTGCACTGAAACTGCTAACTGTCTGCAGTTCTTCAGCCAAAGTTAGGGTGTTTCTAATCCGGCCAGCAACCAAGTTAGTTAGCCTTTGCTGTGTCTGGCGCCCAACTCTTGAGACTGATAAAAAGATGTCGATTGCCGGTTGCTGACCCTGGTTTCTTAAAGACGATTTAAAAAGTAAATGTCCATCTGTCATTGACATCAAACTGGTGGGAATAAGAGTTGTAAAATCATTTAAATCAAGCTCAATTACAGGTAGGGCAGTGATAGAGCCTCCGCCAAATCCTGGTTTAAAGCTTCCGGCTCTTTCCAGCAAGTGGGCATGCTGATAAAAAATATCACCAGGATAAGCCTCTCTCCCAGGAGATTTAAAAGAAAGCAGCGACATTTCTCTATAAATCTTGGCATGTGTGCCTAAATCATCTAGTATTAGTAATACATCATGGCCTTTTTTTTGAAAATACTCGGCTATTGTAAAAGCTGTTTTGGGGGTTAAAAATATTAAAGGAGTAGGTTCAGAGGAGGAGGCAGCAATGATTACACTTGAGTCTAAGGCTTTATTGGCTTTTAGAACATCAATCAAACTTCTGACACTTGCTCCGGGTTTTCCTATTGAGGCATAAATACAGATTGTCTTTTTTTGTCCAGGCGCTAGTTTTTGATTAAATCTAGCTTGATTTACCATCAGATCTATTAAAAAACCGGTTTTACCAGAATGGGCATCTCCCATAACCAGCTCACGTTGTCCCTTACCCAAGGGGATTAAGGTATCAATAAGAGTAATGCCGGTGTGAAATTGGGTATTGATAAATTGTCGGGTTTGAATACCAGGAGCAATAGCGTCAAGCTCCAAAAAATTTGCCTGCTTGATGCGCTCCAGTAGCCCTTTTCCGTCAATTGGTACACCAAGCGGATTGATGCTTCTTCCTAGTAAAAAGTCTCCGGTATTGATGCTTAAACGGGCAGGCAGTTTTTTAAACATCTCTCCGGGAGTAATTTTACCTTCATCTACCATCAGTATCTGTACTTGATCATGAGATAAAGAATTAACCCAGCCTCTTAATCCAGCCTGGCTTTCCACTAAGTCGTTGATTTTAACATTTGGCAGACCATCAACATCAATTAAAAAGTTCCTAATACTTTGTACAAAACCTATTTCAGTTTCATCACTCATAAATTTATCTTAAGTATGTTTTAAAGCTTTCCAGTACCTGCTGTTTGTTATCCTCAATCTTTTTTTTGACTGAATAATCATGGTATATCCCTTTCCAGGTCAGGGCACATCCGCCAATTAAAGAAGGGTCATACTTGATATCTAACATTAGGTATTTTTGGCCAAAATTAACTCTGATCCAGCTGCCTAATTTAGATATCTCTTCATTAGGCAGTTCAAAAGCCAAAAATATCGTTAAAGGTTCTTGTTTGCTGGTTTCTGATTCCATTTCATCTAGTAGGGAATAGATATTGTGTTGGTTAAACTTTGCTAGGAAATCTTTTCCTAAGGAGTTGATCCACTGCGCCTCATCTGTTAATTTTTCATCTTGGTCTTGTACGCCATTTGTAAATTGTTGTTTTGTGAGGTAGTCACGAAGTATCCGCAGCCTATTTTTTAGACTTTTGAGAGTGTAAGTATTGGTTATAATCTGATCCCATAATTGATTCATGCAACAAATTTCTCCATCTTGGCCTTTTCTAAAGATTCATAAATTAAATCCAGTTGATCTTTTAAACTAAGTCTTTTTCCCAAAACCAAAGCCATAGTCCGTTCCATCATAGCCACGATATTTTCATCTATTAGTTTAAACTGCTGTTGTTTATAAGATTCAATTAGCTGACGGACTGATTGTAGTTCAAGCTCTATTGAGCCGGTTGTTTTTTGTTCACTTTCTAGCAAAAAATCAGATAGTCTGGTTTCTAGCTGATCCAGCATTTTTTCTATTCTTTGTTGGGCAGCTTGCTGGTTGGTTTCTTCAAGCTCAACACTATTTTTTTCTAAGTCTTTTACAAAGCTACTAAAGGTTTGTATAGAGGAAGATATTGCTTGGTTTGCCTGAGTGAAGGTTTGGCTGAGCATGCTTTCATACTGTTTGACATATTGAGCAAGTTGGGCTTTGTGTTCCTCTTCGATTTTGCCTACATTAGCTTTACTCTCAGAGATGAGCTTGATGCTTTCTGTCTCACTTAAGGAGAGTATCTCTTGGGATTTTTTAATTGCTTGATGCAAAAACTGATAACCTTTTTGCCGGTTTTCTTCTATCTCTTTTGAGCTTTGACCTGCTACTTTCTGTCTTAACTTTCTCTCTCTGATAAAAAGCAGGGTAAAGGTAACACCAAAAGCTGCCAGTATGGGGGGCAGAATAAAATCCATACATCAATCATACGACAACAAAAGCTAAAAACTCAATTAGGCTTTTAAGATGATATAGGCTGCAGCAACCCCTATGGCAATGGTTGCAATCAGCAGTCCGATATTGATAAGTATTGAAAGTTGAATAGTATTTTTTGCCAGTGGATTTCTGCCTAAGGCCTCAACGCTTTTGGCAATTGATCTGGAAAAAGTCAAAAATGAAAATATTAAGCTAATTATCACAACCAGCCCTGCACCAATAAACCTCATGACCAGGCCAAACTGCTTAGGATCACTAACATTGGTTAAAAAGGAGGTTCCTAAGAAGCCAAAAAGCCTATTAAAGTTTCTGGTATTACTTAGTTCGTGAAACTCAATCCTAACTGCAACCGGGATTTTTCCGGAGAAAATTTGTTTACCCTCAAAATCAATCTTTGCAGCTGCCTCATTGTTAAGATCAGCCAAAGCTACGCCTAAAACATAGCCTGATTCTTCAGCCTTGGCACCCTTTCCTGGTATGCTAGAAGAGGTAATATAGTCACCATATTTTATTGGGCCTGCTATATCAGTGACATTTACCTCTACTATTCCTGATCTAACAACGGCTTGGCCGGTTTTATCAACTCTTCTAAACACCAGTACGGGATTTTTATCAACAACTCCAAAAATCCTGGAGTCATAGGCTTGATTTATTCTGGTTAGACCTTCATTTGTGGTAATTAAAATATCACCTATGACAGCCTCCTGGTCTTTAACATCATAGACAGAGGCAACCTCAGTCCCTTGAATCTGAGCATAGCTAACAAGCGTGAATGCGCAATGCGCAATATACAAAGTAAAAAAAAGTGCAATTAATTTAATTGAAAATTTTTTCTTGGTCATACTTTAACATTAGATCAAATAGTAGGGAAATTTCAAATAACCTTCAAATATTAGGTAAGGAGGTTAGATCAGTTTGATAATAACAATATATATCAAAATATATTATGGATTTTCCCGCACAGGCACAGAATCAATTTATAATTCATAATTTATAATTTATAAATCGATCAGAATACCTTCTTAATATATCAATTAAAACAGAGGGATTAACATTTAGCTTGTGAAAAGATATGTGAAACATAAAAGACTAAAGATAAGACAATGTTGAATGCATTTGTCCAGTTATGTTAAGATCAGATTTATATGAAGAGGTACATACCACAACAAGTTGAGCCTAAATGGCAGCAAAAGTGGAGGGAGGATAAGTTATATTCTCCTGATCTTGGTAATGCTAAAAATCCCTTTTTTAACCTCATGATGTTTCCTTACCCTTCTGCAGAAGGGCTGCATGTAGGGAATATGTATGCTTTCACCGGTACTGATATTTTTGGAAGGTTTATGAGGATGCAAGGTTTAGATGTATTTGAGCCTATTGGCTTGGATGGTTTTGGAATCCATAGTGAAAATTATGCCATGAAAGTCAACATTCACCCATTTGATTTAAGCAAGATTACAGAAAAACGTTTCTTGGAGCAACTTAATATTACTGGTAACTCTTTTGACTGGACAGCCACTGTGGAAACTTATAAACCTAATTACTACAAATGGACTCAATGGCTGTTTTTGAAAATGTATGAAAAGGGTCTAGCGTATAGAAAAAAGGCATCAGTTAACTGGTGTCCATCCTGTCTAACGGTTTTGGCAGATGAGCAAGTAATTGCTGGTGAGTGTGAAAGGTGTGGTAGCAAGGTTGAGCAAAAAATGCTGGAGCAGTGGTTTTTTAGGATTACTGATTATGCAGATAGACTGATAAATAACTTAAAAAACTTAGACTGGTCTGAGAAGGTCAAGATTGCCCAAAGAAATTGGATAGGAAAAAAACAAGGAATTAATATTAGCTACGAAGTTGAGGGAAGTGATCTCAAAGTAGCTTGCTTTACTACCAGGCCAGATACCAATTTTGGAACAACTTTTATTGTAATAGGCCCTGAACATCCAGATGTTTATAAATTAACCAAACCTCAGCACATAAACGAAGTTAAAGAATACATCAAACTATCTACTATAGCATCAAAAGAAGAACGTATAGCAGAAGGAAGAAAAAAGACAGGAGTATTTACAGGATCTTATGCCATCAATAACCTAAATGGGGAAAAACTACCAATATGGATAAGTGACTTTGTGTTAGGTGATTTTGGTACTGGAGCAGTGGTGGGTGTTCCTGGTCATGATTTAAGAGACTTTCAGTTTGCAAAACAGTTTGACTTACCAATTATACGGGTAGTGGTAGGTAAAGATGGTGATAAAACTGATATTACAAGTGAAAGTCAAGTCCAGGAAGATGAGGGAGTAATGATAAACTCTGATTTCTTAGATGGGATGGATATACATAAGGCTACAGTCAAGATTATGGATTATTTAGAGGAAAAAGGTTGGGGAAAAAGGGTTACTACTTATCATTTAAGGGACTGGTTAATCTCCAGGCAAAGATACTGGGGGCCTCCGATCCCAATTATTTACTGTAATAAGTGTGGGACAGTAGCAGTGCCGGAAAAAGATTTGCCTGTTGAACTTCCCTTTGTTGAAAAGTTCAGGCCAACTGGTACTGGTGAGTCTCCTTTGGCCTCAGTTGAGGAGTTTTATAAAGTTAAATGCCCTAGCTGTGGAGGACAAGCCCGCCGGGAAACAGATGTGTCAGATACGTTTTTAGACTCAGCCTGGTATTTTATAAGATATCCTTCAACTGATATAGAAAATAAAGCTTTTGATACACAAAGGTCAAAAAAATGGTTGCCTGTTGATATGTATATCGGGGGAGCAGAGCACTCTGTTTTGCATCTGCTTTACTCCCGGTTTGTTACCATGGTTTTATTTGATGCAGGCCTTATAGACTTCGAAGAGCCTTTTACTAAATTCAGGGCTCATGGTTTATTAATTAAAGAAGGAGCCAAGATGAGCAAGTCCAAAGGTAATGTGGTCAACCCCGACCAGCACATTAAAGAGTATGGTGCAGATACCTTAAGGACATATCTGATGTTTTTGGGGCCATTTGATCAAGGAGGGGATTTTAGAGACAGTGGAATCAACGGAATCTATAAGTTTTTGCAACGAATATGGATGCTGCAAGAGAAACTAGATGGTCAAAATGAAAAATTAGGTATAAAAGATCTTAAATTTATGCATAAAACTATTAAAAAAGTTACTGAAGATATTAGCGCACTCAAATACAACACTGCCATAGCTGCACTTATGGAATGGCTCAATTTCTTATCTAAAAAGCAAAAATTATCAAAAGAGGAATATCAAGCATTTTTATTATTATTATCACCGTTTGCTCCTCATATCACAGAGGAGATCTGGGAAGTTTTAGGTGAGAATTACTCAATTCATAAGCACTCCTGGCCCCAGTTTGTTAATGAATATCTGGAAGATGATGAGGTTAGCATTGTAATACAAGTTAACGGAAAGGTGCGGGATAGTATAAAGGTGCAAAAAGATATAGTTGGTTCTAAAGAAGCAATACAAAAATTGGCAACCGGTACTCCAAATGCAAATAAGTATCTGGAAGGCAAATCCGTGAAAAATGTTGTGTATGTAGAAGGTAGGCTTATCAATTTTGTAATTTAGCAGACCATATGGTATAATTGCTAAATAATTAGGAGAGAGGGTTTAGATTATTACAGCAATAAAATCAAAAATTGATAATTCTTCTTTCTAATTGGCTTCTCCCCCTAAGTAAGAAATAAATAACTAACTTGTAAATCTTTGGTAAGAGCGGTATAATCACCCCGTTTATGTCCATCTCTGCCAGCCTTCAGCGAGATAGCAAATGGCTTCTTTCCAGGTTAGATCACATCTGGTCTAACTACTTTCCGGAAATGACACAAGATAATCCAATTTTTATTAAATTTGGTAAGCATTCAAAATTTAGGTTAGGTTCTATTAGAATGGTGCATTCTAAAAGTTTAATTACTATCACCGCAATGTTTAAAAAGTTAAGTATTCCTCAGGAGGTAGTAGACCACACTATTGCTCACGAGCTGGTGCATTACTCTCATGGTTTTTCCTCAAAAAAGCCCCGTTTGCACAAATACCCACACGCAGGAGGGATAGTGCAAAAAGAGATGAAAAGAAGGGGTATGATTATGCTAATCCATGCCTATAAAAGATGGATTAAAAAGTATAGAATAGAGTTAGAAGAGAAAGAAGATGTTACTTAAGCTCCAAGAGCTCACCAGTCAGTATAAGCTACCGTTAATTTTGATTTTAGTTGGTTTATCGCTACTTTCGATAGGTTATGTAGTCTCCTTTCCTAAAAGCATAAAACCAGATTATCCAAAAGAAAGTCTGATTACCCAGCCAAAACAAGTGATTGTGGATTTGTCCGGAGCAGTTAACAAACCAGGGGTTTATACCCTGGAGGAGGGTGCCAGGGTAGAAGAGGTTGTAAAAAAGGCAGAAGGATTTAGAGAGGATGCCAATAAAGAATATATCGCAAGGTCTCTTAATATGGCACAAAAGCTCATAGATGGGTCAAAAATATATATTCCCTTTGATGGAGAAGTGGTGCAAGTGCAAGTAGCAGGTGTTTCTAGCTCAAGCACAAACAAAGTCTCTGTTAATTTGTCTACTCAATCAGAGCTGGAAGCTTTATCAGGTATTGGGCCAGTTTCAGCCTCAAAAATTATTGCCAACCGTCCTTATCAAACCTTGGAAGAATTAGTAACTAAAAAAGTCATTACTAAGGCTTTACTTGATAAGCTAAAAGACACACTAGTTTATTAAAATGAAAGGTAAGTTACCAATCCTTCTTACCTTAGTTTTATTTTGTTTAATTTATATTCTCAGGTTAAATCAAGGTGGGTTTGAGTTTGAGCTTAATGTATTTTCTGAGCAGAGACACTATTTAGATGAGAAAATCTCAACTCTGCTACCTTCACCTCAAGCAGAGCTTTTATCTGGAATTATCTTAGGTAATAAAAAAGATCTTCCTACTAATTTGAGGCTAAATTTGCGGGATACTTCCACTTTGCATATTGTGGTTGTATCTGGGCAAAACTTAACCCTTGTTTCAGCAGTAGTGATGTTTTTACTGTGTGGGGTTTTGCATAAAAGGTGGGCAATTTTAGTAAGTGCTGGGGTAATTATCTTTTATACACTATTAACCGGAGCTCAAGTTCCAGTTGTGAGAGCTGCGGTCATGGCTATTTTGAGCTTGTCTGCGGCAGCTTTTGGCAGGCAAAAAGAGTCTGTTTGGATATTGTTTATAACTGCTGGTATGATGCTTTTGGTAAACCCTGTCTGGCTTTTTGATCTATCATTTCAGCTCAGTTTCCTGGCAACTTTTGGGGTATTATCTGTTGCACCAGTTATAAACAATGCTTTAGAAAAAGTCTTTCCAAAGGTTGTTAGCCAGGATTTGAGTATTACTACTGCAGCCCAAATAATGGTTTCTCCTTTAATTATTCAAGTCTTTCATCAGTTTTCAATCGTGGGTATAGTAGCTAATCTAATGGTTGGCTGGAGTATACCTTTTATTATGATTTTAGGATTAATTATGATTTTGGTAAGCTTCCTATCAGCTGGTTTTTCATCAATTATTGCTTTGTTTGTCAGTTTATTGCTTAGTTTTTTTATCAAAACAGTTGATTTTTTTGCTTCCTTGCCTTTTGCATGGGAGTATATAGGAGAAAAAAGCTGGGTATTTTGGGTAGGGTATTACCTGATACTAGCTGGAGTAATGATAGCCATTAATAAGAAAGCGATGAGTGACTAAATTATGTTATGATTAACTAATGCTAAAACAACAACTTTTAACTGATTTAAAAAAGGCAATAAAAGATTCAGGCTTTCAAGTAACTGATATAGTTTGTGATATTTCAAAAAACTCACGGTTTGGAGACTATAGTACAAATATCGCGTTGCAGCTTGCTAAACAAAAATCAGTTGACAGCAAGCAATCCTCAATAGAGATTGCTAGTAAAATAATTGATAGTTTAGGTGGGCTAAATTATTTATCTAAAGCAGAAGTAGCTGGCGGTGGTTTTATCAACTTTTTTATAAACCCTCAAGTATTGGTTGATTCCTTGGATAAAATCTGCAATTTAACTGAAACAAACTTTCAGCAAATCCTGACTGATAGGAAAAAAATTATGGTTGAGTTTACAGACCCAAATCCTTTTAAGGAATTTCACATTGGGCATCTGTTTTCCAACACCATAGGCGAATCTTTATCAAGGTTACTTGAGTATAGTGGGGCAGAGGTAAAAAGGGCAAACTACTTTGGTGATGTTGGTATGCATGTTGCAAAGTCTGTTTGGGGAATGATTTTTAAGCTGGAAGAGCAAAATTTAAGCTTAGCGGCACTAGAACAAAAACCTCTTGATGGTAGGATTCAATTTTTAGCAGATGCTTATGTAGCTGGATCCAAAGCTTTTGATCAGGAAACTGAGACTCAGGAGCAAATTAAAAAGATTAACCTTCTTATTTACATTGCTGCCAAAGCATATTTACCTAAAGATCAGAGTCAAATAGATCCTGCAAAGCTTGAGCAAGTTGAAAGATTGTTTAAAAAAGGTAAAGAATGGAGCCTTGAGTATTTTGAGGCAATTTATGAGAAATTAGGCACAAAATTTGATTATTACTACCCTGAAAGTATTGTTTCGGAGTATGGTTTGGAATTTGTTGAAAAGCATCTAAAAGAAGGTGTATTTGAAAGAAGCGATGGAGCAGTAATTTTTCCAGGAGAGAAGTATGGCTTGCACAGAAGAGTTTTTATCAATTCCTTAGGCTTGCCTACCTATGAAGCAAAAGAGCTGGGTTTGGCAGTAAAAAAATATCAAGATTATGCATATGACCGGTCAATAGTGGTAACCGGTAATGAGATTAAAGAATATTTTCAGGTATTAATTACAGCGCTTTCCAAACTCAGGTCTGATTTGGCTAGTAAAACCACACATATTCCTCATGGTATGGTCAGAATGACTCAAGGCAAGATTTCTTCCAGAAAAGGTAATGTGCTTACCTTTGAATGGTTATTTACCCAAGTGCAAGAAAAGATTGCTGGTTTAATGAAAGATTCAGATCTTTCCAGTGAAGAAAAACAGAAGGTAATTGATATAGTAAGTATTGGTGCGATCAAGTTTTCCATGCTTAAATCTTCTCCTCATATGGATGTTACATTTGACCTGGAAAAAAGTGTTTCTTTGCAAGGGGACAGTGGACCGTATTTGCAATACACCCATGCCAGGGCAAAGTCTGTTTTAAAAAACGCTTCATATAGTTATAAAAAAACAGCAATAAACTCCAACTTACAAGAAGAAGAAAGACAGCTTTTGATGAAGATAGACAGCTTTGAAGATATTGCTTATGATGCTGCGCAAAATCTTCACCCGAGTGCTGTAGCAGCATATTTAATAGACTTTGCCAAGCTCTTTAATCTGTTTTACCAAAAATACCCTATTATAAAAGCTGAAGAAAAAAGTAGAGAGTTTAGATTGGCTTTAACCTGGGCTGTTGTTTCGGTGCTAAAATTGGGTCTTTATTTACTGGGCATTAAAGCTCCGGAAAAAATGTAAAATAGTAGATTTATGTTTTCAAGATATCATTCCTCCAAAAAAAGTTCAAACCCAATCCTTGGGTTATTAAGGTTTTTTTTGAGCTTAACCATGTTTAGTATTTTAGGATTTGGGCTTTATTCAGCCTATGTTCAATTTTCTGGAACAGATCCTCTCAAAATAGACCCAAAAGCATTAATTTTGTCAGCTGTTTCCTCAGATGAAACAGTGCAAATCGTAGATAAGGTATTTGGGTTTAAGCTACCAGATAACATTGCAGGCAAAAATATGCCGATAATTCCAAATAGTGCCATTGATCAGAGTGCAAATCAAAAAACCCAAGCTAAAAACACGTTATTTTCTTTTATGCTTATTGCTGATTCACACAACGAAAACAGTTACTTAGAAAAAGCTTTATCTCAAGCTAAAACTGGAAAATCCAATTTGGCTTTTGTCATAGGACTGGGTGATTATACCCAGGTCGGAACAATAGAAGAGCTTCAAGCAGCCAAGAAAGAGTTAGATAAAAATAGCTTAAGATACTTCGTGGTTCCTGGAGATCATGACCACTGGGATGCAAGAAACAAGCAGCTTGAGTCAACAACTAATTTCAAACAAGTTTTTGGGGTAAATTACCAATCCTTTATCTTTCAGGGAATCAAGTTCATTTTGATAGATAATAGTGATAACTATAAAGGAGTAGATACAGAGCAGCTCAAATGGCTAGAAAATGAGTTGGAAAATACCAAAACAAACCAAAAAGATCTAAAATCTATTCTGGTTTTTGTTCATACTCCTTTATCTCATCCCTCATCTGATCATGTTATGGGAAGGGTAGAAAAGGAGTTAAGACATCAGGCTAGAAACTTATCAATACTTTTTAAAGAGTATGGTGTGAGAAAAGTTTTTGCCGGAGATGTGCACTTTTTTACTGACTACACTGATTCCGAAACTGGTTTGGACATGATGACAATAGGAGCGGCAGCTTCCCAAAGAAACACTCAAGCTCCTAGGTTTGCAATAGTAAATGTATACGACGATGGAAATATTTCAGTGGAGGATATGGAGATTAGGTAATTTACAATTTACAATTTTTAATTTACAATCAAACTTTAAATGATATAGTTTTCAATATGAAACAAAGGACGTTAATTCTTATAAAGCCGGATGGCACAGAGAAAAACTTAATAGGTGAGATTATCAAGCGTTATGAGGACGCTGGATTAAAGGTAGTTGAGCTTAAAATGTACAAGCGTGCTCCAGATGATATCATCGGAAATCATTATCCAATGGATCCTGATTATCTGAGATCAATTGGTGAAAAAACAATTGCTGCAGGCCAACAAGTTACTAGCGCTGAAGATCAAGGCAGAAAGGTTGTAACCTGGCTTAGAAAGTTTATTACCTCAGCACCCTTGGTGGCAATGGTATTAGAAGGTGAAGATGCAGTAGTCAGAGCCAGAAAAATTACTGGATTTACTGATCCTTCAACTGCTGATAAAGGAACCATTAGAGGAGATCTTGGAACAGATTCAATCTTAGAAGCAAACCAAGAAGAAAGACCTGTTTACAATTTAATTCATGCTTCAGGAAATGCCGAAGAGGCAGCTCACGAGATAGGTCTGTGGTTCGGTGCTTCTTAATAAGCCGAAGGGTCGGGGTGGATAGAAAACTGGAAAATAGGAACGTTTGAGCAAATAATACTGATAAAAAATAATACAAATTACCCACAAAATTATGTTTTTTGAGGCTAATATTGAGTTTGCATTAAAGAAAGGTCTGTGATAATATACCATTATCACGATGACTGGATAGGCCTAAGGTTTCGACCGACCGCTGATGCCAGTCTTTTTTTGTTCTAAAGAATTCCTCAACAAATCCACTCTAACAATATAGTCGTTATATTTTCTCAACAGGCCTGAATAATGTCTATTTGGTGCCAGTATAAGAAGTAACTTACCTTGTTCCTCTAAATATTCTACCTGGTGAGAAAGTTCCGGACTATAAGCAAAAGCTTGATTTCTCATAAATTCGGAATTAGAATTAGACTAGAATATCACAACATTTTAGGTAAGCTATTAGGATTTAACTAAATGGAAACTAGTATAAATAATACATCAGAACAAGTAATACCGGAAGCAGAACTCCCTCTGCTTCCTTTTACATACGAAAGAACTTTCGACCCCAAACAAGCAGCTTACCAAGAATGGCGAATATCTCGAATTTCATTTGTGGGAAAGAAAAATGAACCAAAAACAGATGATCAGATAGTTGAAGCAGTTAAAAGGAAACGGGAAGGTACTGATTGGTTTTTATTAGAGTATTGGCGTAAAAAAGGATTACCCCAAGAACAATTAGAGTTTCTGGTTGGTGAACGTCCAATCACCATTTATAATTATAGTCAAGAGAAGCCTTTTACAGATGAACATGTGACCCGTATGCAAAAGGCTCTCGGCGAATTAGCATCTCGATTCCCTCAAGTAGTAGATAAAATCCGTTGGGTGCTTATTGATGATATAGCTCACGCTAGTGGGTTTGGAGATCCAGAGAATTATCCTCTAAATGGAGAGACTATGCCTCAATGGCATGCTTTTAGGTATTTACCGAGAGGAATGGAGCTAATGCCACATAGAGTGGGGGCAGCTTCTAATTTTGAAGGGACTTTTATACATGAAATGACTCACCTGATAGATAGAGATTTTGAAGACGAATGGGCTGAAAAGTTTAAATGGAATTGGTGTATTTATTATCCTGATGAGTGGGAAACTAGACCTACTCCAGATGGCAAGGATAAGAAGTTTTTTAATAAGCAAACAAATGAGATGTCTCCTCAGGGCCAATTTTCATTACAACCTGATCAATGCGTAACTTATTATGCAAGGCAAAATATGGATGAAGATATTTGTGACAGTATGGTTGCTTATGTTTATGATCCTGATCTACTAAAGACTGTCTCTTCTGATAAATTTGATATTCTAGCTAGACATGATGCAAAAAAAGATTATCCAAAAGTTACAACCGAAAGAGTTCCTAAAGAAGAAATAAAGCTACCTGAAATAAAGCCTGAGACAATCCGTTATTATATTGAGGAACCCGAAGCTACCAGGTAATTCAATTACGAAACTGGTGTTTCTTATTGAATTAGTCGGGGTGACAGGAATTGAACCTGCTGTTTCTATCTCCCGAAGATAGCGTGATACCGGTTCACTACACCCCGAAGCTTAAATTATACCCTCTAAAGTGTTAGAATTATATGGTTCATGCCGTCGTAGCTCACCGGATAGAGCAAGCCCGTCCTAAGGGTTAGGTAGGAGGTCCGATTCCTCTCGACGGCGCCAAAACTTATGTCTAAACGTTTCAAACTAATCCTTTTTATAAGGTTTTTAGGTTATTTTCTCTTTTTACTAGGAGTTTTAAGCTTTATTTTTGTTTTTGGGCCATTGGTGCAGGCAGAGACAAAGTACCGTTGGGATAGAGTTTGGCATGTTCAAAGAACAGTTCCGCAGCTGATAGCCTCAAATGAGGCAGGTGATAATGGACAGGGGCAGCAAGACGGAGCAGCAACGTTTGGAAGTGTGGCGGCCAATGAACAGGCAATTATACCTGATTATACAGATTTTGGGATAGTAATTGAAAAGATTAATGCCAATGCAAAAGTTGTCCCGAATGTAGATCCTGGTAATGAAGCTGAGTACTCTCGGGCTCTTGCTCAAGGAGTAGCCATGGCAAAGGGAAGTACTCTGCCTGGAGAGAATGGAAACTTATATCTTTTTTCTCACTCTACAGATGCGCCTTGGAATATAGTCAGGTTTAATGCCATATTTTATCTTTTAAGAGAGCTTGAGAAAGGGGATAGAATTGTTATTTTTTACCAGAACAAAAGGTATGATTACGTTGTTTTTGATAAGGCAGTAACAGAGCCAGCTGATGTATCATATTTACTAAACAGGTATGATGCTCCGGTATTAACACTGCAAACTTGTGATCCTCCAGGAACATTACTTAAAAGATTAATAGTAAGAGCGAGGTTAGCAGGCAGCTAAGGTGCTATAATAATTATACTTATGAGTAAACGTTTTATCTTGACCATCGCTACTGTAATAGTGCTTACAATTATGGCTGGTGTTGTTATATTTTTGGCAAAAGGTTATACCTTTTCTCCAGAAGAAAAAAGAATTGTAGGTACAGGAATTCTCACTGTAAACTCTAAGCCTGATGCTGCTTCTGTTTTTGTTGACGGACATTTAACAACAGCTACGAATGCTACAATTTCCAGCCTACCTCCTAAACAATATAAAATCAGGGTAGTCAAAGAAGGATTTATACCTTGGGAAAAGGAAGTTAACGTTAAAGAAGGGTTGGTAACAGAGCTTAAGGTTACTCTTTTTCCAGCTATTCCAACTATCTATCCTTTGACTTTCTCAGGTGTTGCAAACCCGATTTTAAGTCCTGATGGAGATAAGCTGGCATATATTGTATCTTCAGGAAAAAAAGCTGGTGTATGGGTTTGGACAATGTCAAAAGATCAACCAATTGCTTTTGCCCGCTCTAGTGAACCTCACCAGATAGCCAAAACAAGCCAAACTATAGATTATTCAACAGCCATTTTAAAATGGTCTCCTGATTCCAAGCAAGTATTGGTAACCTTAAATAATAATAATTATTTAATGAGCGCAGATAATTTTAGTGATGAACCAAGAGATATTACTCCGGTTTTGGATGCAACCTTAAAAAGCTGGGAGGAAGATGTCGAAAACCGCGAACAAGTAAGGCTTGTAACAATTGCTGATGTTATGGTCAGAAAAGTAGCCTCTGATTCAGCTGTTGTCAAATGGTCGCCAGATGAAACCAAATTCATATACAGGGAAAAAGCTTTGGATGACAAGCAAGTTAAAGGAGAAACAGAAGTTGATGGAATGAAAGTATATGATTTGGAAAATAGAAAAGAATTTAGCCTTCCTGAGGCCAAATCCCATATGTGGCTGCCAGATTCAATCCATGTAATTTTAGTGGATGATGGGTCTGTATCTGTTTCAGAATATGATGGCAGCAATAAAGCAGTCATATTTGCAGGTAGCTTTCAAAACAATTTTGCTTTTCCGTGGCCAGATTCTTCCCGTCTTGTTATCATCAGCTCGTTTCCGACTCCAACAGCTTCAGAGCCAAACTTGTACGGAATAAATCTCAGGTAATCAAAAATAAAGTTGACCTCCTTTGACCTATTTAGTGGATCTTGAGACCTAGTTGTCTGGTCTGTTAGAATTTCCCAAATGTTTAATTTTTCCAAAAGAGTAGGAATTGATCTAGGTACTGCCAACTCACTGGTATATTTAGCAGGAGAGGGTATTGTGCTAAATGAGCCTACTGTTGTGGCAGTAACTACTGATGATCATAGAGTTTTGGCTGTTGGAAATGAAGCCAAAGAGATGTTAGGAAGGACCCCGGGAAATATTATTGCCTCGCGGCCTATGAGAGATGGAGTGATTGCAGATTATGTTATCACTGAGGCTATGATCAGATATTTTTTGGACAAAGTCTGTGGTCATTCCAGGCTATTTAAACCAGAGGTTATGGTTTGTGCTCCAGCTGGGGTTACCTCAGTAGAAAAGCGGGCCATCCTGGACGCAACACTTTCAGCTGGTGCAAAAACAGCTTTTTTAATAGATGAGCCACTAGCTGCTGCAATTGGAGCAAAAATTCCAATTGCTAATGCTTCAGGCAATATGATTGTAGATATTGGTGGAGGAACAACTGAGGCAGCAGTGATCTGTTTGGGAGGGGTAGTGGTTCACAATTCAGTGAGGGTGGGAGGAAATAAAATTGATGAAGCTATTCAAAGTTTTGTTAGAAAAAAACATAACCTAATTATTGGTGAGAGGATGGCTGAAGATGTAAAGATCAAGATAGGATCAACCTTGAAATTAAAAGAGGAAGAGAAGATGGAGGTAAGAGGAAGAGATGCTTTCTCCGGTCTTCCAAAAACAGTGGAGATCTCCTCTATAGAAGTAACTGAGGCGGTTTATGATATCACACAAAAAATTGTTTCTGCTGTGAAGGGAGTACTTGAGCAAATCCCGCCAGAGCTTGCTTCAGATATTATTGATAAAGGAATAGTCATGAGCGGAGGTACGTCTTGTTTTAGAAATTTAGATAAGCTACTGACAGATTCTTTAGGTGTTCCTTGTGCTTTGGCAGAAAACCCACTTCTATGTGTGGCTTTAGGGACAGGTATGGCTTTGGAAAACCTGGATCTTTATAAGAGGAGTGTTAGTAAAAGATGATAAACTATATTAATGATTATTGGTTTTGATGGATCCCGGGCATTTTCAAATCAGCGTACTGGAACAGAAAACTACTCCTATCAGCTGCTAAAACATCTTGCAAAAATTGATACTAAAAATCACTATCTGATATATTTGCGTCCTGCTTCAACAAAGGATTTAGGGCAGAGCAATTATTTAGAAAAAGAGAAAGGCTGGCCTCAAAACTTTCAGTTTAAAGTTTTGGAGTATTTTCGCTTGTGGACACAGTCTGGACTGGCTTTTGAAACATTTAAACAAAGACTTGATTTGCTTTTTGTGCCTGCCCACACATTACCAATCATTCATAAACCTGGATTAAAAACCGTACTTACTGTTCATGATTTGGGCTCTGAGTATTTACCTAGAATGCACCAGCTCAAGCAGAGACTGTATTTATCAGTCATGCAACGGTACCAGCTCAAAACCGCCACCAAAATTATTGCTGTATCCAAGGCTACAAGAGATGATTTAGTGGCAAAAATTGGTATTAATCCCAGCAAAATAGTGGTTATTTATGAAGGGTATAATAAAAACTTATTCAAACAAGTTAAGTCTGATACACTAGTGAATAGTTTGAGTTATTTAAATTTAAAACCTAAAACCTATCTTCTATTTGTTGGTACTGTTCAGCCAAGGAAAAATCTTAAGCGTTTGATTTTGGCTTATAATCAATTTCTTCAGTTAAACAATAATCAAATTCTGGATTTGGTGATAGTTGGCTCTAGAGGCTGGCTCTCAGATGAGATTTTTAGTCTTCCCAAAAAACTGGGAATAGAAAGTAAAGTAAGGTTTCTAGGATATATTCCTGATGCAAGAATGCCTGCTTTATACTCTGGAGCAGTAGGTTGTGTCTTTCCCTCTCTTTTTGAAGGTTTTGGCTTGCCAATTTTAGAAGCACAGGCTTGTGGATGTCCTGTACTAACCTCCAGTGTTTCATCTATGCCAGAGGTAGCCGGATCTGGAGCAATTTTGGTGGATCCATATTCTATTGACGATATAGTTAAAGGTATGGAAAAATTACAAAGTGAAGGCATTAGAAAGCAGTTAGTCAAAAAAGGATTTGAGAATACCAAAAGGTTTAGCTGGGAAAAATGCGCCATTCAAACACTCGGAGTGTTAGAAAAGTTATGAAAGTAGATGTATTAGGTGTAAAAATTAATGATATCACATTAGATGAAGCTATAAAAATAGCAGAGAAGCTGATTAATGCTCCCGGAAAATACTATATTGTTACACCAAATCCGGAAATTATCGTTGCTGCCCAAAAAGATTTAAGATATAAAAATATATTAAATGATGCAGATTTAGCTATTCCAGATGGAATTGGCTTAAAATTCTCAGGAAAGGTCAAAAATAGGGTAACAGGGGTTGATTTTGTCGAAAAATTAATTGGCCTTTGTGCCCAAAAGGGCTATACAGTAAGCTTTTTAGGCGGTGAGGAGGGTGTAGCAGAAAAAGCTAAGGAGCGCTTAAAGGCACAATATCAAAATATATCAGTAAAATTTGCAGGTAGCGGAGGTAGGTTTGACAAAGAAGGGAATTTATTAAGCGGTCAGAGCGCTAAAATTCCTCCATCAGATGTTTTATTAGTAGCCCTGGGTCCTGGTAAACAAGAAAAATGGATTGCTGCTAATTTAAAAAATACCCCAGTGAAGCTGTTTATTGCAGTTGGAGGGACTCTTGATTATCTTTCCGGTAATATATCAAGGGCTCCAAAGTTTGTTAGAAACCTGGGGCTGGAATGGTTTTATAGGGTTATTCTGCAGCCATGGAGAATAAAAAGGCAACTTGCTTTAATAAAGTATATTTGGCTATTGACTAGTGCAAGACTGCGTATGTTAAGCTGAAAAATATGGTCACCCAAGTCATGCGGAAAGATTTACAACCCTATCTTATGGAGTCTAAAGCTGCTGGGGTCAAAGACCCCTATTATTATATTCAGGGACAAGATCATACTATTACTGTTATCACCTCAGGGAAAAATGGAGCAGAGTATAACAAGACCATCGGGTTTTTTAACAAATATCAAGGAGCAATCACCTTTACCTGTCTTTATGGCCAGGGTGTAGTTGTGATGCAAAGAAATGATGAGTTTGGAGAAGCCAAAGAGTTTAGGGTGGCAACCATTAGTCAGGGTAAACAAGTTGAACTGCCATCAGGATGGGGTCATTCCCTTATAAACATTGGTAAAAAGTTTTTGCTTGTTATCAACAACCACATTCCCAACAAACTGCAAAACCCAGAACCTATTAAAGTAAAAAAAGGACTTGCATATTATGTCGTAGAGAAAAAAGGGGAAGTGGGGTTTGAAACTAACCCTAATTACCGTGTCCGTCCCCAAATTACTACTGCAATGTAGATAAAACTTAGCTTTGGGCTCTCCATCAAACTTTTCTATGCTAATTAGCAGATATATCAGTATGTTTGCTAAGTCAGGTTACAGCTTTCTGAGTTATACCTAACAACCAGAGTACGGCTTCCTTTTTGTAGCGGCGATCTCCACGGCTATTTATTCTTATTGCGGGAAGCTTTCCTCTTTTTCCCCAGCGTTTGATTGTTAATGGAGAAACCCTTAGAATTTCTGCAACTTCTTTAACGGTTAATAAATCGGGTAAATTTTCAAGTGAGACTTTGTTAGCCATTCTAAGTCATTGTATATCATAACTAAACAGATAGTGTCAAGAGTTTAAAGCATAGATTGTATAGCCCTACCTGATCAAGTTTTTTTACTCCAGATAAATACTTATTGACACATACCATTATTATTAATAATCTAAGATTATACCCAAATTCATGCAGGCGGATTGGGTTTGTTTGCATGAAAAAATTAGATCAAAAAGGTATTGCTATACTGCCTTTGATAATCTTAGGAGTTCTTCTTCTTGCTCTTCCTGCAGGAGTATATTTAACCCAGAAAACTCAGGTTTTAAAATCAAGAGCCAATGAATGTAACCAGGTTTGTGAAGACCGTGAGGTATGCGATGAAGAAGAAGTATGTGATGAAGAGGAGGTCTGTGATGAAGAAGAAGTATGCGATGAAGAAGAAGTATGTGATGAAGAGGAGGTCTGTGATGAAGAAGAAGTATGCGATGAAGAAGGCAACTGCCATAATGAACAAACCAACTGCAGAACTGAGAAAAGCAATTGCCGGAGTGAACAAAGCAATTGCCGGAGTGAAAAAAATAATTGCCGTACTGAGAAAAACAATTGCAGGCAAGAGAAGAATAATTGCAGGGAAGAACAGTTTAACTGTAGACAAGAATGTCCTGAGCCTGTAGAGCTATTTACCTCACCTGAAGAGAATAATCCGGTTCAGAGTATAGTAGAAAATGTCAGTGAGGTAATAACTGGCTGTGATTGGGAAAGAAAAGACAATGAGTGCTCAGGTGGCGGTCCCGGAATGGTGTATGAAATATACCAAAATAGTTGTAACCAGGAGTTTGATAAACGTAATGAGCATTTTGAAGAAGGGGTATGTGGTGATGGAGAAGAAGAGCAGCAGCAAGAAGAGCAAGAACAAGCTGATTTCCAAGGTGGTCAGGATGAGGATGCTGAGTCTGCTCAAGAAGGAGAGGAGCAGGGTCAGCAGGAAGAGCAGACTACCATATCCCAAACCCAGATAGATATAAATGCCGCCTCAGGTAATGTAGGGGTAGGCCAACCAGATACCCAAAGCCCCCAAGAGCCTGAAATGCCATCTTTATCTTATACTCCAGCTCCGCCAGTTGAAGCCCCAGAATCTACAAGCAAAACTGTTAAACAATATGTGCCTCAGGTTGTGCAAGGCAGCTGTTATGCTAGAATTACCTGCAAAAAAGACAGAGAAGGATTATTAACTGGTTATGCCACAAAAGTATGGTTTGACCAGGAAACCAGTTCAACTTCTTCCAGCTGTCCTGAATCAGAAAGCGTATATGCTCCAAATGAATGTCCTTTTGCAGAAACTTCATCAAATGCAAAAGAGGGATTTCAAGGAGAAACCAAGGTTTATACAAAGCAGTCACTTAAAGAAATTGTGCAAGAAGTGGCAGAGTGTTCTTATCAAGAACAGTCAAAAGAGATTGAATGCTCAAAAGGGTTTAGATGCTGGGCGGATTTTTATACAGATATGACTGTGGGTTGTCAGTGGAAGCCTAAACCTACTAAATTCCATTGTGATAGTGATGACCAGTGTTTAACAGAGGAAGAAAGAAAATTCAAACAAGAAGAAAAGCAAAGAATAGAAAAAATTGCCCAAATGCTTTCTATAGATGAAAGCGCAGAAAACCGTTGTGGCATTGTAGACTATTGTGATCCTAGCAAAAACGGAAAAAGAATATATAAAGATGTTTGTCTGGGTGATGAAACTGCCAGAGTAGAAGATGATTCAACATGTTTACCTTTTGAAGGCAGAGATCCCAGTGTTGCAGTCTCTGAAAAACTAAATGAGGTCAAACAAGAGCAACCAAATATTATTGGCTCAACCCTAGGATTTTTAGGTGGTTTTGCAGCCAGAACTACCGGAGGAATAATAGGTCAGGCATCTGATAATGCCAGGGATATTGTAAACAATGCCGGTAGGCTAGTAGGTATTATTGCTAGCTCTGAAGATCCGCTGGGTAACTCAATCAAAGCTTTGGAACTTGCAAATCAAGAGATTCAGGGAGGTGCGCTAACAAAAGATTTCCATGAGGCGGAAGTAAAGTTTCTTTCCTCAGAGGAGTTCAGAGGCACAATTACTTATGCAAATGAGTTTTGGAACAACTATTCTGAAGAAAGACGGGCAAGACTGACAAATCCTGATGGAAGTTTAAGAGTTTGCGGAATGACAGTTTTCTTTGATGTTTGCCGGGGAGAGGAAGAAAAAAGCTGGCAGCAAGCAGTTAGTGAGGCTACTCAGGTTTCATCCACCATAGAGGATCCAATTCAGGCAAGAGATGCAGTGCTCAAAGCAGTGGGAGTGAATATGGCAGCTGAGATCAAAGGCCATAAAACCATTTTTGGTGAGGTGGCTTTGGCTCAGCCTGGCTCCAATGTATCAGATGCTTGGAGAAAGTCATCTGCCATAAAACTGGCAAATGAAATGGGAATTGACCTTGATGTACACCCTGATACTTGGGATCCGGTAAAAAGAGAAGTGTATTTGGCCAAAATTAAAAATGGTGAGTTCAACTTACTTGAGGCAACTCTTGATTCAGTGAACCCCGGTGTAATTTTTACCCCTATTGCAGCAGGTAAAGAAAGAGAGTTGGTAACTGAGATCTGTGTTCAACATGAAGGGGCTCTTTGTGCTCTGGAAGGCGACAGCGGCAGAGGATTTGAAAAGTTAACTGAGGCAGATTTGGAAAAGGCCAAAGGTTTAAGTCAAAAATATGGTCTTGAGGGAGGGTTTACTGGTGCACCTCTGGATAAAGTTAAAGAATTTGCTAAGTTAAAGGCCAGTTCCTTAACTGGTTCAAATCTAGATTTAGGCAATTCTGATAATGTGGCAAGATTGCTAAATATCAGTTCTGATCAGGCCAAAAATGTGATGACTGATTTTAACTATATTAGCATTATTGGGTTTAAAACTAAACAAGACACAGATATAGGAAAACTTACAAAAGAGGCTGAGGAAAACTTTGCTTTGGAGCATACCTTAAATACTTTATTTACCATTCCAGACCTGATACCTGGTGGTCATGGGGTAAAGCTGGCTGCAAAAGAAGTTGTAAAAAAATCAGCAACAGCAGCCATAAGAGCTTCAGGAAAAGAATTGGTGGAAAAAGCTACAGAAATTGCAGGAAAAGATTTTCTGCGAAGTGTTGAAGGGGAAGCAGTTGCAAGAGAAATTGCAGACAAACTAGCAAGGGGTGTTTCTGTGCGAGATTTAACATCTGAGGAAAGGTTTCTTCACTTTCTAAATACAGGTGAAGATCTTACATCAGCAGCTCAGAAAAATGCTCTGGAAATTGCAGCAGAACAGGCTGGTAGGGAGTTTGCTCAGAGCCAGCAAGGTATAGACTTGGCTTTGCAGGCTGCAGAAAAAAGAGCCAAAGGTGAGGATTTAACAGCAAAAGAGAAGGTTACATGGCTTCTATCAGGTCAGGGTGATGTATCTGATGAGGTAGCGGAAGATGTGCTAGAGCAAGCTACAAAAGACATTGGGCAAGGTGCTCAGAAAAAGATAGCAGATGGAGTGCCTGTAGAGGATTTAACCCCTGAGGAACAATTTGCAGCCTTTTTGGAAGGATCTAGTGCAGCTGTAAAAGAGGAGCTGGAAACCACAGATGAAATGGTTGAGCTTTTTAAATCCGCAGCAGTAAAGCTTGCCAGAAATGAGACTCCAACTACCCAGGAAAGTATAGCCTACAACCAATTCCTTAAAGCCAGTAAAAAAACAGATGATGGCCGCTGGGCCAAAGAATTAGCAGCCCAAGCAGTAGAGGAGGCAAAAGGTTTACCACCTTCTCCACCAGATAACCTGACAAGAGCAGCCCTGGAGGTTGCCCATAATCCAACCGGCCAACTAGACAATGCAGCTGTGGTTGCCCAGCAGGGAGCGCTTAATTTAACAGAACCGGCACCATCAGGTGTGCTAGGAACCCTTGCTCAGCTTCCGGGTGCAGTGGTTGATGGTGCAAAGCAATTAGTAGGAGGACTTAGAAAAGAGGGGGCAGAAGTGGCTTTGGCTTCAGAAACTCAAGCTCCTGTTGTCAGGCTAGTCGCAGAAGGAGGACAAGATGGGATGGCAGAGACTGCGGATATAACAGCAAAACTTGGAGCAAAAGAAGAAAAAATTGCTGCAGTTCAGCCGGAAAAGATCCAGACTGATCTTCAACTGGTTGATGCTGCGCGAGGAGCTGCAGAAGGCGCAGTCCAAGCAGCCCAGTCTGCTGCTGATCAATTAAGACACGCTTTGGGATTAGGAGGGGGAGAAGCAGAAAGAACCAGACTGGCGCAAATAGCCAAAGATAGAGAGCTTACTCATACTATACCTTTGGCAGCTGATTTAGTGGATACAATTAGAGCAACCCCCCAAGTATATAAAGGAGAGCTTGGAACCTTTGTTAAGGCGGAGGAACACAGGTTAATTTTTAGAGGTGAAGATGGAGTCATCAATATCATTTCGGTAGATGATAGGTCTAATGATCTGGTAAGACATCAATTGAGAGTGTTAGATGCGGGCAAAGGCCAGCACGGTCTGCCAAAAGGATATGGGGATGTAGAAAGACTAGGTAGTCCAATTGGAGTCAGGGTTGAAGCTGTCAAAGGAGATAACCTGGTTAGGTTTGGTCTGGCAGGGCAGAAACTTACTCTTGATGAAGCCTACAGATTAGTTGATGATTTAGTCTCTGCCCATATTTTAACCGGTTCACCTCACGGAAAACTGAGCTTGGAGGATGTAGTGATTCAAACAGAAGGTTTTGGCGCAAACAAAACCCACATCTGGAAATTTGATAACTACGGTTTTAGAGAAACAGGTCAAACAACCTCCGTGATGATTAGGGAAACCCAAAGACTGGTTGATGGATTATTTAATCCAAGCAATGGTTTAGTGGATATTCCGGCTGATTTGGCAAACAAAATGAGGCAGGAGTTAATAGATAAATTAGATAGGATTGAACTTAAAGAATATTCCAATAAAGATGATTTACTAGGCTCTCTAAAAGAAGAGGTAGAAAAGTTAAAAAGCGGCGCTCCAACCGAACCAAAAGTTACACCGGATAAAGGCAAAACTCAAGAGATACCAAGACCCAAAGCTGCAGAAGCCGAACCGGCAGCGCCTAAAGTCGAGCCGGAAGCTCCAAAGGTAGAAGAACCAAGAGTCCCTGCTTTTGTCCCTGCACCAATAAAACCAGTGGTTGAGGTTGTTCAACAAACCGCGGTTAATGTGGTAAGCGCAGTTGGGTATAGGGGAGTCAGTGTAGAAAATGTGGTGGAAAAGGCAAGGAAGGCAGGAGTTTTTAGAAACAATGTACAACTGCTCCAAGGAGGATCAGTAGAGTACGAAGAAATTCTTTCTGTTTTAAGAGGAAAACCAAAAGGGAATAAGTTTGGTGATTTAGTTTCCGGGCCCCACGACGCGTTAACTTTTGAGGATAAAAAAGGAGTATTAAGCGTATTTTCTTCTGAAAAAGATCCAAAAAGCCTCTTTCTGGAAAGAAGAAAGGTTTTGGATGATGCAAACGGATGCTGCGGGTTAGAGCAATACCTTGGTGATATAAGATATGGATCAAAGGTTGTGGGGTATAAAGTTGAAAAGATTGAGGGCTCAACACTAGAGCAAACATTGGGGACAAAGAAACTTAGCTTGGAAGAGGCCCGTAAGATTGTTCAGGATTTTATTGAGGCCCAAAAGAGAACAGGCTATGCACATGGTGATTTACGGTTAGATGATATTGTCATCAAAACAACTTCCAGTCCCGGGGGCTCACCTGTGTATTATGCTAAGTTTGCTTCATGGGCCCAAAGGGATCTAGTTGATGACCCATCAGAGATGGCCCGGGAAGTGGAAAAACTGGTAGATTGGTTATTTACCTCAAGGTCAGTAGATATCCCGGATGAAACAGCACAGGCATTAGTAAGGGAGATTAAAGGTAAACTATCATCTGCCGGTTACACAAGAGCTGAGTATTCTTCTGCAGCAAGCGATGTTTTGAGAAGCTTGGATCAAGAGATAGGTAATCTAAAGTTTAACCCCCAAGTATGCTTAGTTGCACCTTTTGCTACTGCAGGAAAAGTAGGACTGCTTAATACTCCAAATCAAGCTGTGTTAGGAGTGAATTCTTCAAACTGTGGGGAGGAATTAAGTCAAGCCGGAGCCGGAATTGCCAGACACTTGAGACAGTCATTCAGAGGTGCAGAGGATACTTTTGATTCTACTATTGGAAAAATAATTAGAGGAGAGGAGAAGAGCTTAGTAGCTGAGTCACAGGTAGATGACCGGGTAAGGACAGTTGTTGAAGAAAGAGTTAAATCCCTAGGTAATCTTAAACAGCAGCTAGAGAAAGTTACTGATGACGATTTGCCAAACGTTATGAAATCTATTAAAGAAAAAGATCCAACAGTTTTGGAGGGGTTAGAGCTTAGTGTGCTTAGAAAACAGGAGGTTGAGGTGCCTTGTGTAAAAGGTGTTAAATTCAATTATGGTGGGGTGCTGGCAGCAACATCGGTAGTTAATGCTGATTGTATTGGTAGCAAAGTTTTAGTCTTAGGTCGTGATGGGGAGGTGTTCGAAAGGGTAATTACAAAAGATAGTGCAGATCAGGTATTAAAAGAGGTTAAAGAATTTGAGTTAAAAGCAAGAGGTAATAGCTATGAACTAAGGCGGGAGATATTAACAAGAGCAGAAGGGTCCCATCATGTCCCTACCTACAGCGCTTTTACCTATGGTAGCCTACCCCCAGGAGGAAAGGCTTTAGATGATTACTTATCAGATCCAGATAACTGGCTTCCAGAAAGAAGGATTCTCCAGCAGGAGATAGTTGATGCTGAGGTTGTAAAAGCCCGGGATCTATCTGCTTGTCTTCAACAAACCTTTAATAGCACTTCCTCTGTGCTTTATTTAATGAGGGGTAATACTGCTGCAGGTAAGTCTACCTCTTTAAGGAATGGTCTAGCGTTCGGTAAAAAGGTGGATTGTTTAGGTATTGGCGGCGCGGTAAATCCTGATACCTATAAAGAGGTCTTGAAGACAGATGCTGCAAGAGAAGGTAGTCAAACCATATCACACCAACAAGCCCACGAAGAGGGATCCGTGATAGCTAACAGAATCTTAGATAATCTAAAACAGGATCCTAGTTTATCGGTAGTGATCGATAAAAGGTTACATAAAGATAAGCATATTACAGAGATGTTGAGTTTAGCCCAGCAAACTGGTAGAAAGGTAGTGATAGTAGATGTGGATGCAGAGCTTGAGACATCTTTGTTAAGAGTATTAGGCAGAAAGATAGGTGGAGCTGATCCAACAGTTCCCTTTGATCCGGTATTAGAAGGATATGAAGGGGTAAGAATGAACCGGCCAAAATTGCTAAAAGCTGCAGAGGAAAACGGTTTAGTTGAGCAATACATACTTGTTGGTTACGACAGTCAGACGGGTAATGCTGTAAAGATGGCAGAAAAAAGAGGAGGAAAAGTTGTACTAACTGATGAACAATACGCTCCATTACTTTCCAAAGCAATCGAAACACCATCTCCTGGATCAGTAGATACCTTAAGGAACATGCTTGTTGATGATGACTTAATTGAAAGAGTTGTAAGAAGTGTTCCAAGAAATAACCAGGGGAGGGTTAGAAGGATCTTAAGAGGTTATCAAGATACAGCAAGGAAACAAGGTAAGGATTTAACATTAGGTGAGGCTTTAGATATGCATGCAAGTCAGTTAAATGATCCTGATATAGACTACTACTTAAAATCTACTGAAAGTAACCTGGAGATCACCTCCCGTACCTCCCAGGGGGTTATTGATACCTCTGCTTCTGCAGATAAAGCAGCCCAAATTGCAGAGGGTCTAACTGCAGCAAAGATTGCAGAGACAGCAAAAAGTAACTTTAAAGATACAATTAAAAGACTTTACATACAAAAAGATAAGCAATTTCGTAGTTTACAAGATGTTACAAAATTTATTGAAGAAATAAATCAGGACCTTAACAAGGGATTGGTTAAGGAGGGGGTGCTCTATAGAGAGGGTGCTGACTCGACTAAGTTTCCAAATTATACAAAGATTACAGATTTACCAAAAGCTATGGGGGATTTTAGCAGGGAGTTTCTTTTAAAGCTTAATGATTCTTCAATAGACCCTATAGAGCTTGCAGCCTGGGTAGAATACAGAACAAATTTAACAGATCACTTTTTTGCGGACGGAGTCGGTAAGACATCCTCAGCATTAAGCGCTTGGGTGTTGATGAGATATGGGGTAGATATACCAAGATTTACCTCTAGAGATGAATTCTTCTATAGAGATCTTGAAAAGAAGATTTCAAGGATAACACAACCAAGAAACGGAGATCCTAAAGTAGTTGACGCTGAATACAAAGATTGGATAGACTATTATAGAGGTTTATTTAAATAAATATGGATCGTATAGAACAAAATGAAGCTGGTTTAGAAAAGAGTCAACAGATGCTAGAGCTTATAAAGCACTATCACGAAGGTCAGTTCCGTAGTAACGGCAAGGTTCCTTATTGGCATCATAGCCAGAGTGTGGCAGAGATTATGTTAGATGCTATAAAGCAAAGTGGAGAATTTGAGGGAGAAGAAGGTAAAGTTGAGCAACTTTTCTTAGCTGCGCAAGGTCACGATCTTTATGAGGATACAGATATAGATCCAGATGAGATTAAAGAAAAGTTTGGAGTAGAAATTCATGATCTTATTCAGGGCTTAACTAATGAGCATGGAGATCACGACCGGGCAGGCTATATCGAAAAGCTCATAAATGCCTCAGAAGAGGTAAGGTTAATAAAGTTTGCTGATATGGTTGATAATACGGTTGGTTGTGCTTATAATATCTTTGATTTAGGAGTAGAGTGGGTAAAAGGGTTTTTCTTGCCTATAATTAGTGAGCAGAGAGAAAAACTGGCGGATCTTACGTTTACAAAATATCCCAGAACTGCTACTCTATTAAAGAGTCAATTCGATTTTTCTTACCAGAGGTTGCAGCAAAATTTAGCCAAATATGAGTGAACAAGATAGTATGAATTCTAGACAAAAAAGCGTATTTGACCATCCAGTGGTAAAAGAAGCTATGGCCAAAAACGAACAGGTCCAAAGAGAATGGAAGGAAAAAATTAGAGAAGCCAGAGAGAAAGCTCCTCCAGATAAAGAACCGTTTAATTTAAAAAGTTTTGCCGAAATGTATGATCCAAGTCTTATAAATGAGAATGGGGAACCGGTAAATCCAGATGAAGGTGAGATTGTTTATGAGGCTGATTATTATATTAGGAATCCTCAAATAAAAACTATGAAAGATTTTGTGGAGCATAGACGTATAATGGATAGTCACGATGCAACATAATGATCTTTACATCTGCCCAGTTCAAAAATAATCTTCTTGTCTTTATTAACTCTAGATACGCTATTTTCCTAACCGCTTTGTTATCCGGAAGCATATTTTTTATTCTTTTTATATCAGTTGGGAATTACATAATCTTACAAAATACTGTATCGCACACACATCAGCTTCTCAGTCAAATGGAAAAAAGTAACCAGGATCAGACTCAAGTGACGCAAGATAAGATCAGTCAAGCAAAAAGGAATCTACAAGATAAAGAACCCTTTAGTAAGGAAGGGTTTATGAAGCTGTATGGCATAGATAGTGCCGGGTTAGAAAAAAATATCCATCAGTATGAAAAAGAATACTATCTAAATAGTCCTAATATTATAACTGTAGCTGAATATGTTAAATGGCGGAAAGAGATGGATAGTTACGATGCAAATTAGAAGCGGTTTCAAAACTATACATCAAGTAAAATGATTATTAGAACATTTTTATTACTCAAAAATTGGTTTTTATCTTTATCTAAGATTAAAAAAATTTTAATCATTTTTGGCATATTTTTGCTGATTTTTGGCAGTTTTTCATTAATCTTTTTAAAGTTTTTTACAAAAAACGACAAAGAAAAAACTTGGGTTTTTTCCCAAAGCTTGGTGTCAAGTTTGGCAAAACAACAAGCCCTAAATCAAATTACCGGCGGAGGACCTGCTGATTTGGATGATTTAATAAGGCTTGCTACATCGGCTGCTGTGGTTGAGCAAAATATAGTAGAAAAGCAAGGTCAAATACTTCTGACAACCGGCAGTTTTGGACAGGTTGTAGTAGATTTGCCTCAGGGAATATATAAGCTGGCCTTAAATTCTATTCCGGGGATAGACTTTACCGGTGTTCCGGAGAGAATTATTGTATATAAATCAGCCCAGGAGGTATCAATAGGCACAGCAAAAGGATCTGGTAAAGTTAAGGCTAAATCCAAGCCATTGACTACATCCAGCTTGACTTCAATGTTTACAAATCCCAACCCTTCAAGTAATTTATTTGATTCAAATAAAAAGGGAAAACTAGTTATTTCCCTGTTTTATGACAGAAATGGGAATGGGGTGAAAAATGAAAAAGAGAAAGCTTTAGAGTGGGCTGGGGTAATCATAAGCTTAAAAAAGATTTAACTTAAGTTTGCAACTACAGAAATCTTTCTATCTCCCGTTCTAAAGCTTGCTTAAAGTTTCTAATAATAGCCCAGTGTGTTTTAGGTAAATATTGTTTTAACTCATTTTCAAAGTTAATATCGGCTGTTTGTAATATTTCTTTTGCCTTTATTAAAAGGTTCCTTTTTCCTGGAAAAATTAAATTTGCCCTTAACATAAAATAGAGGTCATAAAAATCACGGGGTTTTTTGCGGTAAAAAAGTGCTGACATTTTTTCATCAACGAGTTGGCCTTGTGATAAAGATACAATGGTATATGGAGGCACAAAATCATTTGTAACCGTTACTACCTCTCCTGTTTTTTGCCCCTCACGAAGTGATATCTGTAGTTGTAAAGTTATACGCTCGTCAAAAATAACTGTTCCCAAATATCCTCCGCTTGTTTCTTTTGATTCGCTTAAACCTACTTTTACATTTTCTTTCTCTATTTCAGAGAGTGTACTTTCAGTTGCCTCTTCTATTTCCTGAATACCAGAATATGCCGCACTAAAATCAAGGTCTTCAGAAAATCTTGGACTTTTATATAACATCCGGAGTGCAGTCCCACCCTTAAAATAAACTGTATTGGTTTGTGGTTGTTGGTAAAAATATGATAAAAAGAGGTTTTGAAAATATTCCCTCCATATATTGACCTCATTAGTTTGGTATTTGTTTACAAGTTTAGTTAACTCTTCTTGAACAATCATACTATCCTCTCTTTTCGGGGTGAGCTAAATAAATTTTCTATTTTCTCACTAAGACTTTTTCTATCATACAGTTTTGCATACCTCAAGGCTTTTTCTTTACTAAGAGAGGCGATATTGAGCCTATCTAGTGATGGTCCTCTCCCGAGCGTTGCAAAATAAACATAGTCCACTAATGCTTTCTCGGGATCAGCTACCAGGAAGCTCTTGTCTCCTTCTTGTTTAAATAAGTAGCCAGTAAATGCCTTTTCTTTAATGCTGTAGTAAGAAAAAGTTTGGTTAGTTGCAGTAAACACCCTTGTTGGTTTTGTAGTAGCAGAGGTAATTTGATATGGCATCTCGGGGAGGATATTGTAATATGCGAGAGCATAAGCAAAAGAAATATATGAGGGTTTATACAGTCTATTGGCTATTTCCCTTTCGTTTGGTGGGTTTGTTCTGAGAGTATATAATCCTTGTTTTAATCTTAAGAATAAACCCTCTTGCACTTGGGTTTCCAAGAAGTATTTAATACTGTGCGGTGGAGCTTGGAAAATTCTGCTAAATTCAAGTGGCGTAAACATCCGTATCCCTCTTCGCAACAATTCTTCTCTAACTAATAATGGTTTCTGTAAAGTATACATTTTTATCCTTTTCTGAAATGATTATACCATATATGAATAATCTTTGTCGAGACCTTGACAAAGTCATCTGATATATGCCAATAATAAATTAATGCCTAAAATATCACAAAATGGTATTATTCATATAAGTTCCCTTTTACCAATTGTAATTCTTCTCCTGGGTCTTGCTGCAGCTTTATACCTTATTGCAAATCCGGCAGTTTTTAGTCCCAAGGCAGATTATAAATCAGACCCTTCGCAGGCAGTTTCTATTAATGGCAAAAAATGCCAAAACAGTAGCTGTGAGGTTGAAGCAACAGATGTTGAGTTGATAATTGATGTAAATGGTTTGAATTCGCAGTAAATTTATGAAAAAAGGGCTTTTATCTTTAGCTTTCTTTCTTGCATTAGGGTTATTTTTATTTCCTGTTAATGTGCAGGTTGTTGAAGCTGCAGAAGAATGTCCTCCAGCTTGGGGAAAGCCTTACCCTTGGTGGGAAGAAGGATGTTACGAACAAGGCAAAGGTATTTTTGGTCAATGCCAGATGCCACTCCTTACTTTCGATCTTGACCCTCTCGCTAAGCGATTTCCGGCAAGTGCATGTGGTAGAGACGAAAAAAGCGTCCCAGTTACTCCTAGCCAACCATCCAAACCTAATGAGATTTTAAATCTTAATGCTATGCAGATTTCTACAGCTATAAGGGATTTGTGTGGTGAGGATAAGGAAAAATGTAGAGATGAAGTAAAATCTTGTGTAAGCGGACTAAAGGAGGACATTACTAAAAGCACAATTGAATCTTGTTTCAAGGTATACACAGTGAAAGCTGAGCAAGAAAGAACCTCTGTGCAACCTCTACCCGAAGTAAGACAAGCCTCTGAAGGGAATAGTGTAATAACTGGTAACTACGATTGTGAGAAAGCAACAGATAATAATGCTTTTTGTAGTAATAAATATGGTAATGGGTCTTTGTGTATCCCTGCTGGCAGAAAAACTGATGATGGTTGCACTGCTCCAAGTCAGACATCGCAATCAACAGAAAGAACAGACACTAGAGAAGTTTCACCACCCCAGGTAGCTCCCAGGGCTGCTGTTTCTCCCACTGAAGAAGAAGGGCCTGGATGTGACGGGGTAGATTCTGTTTGGGGTATTTGGGAAAAGGGGGATGATGGTACTTTCAGTAAATTAAAACAAGTCAAATCAAGGTCTACAAATGATCCTCAGTGCGGATTCAAACTTTCCCAGGCACAACAAGATGAAATAGCTGTTCTAGAAAAAGACAGGCAGCAAGCCCAGCAGCAGGCCGAAAAACCAAAAATAAAAGAGGTCAAGGTAAATGGTAACCAGGTTGATATAAAAAATACTAAGGTTAAGCTTAATCTTTTGGATCTATGTAAAAAGTTAGATTCCAGCTGTACAGAAAAAACACTGAAACCAGTTACACTTGATATTGAATTAAAATTTACTGATGGCTCAACCAAAAGAATTGCTTTAATCCTTAAGCCTGCCGGGTCTTTAGGTAAGAAGGATGAGGCTAAGGGTTTGATTCAAATTGGCCAAAGTGGTTGTACCCAAGATTCTCAATGCCAAATTCCTTCAGGAGATAGTAGGGGTTATTGTTGTACAGGTAGTAGCTGTGGAGACAAAAAAGGAAAATGTACAACTAAAGACGGAAGTTTAACCTCTTCCTCCTCAAACAGCGGTAGTTCAGCCCCTTCCAGTAACAAAGGGTCTGGAGAGTCCTGCAAAAGCAACAAGGAATGCCGTGATGGTTTGATTTGTATTGGGGAGAATGATTCGAGAGATTTCGGCTTGCCTAAAGATAAGTGTTACCCAAACCCTAAAACTAGCAGTAAGCTGCCGGATGGGGCAGATTGCGTGTCAAATGCCCAATGTGTATCAGGTGATTGCAGGACAGGAGGTACATGTGATACTCCGGGGGGATGCAAGGGTAAATGTATAGGAGGGGGAAAACCCGGGGAGTTTTGCAGGCATGATTCGGAGTGCCCTTCAGGGTATTTCTGTCCCGGGAATAATGAGGCTGCGAAGTTAAATATCCAAAACGACAGATGCACCCCCTTATCTGTCAGAGGTTCCGGAGGAGGCAGTACGTCAGGAGGAAATTCCGGAGGTAGCAGCTCTTCATCTTCAAACAGTTGTGGAACAACTCAAAGGCAGCCTTCCGGAAGTAAATGCTTGGGTGAATCATGCTCACAGGACTCTGAATGTAAAACAGGATACTGTTGTACTGGATCCAGCTGCACCAATAGAGGAAAGTGTACCAATGCAAATGGTAGTATATAACTGCTGGTAACGAAAAAACCGTCACTCTTTTTAGGAAATGGCGGTTTTAATTGGTTTAATTACCAAACTTACTGCAACTCTACAGTTGCACCTGCGGCTGTTAATTTGGTCTTTGCTTCTTCAGCGGTAGCCTTGTTTACTGACTCCAAAACCGGTTTTGGAGCAGCCTCTACCAAATCTTTAGCTTCTTTCAAGCCTAAAGTTGGTACAAGTTCTCTCACTGCTTTAATCACTGCAATTTTATTGGCGCCTGCGCCCGATAAAATAACATTAAAAGAAGTTTTTTCCTCAACTGGTTCACCTGCTGCAGTACCATTTGAAGGAGCTGCTACAGCGACTGCTGCTGATGCAGAAACACCAAACTTATCTTCTAATGCATGAACCAAATCAGCTAACTCCAATACAGAGAGTTTTTCGATTGACTCCATGATTTTTTCTAAGTTAGCAGAAATCTGTTTACCAGCTTTCTTTTCTTCAGCTGGTGACTCTTCGGCTTGTTGGTTTTGTGTATCGTCTGCCATTTGGTTGGGTTGTAGGTTTTAGGTGGTAGGTGGTAGTTTTCTTATAATTACTACAACCTACTCACTACACACTACAATCTTACTGTTCACCTCCCTTCTTCTTTTGAATTTCTGATAACGCATATACTAAATTACGTAAATTACCTTGTAAAACTCCGACAATTCCTTTTAATGGAGCAGCTAAAACACCCACCACCTGCCCTCTTAACTCGTTTTTTCCGGGTAAGCTGGACAGTTGGGTAACTTTGCTTGCAGATAGGGCATCACTACCTAAAAAGCCACCTAAAACCTTGCCAAGCTCGTTATCTTTGAATGTTTTGACCAAAATTTTTATAGGAGTAATTTCATCATCATATGCAAACAGGGTGGCGGTAGGGCCGTCTAAGAGGGAATTTTCAACGCTTCGATCTTTCGAAAGGGAAGCTCCGCTTATTTTCAATTTACAATTTTCAATTGATCTCTGAAGAAGCGTATTCTTAGTAATATTAAACTCGGCATTTTGTTCACGCAGCTTATTCCTTAGATCAGACAGCTGTTTCATAGTCATGCCTTTGTAATCGGCAAAAACCAAGGCTTTAGCCCTTGTTAGCTTTTCTTGTAATTTTGTAACTGATTCGATCTTTTGTGCTCGTGTTTTTGGCATTTTTTGCTTCGGTAGGATTTAGTTGGGCACCTACTGTCTTAAGCTAAAATATTCTACCTTACGTTTGTTTGCTTGTCAATCTATTTTGGTACCCAGATCCAATAACCTGACTGGTTTGAAGGATGAATCGAAGGTGGGTTATTAGGGCCTCCAATGGCTTTAGTATCTGGTACCAAATATGCAGATGAGGATGATTCTTGTCTGGGGGTAGAGCTCCAGACTCCGGTTGCTCCAACTGCTCCTTGGTTTTTTAGGATGATTGAAAGATCCATGTTGTTTATCACGCCGTCCTTGTTTAAATCTATATTATCATTCCAACTGGTAGAGGAGGGTGTTGTTCCAAAAGCAGATTTCGCAATATCTGAATCTGCAGTATTTATCATATTGTCTTCATTTAAATCTCCACTTAACAGATTCACAACATCTCCGTTATTTAGATTTGTTTTGGTAGGTGACATTAAGAAAGCTGATGCTGTAGCAATTTGAGCAGGCCCTTTAATAATTGCTGTATAGGTATTGTTTGGGGTAAGTCCAGCCAGGGAGATATTGTCAAATTCACCAGATGTCGGTAGGTCAATGGTAAAGCTTAATAGATACTTAGGGCTGGTATTTACTGCGCCCTCTATTATTCCTACAAACATCTTTGCATTTTGCTTATCCCCTGGCCTTCCTTGTAAACTCAATTTAATACTTAAAGTAGGTCCAAATGATACAGAAAGTGTAGGCGGGTCTGATGATTGGGGAGTGGGAGAAGCCTCAGTGGTATCCTGTTCTGAAAGAAGTTTTAGTTCATCAATTGGTGATAGCTTCTCCTCAGGTATGGCAGAAGGGGTACTGATGGTAAAAGTCTTTTTAACAGCTTGAGAGGCTGATGATTTAATTGTTTGGTTTTGTGAGGCAAGATATGCTCCCACAGGAATAGAAAGCACTAAAAAAATATACACTCCTAAAATAACCCTGATCTTAGTAGAGGAGAACATACCTTAATCATACAATTTACAATTCACAATTTTCAATTTACGTTTTTGTTTACAAAAAGGAAAGCTATGCTTACGTTTTAATCCGTTGATTAAAAGGAATGCTTTGCATACAATCTAAATTAGATAAATGAATAAAAGCTCTATCTTAAAAATACTAATTAATACTGTAATAGGCGTTGTCTTAATCCTAATTTGGCTTCAGTTTGTTGATATCAATCAAATTATAGGCGCTATTTTAAAAGCCAATTTTGTTTTGCTTTTGCCTGCATTTTTATTTATGTTTTTGTCTTTGTTTGTCAGGTCAGTCCGTTTAAAGATATTTTTGGCACCAGTAAAGAAAGTGAGTTTAAAAGATTTAACTTTATTAAATGGGGTAGGAATTATGCTGAATTTTTTAATCCCTATCAGGGCAGGGGAGGTGGCAAAGGGGCTGTATCTTAACACTCAATATGGCCTGCCTTTGGGAAAATCAATTATTTGGATATTTTTAGATAGGTTCATAGATTTTATGATGGTTTTGGTAATGGCCTCAGTTTTACTATTTGTTGTTCCTACTAAACTGAATGAAACATTTACTCTGACACTTACTGTCATTGCTTTAGGAGTAATAATGATAACTTATTTGATGATCTATCAAGTAGATTTTACTAAAAAATTAATCAAATTTTTGAAGCCTTTACTAATAATAAATATTATAAAGATATACTTTGATAGGTTTACTAACTTCTTTCTGGATACTTTTTCCATCTTAAAAAGATCTCCGCTGGATATAACAAAATTTGCCTTTTTATCCTTTTTATCCTACATAGCTGATGCTCTTATTTGGTATTTTACTTTTTTGTCTTTGGGATATCCCCAGCAGTTTCCAAAGATGTTTTTAGGACAGGTTTTATCTGCTTTGACATACTTAGTACCTGCTGCCCCTGGATACGTTGGGTCAGCTGAGGCCTCAGGATCTTTAATTTTATCAGGGGTTTTTGATGTACCAGTAAATATTGCCTCAGCCATGGTAGTTTTATTTCATATGGCCTCAGCCATCTATATAATTTTGTTTGGTATAATCTCACTTTACGGGATAAAAATTGACCTGAGTTTAATCTTCAACAAAGCCCTTAAGAGGGAAAAATAACCGGTATTGACATCTTTTCATATTCCTTGGTACGTTTAATATAATAATGAATTTTCTTACTGCCTTCAGGAAGAGGGTTTTTTCTTTTTTCCTGAACCACCGCTTAAGTTTAAGTAAACCTCAGCAAATTGTTTTGATTGCTACAACTGGTTTGTTAATGACATCAGCCGCAGCATTGGGAGTAAGGGAAATGCTGATTCAATCTCAAACCAGCTTAAAAGCTCAACCAGAATCAAAAGATGTTCTAGCAGCTACCTCAGAAAGATTAAGGCTTACTGGAAATATCTCATTTAATCTACCAGCCTCATTTAATGATCTGATTAAGCTAAAATCAGGCCAGGTGGTAGAAGGGGTATCGGTGTTTAAGGGGGCTGTCAAATTCGAAGGGGATGTGCAATCTCTAGAGATTGAAAATGGTACTATCACCGCCTCAACCATCACTGCCTCAAACTTAGTTTACTCTCTTACAGCTGGGGATGGAATTTCTGTGACTACCGGACAAAGTCCGACTGTCAAAAATACCGGAGTGTTATCTTTGCAATCTAAAACAGGGGCATTAAAGCTTGAAGAAGGTACGGATATCACAATTGACGGACTTAAGATTACTGATAAATCCACATTATCAACTGTTTATTCAAGAGGAGGGTGTTCCTCATGCATCACAGATGCAGATGTGGCAGCAGGACTGACTATCTCAGGAGGAACAGTTGATAACTCTCCGATTGGAGCAACTACTGCCTCAACCGGTGCCTTTACTACTTTAACTGCCTCATCAACCCTTGCTGTGACAGGTAATTTATCAGCTGCAGCACAGGTGTTAGGTAAAAATGGTTCAGCGTCCTCACCCTCATATTCTTTTACCAATGACACGGATACCGGTATCTATAGATTCGGAGCCAATTCTTTGGGCATCATTACCGGTGGCTCTGCCACATCCGGTTTAACCATTGATTCATCAGGTAATGTAGGTATTGGCACCACCTCACCATCTTCTGGTCTAGATGTGGTAGGCAGTGCCAATATTTCAGGTTCTTTAACAGTTTTGGGCAATTTAATAGCTGCCTCTTCCGGTACCTCAGGTTATTGGCAGAGATCAGGCACAACTATCTCACCATCAACCTCAGGTGATGCCATCACCACATCAGGTAATATTTCTACGTCTGGCTCCGGTACTATTACATCAAATTCCCTGCTTACTGCATCAAATGGACTCACTTTAACCACTGGGGCTTTAAATTTAACCTCAACTTCTGGTCAGGCAAATCTTGCTTTAACTGGTAATACAAATGCCTTTAGTATTAATGGATTATTTGGGGTAGATACCACTAGCAATAGAGTTGGCATTGGTACTACTGCTCCAACTACGGCATTACAAGTTTTAGGAGGTAATGTTGGCATTGGTACATCCGGAGCAGGAGCTGCATTACAGGTTAATGGGGGAGGATTATTTGGCTGGGGAACAGCCTCTTCTGCCTTGTCCTCAGGAGCTATCCTGGGAGTAAATGGTAATGTGGGGGTTGGTACCACTTCCCCCATTGGAGCCCTGCATGTTGTAGGACAGTGTGTGGCTCGGGGGACAAGAATTAGGAAAAGGCGTAAAGGGTCAAGGGGTAAGGGTGAAGATGAATGGGAAGATGTGCCTGTGGAAGATATCAAACCTGATGATGAAGTATTATCCTTAAATGATACTACTGGTGAATGGGAATGGCATAAAGTAGAAAAAACCTTAAATAAAGGAATCCAGGAAACAATTAAGATTGTTACCCAGTCAGGCAAATGGATTGAAACCACTGATGAACACCCTTACTTAACTATTGAAAAAGATATCAAACCACTACCTGAATCTGGGAAATTTGAGGTAGATCTTTCCACCAGAATGGAAAAGAATGCTGATACCTTTGTAGCTATAGCCAACAACAAAGCTGCAGCAGTCATTAAAGTTAGTGTCAAAGATAAACAAAGCTTGAAAAAACTCTTTGCTAAATCCCCCAGACTGTTTGCTCCCACCCTTTATGCCCTTTGTATTATAGAGATTATTAAAAAGGGTAAGATCAGTCCATCACAACTAAAGATTGATACTGACTATCTGGGTTACGAAAGAAGAATTGAAAAATTAATTCATAATTTCTATCCGGAGATTGTCATCACTTTTGCGGAAGTTGGTCACGGAATAGGCTCATATGCGGACAGGGCTGTCTATCAGGCTTTTAGCCAAAAGAAAAAGACCGGGGCCGGCTTGAATCTCTATGGATTCCCGACTGCAGAATGGTTACACCATGACTGGTTACACGGATCCGCCACCCACACGGTCTTAACAAGCAAAGCCTATCACAAATTTACTGATTTGTCAATGGCCAGCGCTGTCTGGAAAAAGGTTAAACACCTAAAACCGGGAGATGTGATCGCCACCTCTGCCGGTTGGGAAAAAGTCCAAAATATATACTCTACCGGCAGAAAACAAACCTATGACTTACAGATTGAAGGCACACATAACTTTGTAGGCAATGATATTGTTGCCCATAATACATATATTTCCGGTAATTTAGGGATAGGAGTGTCTTCTCCTACCAGTTTTGCCCTGCAGGTAGCAGGTAATATTGGTCCAAATGTTGATAATTCCTATGATTTAGGCTCAACATCAAATAGATGGAGAACTTTGCATGTAGGTCCGGGATCAGTGGTTGTCCACAATGATGCAGCAGATACACTTAAGGCTACTTTAGGTTTTACCGGATCAACAGCCCAGCTTATTACAGACTCATCCTCCCCCTTACAGCTTGTTACCGGTACAAACAACTTAGGATTATATCTAAATACCTCAGGCAATGTGGGTATTGGCAAGACCAATCCAAATTCTGCTTTAAATGTAATCGGTAATGTTGGCATTGGTACATCCGGAGCAGGAGCAGCCTTACAGGTAAATGGTGGGGTAGTATTAGGCTGGGGGACTGCATCTGTTGCAGCACCAAGCAATGGTCTGGCTATTAATGGCAACCTAGGTATTGGTACCACTTCCACTAATGCCATGTTGGATGTCAGGGGTTCAACCATTATTGCTCCAACCACCAATGGTACTACCAATGCCTTAATTGTGAGGGCTGCTCCAGGATCAACAGGCAATATCTTTAATCTAACAGATACAACAGGTTCAACCTCTTACCTTTCTGTCTCATCAGCCGGGGCCTTAACAGTTGGAGGCTCTACTTTAACAAATTCCGGACTTTTAGCCTCATCCGGAGCCATTAATCTGACCTCTTCTGCCAATGCCATTGTAGGTACTGCTGTGGAAGGTGGCTGGACCATGAACTCTAATACTTTCACCTACAGGAGGGTGATGACTGTTGTAAACAATGATGGCTCAAATGCCCTGCCTTCAAACTATGAAGTGAGTGTCTCTTTATCCGGCTCAACTGCTTCCCAAATCTATTCTAACTCCCAGACAGACTATGATGATTTCAGGATAGCTTACTCTACCAATGGCACAACTTTTACAGAAGTTACCAGAAATGTTTCATCCTTTACTTCCTCATCTGTTGCTTTCACCTTCCAAACCCAGGCCTCTATTG
The DNA here is from genome assembly GCA_016187025.1 of Candidatus Daviesbacteria bacterium. Taxonomy (GTDB): domain Bacteria; phylum Patescibacteriota; class Microgenomatia; order Daviesbacterales; family UBA10151; genus JACPKM01. The sequence goes on from JACPKM010000004.1 coordinate 45,209, forward strand.
CAGCCTCCGGTTCTACCTCAAACTATTACATCTATTACAAAAACTCTTCTTTAACATGCTCATCCTGTACATATACCGGTAATGTGCAGCTGGATTCTATGGATTCATCTGTTGGATCCTGGACTAGTGCTGATACCACTCAGTTTCCCTTAGCTCAGGAAACAGCCTCTATCTATACAGAAGGCACAGGTTCTTTAAAAGCCTCAGGGACTGTTGATAATATCGGGACTTTCTCAACCACCAACCAAAATGCCCTCTCCGGCGCCAGGACTAACTTTGGATTTAATGCCTCCAGTATTGGAGGAACTACTTATCTATATGCAGTCGGAGGTTCAACAGACGGAACAGCAGGCAATGCCCAGTCAACTGTATTTAGGACCTCAGCTGCAGCAGCCACCGGCCATGTAGCTGCTTGGACAACTAACTCAAACTCTATCTCTGAGGCAAGATTAGATAACTCTGTAGCAGTAGCTACACCACCAGTTGATGGGGGAGATGGAACTGATGGGGCTATTGATTTAACTAATGGTTCTGGTGCAGGAGGATGTACAGGCACAGGACTTTCCTGGAGTGGATCTACCTGTACTATTGCCACAGCTACCAAATCTACCTTTAACTTTACAACAATTAATATTCCTTCTGGAACCACTCTAACCACAGATGGGCCAAAAACTACCACAAACTTTGTCACTATTAAAGCAACTGGTAACGTAACTGTAGCTGGAACCATTAATTTAGCAGGAAAAGGGTATAGCGCACCTGTAAGCGGCCAAACCGCAGGAAGAGGTCCGGGAGGAGGGGCTTGTAGCTCATGTCAAGCTGCAGGAGGCGCCGGCCATGGGGGTGCTGGTGGTCAAGGTGGAGGTTACTCTGCTAGAACAGCAGCTGGTGCAACATATACTACAGATGATTCTGGTAGCTCAGGCGCAACAGGGCAGGGCGGTGTCGGAGGAGCTGGCGGAGGAGGAATAAAAATTTCAAGCGGGGGTACAGTTATTGTATCAGGAACAATAAATACCAATGGTTCTAGTGGAACTGGTGATAGCAATACTGGAAGTGGAGGTGGAAGTGGGGGGAGGATTGCATTACAAGGAGGTACTCTTACGATTAGCGGATCATTAACTGCAAATGGTGGAAACGGGGCAGATGGCACTCCTTCTGTAAATTATGGAGGGGGAGGTGGAGGTGGAGGAAGGATCACCTTTGAGTATTCAGGATCTGCCGATACCACTGGTTCAACAATAACTGTAACGGGGGGTAATGGAGGCGCTGGAACATGGACAGCAACTGCTTCAGGCACAGCTGGTTCTTCAGGAACAAATACATCAACGGCCTCAAGCCCTACTTTGTATGTATTAGGTGGTAAAAATACTTCAGGGACTGCACAGTCCGGGATATCTCAGGGGACTGTTTCTTCATCAGATGGGTCAGTGGGGGCATTTTCTGCTTCAGGTACTTCTTTATCCCAAGCACTTTATGGGCATACATCTAATGCAATCACCATCAGTACTACTAATTATCTGTATGTAATTGGCGGTAATAATGGCACTACTGACCAGACCACTGTCTACAAAGGCTCTTTTTCCGATGCCAATATTTCCTCTTTTACCACCACTTCCCAGACCCAACTTAGTACAGGTATTTCCTATCATGCTGTGGCAACAGGGAGTATCTCATCAACTAATTATCTTTGGGTAATTGGCGGGTTAAATGGTTCTACTGCCCAGAGTACAGTTTACAAAGGTACATTTGATGCATCAGGAAACTTAACTTTAACTACCACCTCACAAAATGCTTTGCCCCAGGGGTTATATGGCCATCAGGCTATCTTTGCCACAGTTGGCTCTAATAACTATCTTTATGTTTATGGCGGGATAACCACAGGCGGGACCAGGCAGACCACTGTTTACAAAGCAAGTGTAGATGCATCAGGGAATGTTGGTGCATGGAGTACAGTCGGCCAGACACAGCTATCCACAGCCATCTCCAACTTTGGAGCCTTTAACTTTACAGATTCTGATTCTAATCAGTATGCATATATAGTTGGCGGTAATACCGGTACTGCCCAAACTGCTGTTACTAAAGCTTCATATTCACCAATTGACCAGACAGGCTATTCTGCCTCAAGGACTATTACCTCCAGTAACTGGTCAAACAAAAATGATTTGCAGTACAAAGTCTATTCCTCCAGGACAGGCTCATATATGGTGCTGGAATACTCAGAAGATGGTTCTACCTGGCAGACCTGTACCTTTACAGTGTCTAGTGCCAATACCTGGGAAACCAAGACCTGTGATCTGACAGGTGTGGCTACCACAGGCAGGGATGCTGTGACTAATTTAAGGTTAAGAGTCACCTCCTCAACTACCACTGCCTGGACAGCTTATGTTGATGATATTAATGCTGTTACCAATGCCTCAACTATCTCAAACACTGCCTCATCAGGATCTCCACTTTCAGGTGCAGCCAATCTAACCTTAAATGCCCAGGGTACAGGATTAATTTTACTAAACTATGATGCAACATCAGGTCTGGCAGGCACCGGAGGATTGGCACTTTACAACGGCGGCACCAGCCCGCTATTTTCTGTAGACAGTAGTGGCAATGTGGGTATTGGCACTACCTATATATCAGCCAAACTTCAGGTTAAAGGTGCAGGCACCGGAACCGGAATATCATTTATCACTGCAGACTCAAATGGATTACACCGCTTTGCCATACTGGATAATGGTAATGTGGGTATTGGTACAACTAATCCATTATCCACTTTCCACATTGGTACAGGGTTGGCCATTGGTTCTAACACTTTATCTTTCTCAACCTCAACAGGCAGACTAGGTATTGGTACAACATCTCCCGGTGCCACCTTAGGTATTACAGGTAATCTAGGTATTGGGGCCTCATTTGCCAATTCAGCTGCTCCATCATTTGGTTTAGCAGTGCAGGGTAATGTAGGTATCGGGACAACCTCTCCTGATTACCCCTTACATGTCATAGGTAATGTAGGAATAGGCAGTAGTTTAACTGTGACAGGATTAGGTGTGTTAAATGGTGGCCTGCAAACAACCAATATTAATGCTACTTCTTTAACCACCTCAGGAAATGTGGGAGTTGGTGGATCAATCACCGGCTTTGGGGCATTAAATGGCTTAAATGTTACAGGGTTAACAAGTTTAGCAGGGCTAAACGCCAGTGGTAATGTAGGTATTGGCTCTTCATTAACAGTTACTGGTCTTTCGGTATTAAATGGTGGAATAGCTGCTCCAACGCTATCTTTAACAAACTTGACCTCAGGTGGAGCATTGTTTACCGGTCCTAATGGGTTAGTATCACAAAATATACCAAACTACTACTGGGATAATACCAATAACAGATTAGGGATTGGTACCTCTGCACCAGGTTCTCAGTTGGCGATAATCGGTAATGTAGGTATTGGTACCTCTGGGGCAGGGGCTGCTTTACAGGTTAATGGAGGAGGATTATTTGGCTGGGGGACTGCATCTACTGCCCTGTCATCCGGGGCTATATTGGGGGTTAATGGAAATGTGGGTATTGGTACTACCTCTCCTACAGCTTTGTTACAGGTCCAGGGGAGCGGTAGCATGCCTTCCTTGCTGGTAACTTCCGGTGGAAATATAGGGATAGGGACTTCTGTGACATCAAACCCCATCACTGTTGGCACAGACGGCTCAACCGGTAATGGGGCATATCTGTCTACAGGAGGAACGTGGACAAATGGGTCATCCTTTGAATTTAAAGAAAACTTTGAATCTTTAAATAACTTGGATATTCTATCAAAGATTATTGAGTTAGATATATCTTCTTGGAACTATAAACTGGAACCGGGCATAAAACACATTGGGCCTGTGGCTGAGCAGTTTTACTCTGTGTTTGGACTGGGAAATGATAATAAACATATCTCAACCATTGATCCAGCAGGTATAGCACTGTTAGGAATACAAGGCTTGTCAGGACAGATTAATGATTTAAGAATAAGACTTAATGAATCCACCCCTTCTGCCAAGCTATCTTTGGAAGATAAAATAGCTTCACTTGAGGCCAGGATCAAGAATCTGGAATCAAAAGAAGGTACATCTTCTGCAGAGGCCACATCATCTGCTCAGGAGTCTTCCGCTTCTGCGCTCTTGGCTCAAAGCCCTCAGCTTACCTTAACTCCTCCTGATGTATTACTTGCAACAGGTTCTGCTACTTTGGCAAATCTAGCTGTTACTTCTGAAGCAACTTTTTCAGGTAAACTTGCAGCATATAACCTAAATGTCTCTGAATCATTTAAAGTATTCGGGGAAACTTCTCTTGGTAAAACCAGTATTGCGGGGGATGTAAATATAGATGGAACTATGAATATCAATGGTAATTCTTTGTCAGTGATTGGCACACTTTTTATACAAAACAGTCCATTTTCCAAGGATATAGATTTGTTTAATGGTAAAGTAAAAATAGATAATACGGGTAATTTAACTGTTCAAAAACTTACAGTTTCCCAAAAGACCTTGGGGACAGTGACAATTCCTGCAGGGCAGAATCAATTTACAATTTACAATTTACAATTTACAAATAAATCCAAAGTATTTGTGACTCCTGAAAAACCGGTGGCAATTGGGGTCAGCAAAGACGCTGCCAACTCCCAATTTACTATCCAATTAGACAAAGCCCAAAGCAGTGATTTGAAAGTAGACTGGTGGATCGTAGATGTTGAGTGAAATCGAAACATCGTAGATAGTGAGCCTTAGTCGAACTATTGTAGATACTGAGTGAAACTGAAGCCTCTCTCAAGTTCTTGCTAATGCTGTAGAAATTACCTATATTAAATAATAGATGAAAAAACTGCCCATTTTAATATTTGCTGCAATACTTGTTTTCTCCATTGTTTTTCCTGTATTTGCTCAGGAAGAGCAGGAACAAGAGGCAACAGGGTCATCAGATGCCTCCATGGGGGTTGCAAATTATTTGGTTATTGAAGGGGATGTGAGGCCTGGAAATATTATTTGCTCTGCAAGTAATGGGTATTCACTGTGTGATGAAGCCTATGATTCCAGTATGCTGGGGGTAGTGGCAGAAAATCCAGCAGTGTCTTTTAATTTAACAGGTTCAGATGAGTCTTCTCATCCTGTTATCTCCTCAGGCACAACTTATGTTTTAGTAAATAGTGAAGGCGGAGAAATTAAAAAAGGAGATTTAATAACTACATCTGCTACAAACGGCGTTGGAACAAAAGCTTCCAAAAGCGGTTTTGTTCTGGGCTCTGCCATTGAAGGTTTTAATCCCGGTAAACCAACAGATTCAGGGACAATCGCAGTTTCACTGTATATGCACTACAGCAACCTCCAATCTGCAAAAGTTCAAGGCCAGCTGCAGGATGTATTTAAGCTAAGCGCCATTGCTGCTACAGAATCTCCCAGTGAAGTTTTTAAATACTTTTTGGCAGGGCTTGTAATCATGTCTTCTGTGGCAGCAGGGCTTTATACCTTTGGCAGGACAGCCAGCAGGGGTTTGGAGGCTTTAGGCAGAAATCCGATGGCCCAAAGAATCATTCAGATGGGGATTGCCATGAATGTGGTATTGACTGTAGCGATAGTTAGTGCAGGAGTAGTGATAGCCTATTTCATCTTACGGCTTTAATTATGGATAAGTTTAAAAAATATCAAAATCACTATTTGGGTCAAGTTGTTGAGATTAAGTTTCCCTTGGTAAAGGTTGCAAACTTAGTAGGAGCATCTTTAAATGAAATAGTAGTATTTGAGAGAAATCAGGCAGGTCAAATCTATAGTCTGGAAGATCATACAGCAGAGGTGTTGGTTTTTGATAAGCGCCCGGTAACCACAGGCTCAAAGGTTGCTTTAACAGGAGAAAAGAGCCGTATACCTGTTGGAAACCAGCTGTTGGGTGAGTTAATTGATCCTTTAGGAAACCTTTTAAAAAAACGCAGGTCTTATAAAAGACCTAAGCAGTTTTACCCATTGGAAGTAAGGCCCTTGGGAATTGGAAAAAGAGCCAGAATAAAGCAACCCTTTGTAACTGGTGTATCAATGGTCGATCTTCTAGTACCGCTGGGCAAAGGTCAAAGAGAGCTTATCTTAGGTGATAGAAAAACCGGTAAAAGCTCCTTTTTAATATCCATTGTTAAAGGACAGCTTATACTGGAAAAAAACCCTCCAGTTGTAATTTATGCCTGCATTGGCAAAAGAAAAAGTGAAATCAAAGCTTTGGAAGAATATTTTAGCAAAGAAGGGTTAATGGAGAAAATGGTCATGGTGGCAACAAGCTCTTTAGATTCACCCAGCTTGATTTATTTAACTCCGTTTTCTGCTATGGCTGTTGCTGAGTATTTCAGGGATTTAGGAAAAGATGTGTTAGTAATTATGGATGATTTATCAACTCATGCCAAATTTTATAGAGAGATTTCTCTTCTTGCCAGACGCTTTCCAGGCAGGGATTCCTATCCTGGGGACATTTTCTACACCCATGCCAGGCTTTTGGAAAGAGCAGGTAATTTTAAAGTAGGGAGTAGAGAAGTATCTATTACCTGCTTGCCTGTTGCAGAGACCATGGAAGGGGATTTAACAGGTTATATCACTACCAACTTAATGGGTGTTACAGATGGGCATATCTTTTTTGACTCAAACGTTTTTTACAAAGGCAGAAGACCTGCGATTAATGTTCCTTTGTCTGTGACCAGGGTTGGTAAACAGACTCAAAATAAACTGGAGCAGTCAATCTCTGGGGCAATTTATGAGTTTTTAAACAAATACGAAACAGCTATAAACTTGTCCCACTTTGGGGCAGAATTGTCTGATGAGACAAGAAAAAATCTTATTCTGGGGGAAAAACTTGCTCAATTTTTTGACCAGCCTTATTCACTTTCTTTGCGGGAAGAGTTGCAAATTCTGCTGCTTTCTTTAATCTGGCTTGGACTGGTAGGAGATGATCCGGTATTTCCAGTTTCAATCTGCAAGATAAACTTAATTAAGAACTTTGAAAAACCCCATATTAAAACACTTATCTTATCAGTTATCAGCGCTGATGATTTTGATAGTTTACTAGATAACATTGCAAAGAAAAAAGAGGAGCTTATAATTTTATGTCAACAAAGTTAAAGCTTGCAGATGAGTTATATGCTGCAAATGGAATGAGATTTTTGGCTCAAGCTTACGAGCAGATCTCAGTATTTAAAATGCAGAAAATAAGAAGATCAGTTCTAAAAACCAGGGATTTTCTGGATAGATTATCAGATGTTTTTTTTGATGTTAAAGGCTCATATAAAGACAAAATTATTGCCCTAATTAAGAAAAAAAAGCATGTCCCAACTGTTAACTCGTTTTCAACACTACCCAAAAACGGTAAATCAGTAGCAGTTTTTTTGTCTGCTAACACCAGATTATATGGAGATATTATCAGCAAAGTTTTTCAATCCTTTAAAGAGTATGCCAATACACAATCAGAGGTAGAACTTGTGATAGTAGGAAAGCTTGGACGGGAAATTTATGATAAAGAAAGCAGTAGTAAAAAAGCATATGAATACTTTGAAATACCAGACAATGATGTCTCCTTCGCCCAGCTTGAGCCTTTAATTGCCAAGATCCTAGATTATCAAAAGGTGACAGTATTTTATGGACAGTTTGTTAATGTTTTAAATCAGTCTGCCCAAGGCCAAGAAATTACTGGAGAGCAGCCGGTAGATGATAAGCAGGTTCAAAGGCAAGTGCACTTTTTGTTTGAGCCATCCTTAGAAAACATCTTAAACTTTTTCGAGACCCAGATTTTTACTTCAGCTTTCAAGCAAACTGTTCATGAGGCCCAACTTGCTAGGTATGCTTCAAGGATCAATGCAATGGAGGAGGCTTTAGTCAATATAGACAAACGGATCAAGAATATTAAATACTTAAAGTTAAGGGCCCAAAAAGATATCCAAAATAAAAAGCTACAACAGACAATTGCCGGTATATCTTTGTGGGGAGGATAAGTTTCATGAAAAATATTGGAAAAATTACCAGTATCAAACAACATATTATTGAGGTTGAGTTTTTAGACCATAAACCCAAAATTCATAATCTATTAGTACTAAAAAATGACCGCAGTATCAAAATGGAGGTATTTGCCTCATCCAAGGCAAATAAGTTTTATTGTCTGCTTTTGGCAAATACTCATCCTAGAATAGGTGATGTGGTGAAAGATACTGAAGAGCCAATTATTATTCCGGTAGGAGAGGAGCTTTTGGGAAGAGTTATAGATCTATTTGGCAAAGTCCAGGACGAAGGAAAACAGTTTCAAACAAAACACAAAAAGTCTGTTTTTAAACATGATTTAAGTTATGCCAAAATTAATACCCCAAAAACAGTACTTGAAACCGGCATCAAAGTAATTGATTTTTTTACCCCAATTTTAAAAGGGGGGAAAGTGGGGCTTTTCGGAGGAGCAGGAGTAGGAAAAACAGTTTTACTTTCTGAAATTATTCATAATATTGTCATTTTAGGAAAAGGTAAGGGTTTGTCTGTATTTACAGGAGTAGGAGAAAGGTCAAGGGAAGGCCAAGAGCTGTATGAAACAATGCAGGAAAACGGTGTTTTGAAAGATATTTGTTTGATGTATGGGCAAATGGGAGAAAATCCGGCTGTTAGATTTAGAACTGCCACCAGTGGGGTAGCTGTGGCAGAGTTTTTCCGTGACTTTCTACAAAAAGACGTGCTGTTTTTTATTGATAATGTTTTCAGGTATGCTCAGGCCGGATATGAGTTATCAACTCTTATGAATACCATCCCTTCAGAAGGTGGGTATCAAGCCACTCTGTCATCAGAAATGGCCCTGCTTCATGAAAGACTTGCCTCAAATGAGAAAAACTTTATCACTTCTTTTGAGGCAATTTATGTCCCATCAGATGATTTAACAGACCATGGTGTACAGTCGGTTTTTCCTTATCTTGACTCAAGTATTGTTTTATCCAGATCTGTTTATCAAAGCGGCTTGTTTCCGGCTGTAGATATACTTTCATCTGTGTCTTCAGCTTTGAATGAGGAAGTTGCCGGAAGCGTGCACTTTATAACCGTTTTGCAAGCCCTGGCAATCCTTAAAAAGGCAGTTACACTGGAAAGGATGGTATCGCTGATTGGTGAAGCAGAGCTGTCTGGGGATGACCAAATAGCTTTTAAAAGAGCCAGAATGATAAAAAATTACATGACTCAGAGCTTGTCGGTGGTTGAGGGTCAAACAGGCAAAAAGGGTAAATTTATTCCTTTGGAGCAAGTAGTCAGGGATGTAAAAGAAATCATTGAAGGTAAATTTGATTCTGTTGATCCAGGCAAGTTTTTGTACATTGGCAGCGCTGAGGAGGTAATGAATGCATCCTGATGAAAAAAAGCTGCAGCTTACCATAATCAGCCCTGATTCAGAGGAAGTATTTACTGAAGAGGTGGATGTGGTTTCCTCAACTAATTTAGAAGGCCCATTTGATGTCTGGCCACTTCATACAAATTTTATCTCCATTATTAAAGAATTTTTAGTAATATATAAAAACAATCAAAAGATAAAAGAGCTAAAAATTGATACGGGTGTGTTAAGGGTAAACTCTAATAAAGTGGAAGTCTTTTTAGGAATAGCCTAAGCTTTAGACACTGGTTAAATCCAGTTTCACTCCAGCACCCATGGTGGGTGAAAGGGTTAGTTTTTTGACTCTGGTTTTTCCAACAGTTTGTACCAGTGTTTTTATATTTGCAGCAATCTCTTCACTTGCCTGATCCACTTTGCCAACAGATAAATGCAGCACAGCAGCTTTATTCTCGGTCTTGTATTCAGTTTTACCAGCTTGGAAGCTTGCAACAGCCTTTTTTAATCCGTCAGCTGACGGACTTGTAATGGTGCCGTTTTTAGGATTTGGCATAAGGCCTCTTGGGCCTAAAATCCGGGCTACTTTAGCAAGCTTTGGCATCCATTCAGGGGTTGTTACTATGATGTCAAAATCTACCTTACCTTTATTAATCTCCTCAATTACCCCATCTGTTCCTGCTGTATCTGCACCGGACTGATCTGCATCTTTACCAAAAGCTAAAATTCTCAGTTTTTTACCAGCTGTAAAGGGAAGTGAAACCAGACCTCTGATCCCAGTTTTGTCAGTGTTAATATGAGCTTCCATGGTTGCGCTAAATTTAGTATATGAGGATTTTTTGACTAGCTCAATAGCTTGCCCAACAGGATAAAACTTGGTTTTATCTATCTCAGCTGTGGCTTCTTGATATTTTTTTGATCTAACCTTTTTGGATATAGGTACTTTAGATTTGGCTTTCTTTTTGGTTTCTGGTTTTTCTTCTTTTTCTTGCTCCGTAGTCTGTTTGACCTCTTTTTTCTGAGGTGTTTGCTCCTCAACCCCTAGTTCTGCATTAATTTTGGCAATTAAATCCTCTCCTGGTTTTTGTTCAGGTTTTTTGCTTTCTGTTTTCTTGACTTCTTTTTGAGGAAGGGAATCATCTATAACAATAGTCTTTGTTTTACCCACTTACTTTTACCCCCATTGATCTTGCTGTGCCTTCCACAATCTTCATGGCAGCCTCAACTGAGTTGGCATTCAAATCCGGCATCTTGGCTTTGGCTATTTCCTCAACTTGAGCCTTAGAAAGTGTGCCTACAGGTTCTTTTAAAGCCTTTCCTGAACCTTTTTCAAGTTTTAATGCTTTTTTGATCATTTCAGCAATAGGAGGCTCTTTGGTAATAAAAGAAAAAGTTCTGTCTTCATAGACAGTTACCACAACAGGCAAAATTGAGCCTTGCTTGTCTTTGGTTTTTTCATTAAAGCTTTTAACAAAGTCCATTATTGGCAGGCCGTGTTGACCCAAAGCAGGACCAATAGGAGGAGCAGCAGTTGCTTGTCCTGCTGGTGCATTTAACTTAATGTATGTCTTTATTTTTTTCTGAGCCATATTAGTTAGGTTATATCTTCTGAACCTGCAAAAAATCTAACTCTACCGGTGTTTCTCTTCCAAAGATGGACACCAAAACTTTAACTTTACCTTTTTCCTCATCAACTGAGTCAACTTTGCCAATAAACTCTGCAAATGGTCCGTCGGTAATTTTGACAGTATCATTTGCCAAAAATACCTGTTTATAAACTGGTTCTTTAGACTGAGTGAATTTAATAATAGTTTGTACTTCAGCATCAGAAATTGGTGTTGGTTTGTTACCCATACCTACAAACGAGGTGACTCCTTGAGTGGTTCTTACTGCCAACCAGGAACTATCATCCAAAACCATCTTTACCAGAATATATCCAGGAAAGATTTTTTCTTTGATACCAACCCGTTTGCCACCCTTGATTTCAATTTTGTCTTGCGTTGGAACCAGTACGTCTAAGATTTTATTTTCCAAATGTTCAGATTCCACTCGTTGCTTTAGGGTTGTCGCCACTTTATTCTCATGTCCTGAGTAGGTATGTACTACATACCAGCGTGCACCTGGAGTATTTTTGGATGAATCTGCACTACTCTCAGTTGTTGGTTTAGGTTCGGTAGCCCCTTGTTGGGTCTCAGGTTGTGTCTGACTATTTAGTTGTTGGTTGTCATCACCACTCATGTTAGGTTTGGTTGATCAGGAAGGTAGTAAGTAAAGTTAGCAAATAGTCCAGTCCTCCTAACACACCTCCAGATACCAAGGTTACTAAAATTACTAAAATAGTATACCTTATGGTTTGCTCACGGGAAGGCCAGGCTACTTTATCTAACTCTTCCTTTACCTCCTTAAAAAAGCTAATTATTTTGGACATTAAAAAAAGGTCGAATTTCCGACCCACTTTGTCAAGTATAACAAAAGGGTCAGAATTTGACAAGGGTTGGTTTTATCTCCATTTTGCCGAAGAATTTGAGTTTTAAAAGTTTTTCATCTGCAGTTAAAAAAGCATCACATTCAGCTGTTGAGCCGGAAAGCAGTTGCACATTGTCTTCAAAGTCTGCAGTTGGGCCTTCTAGCGCTCTGTAAGCAGTATCACCATCAAACGATATAAGGTGAAACCTAGCCACAATGTTAGTCAATCTATCATATGGAATTTTCTTTTTTGTAACATACAATAAAATATGGATAGAAAGAGGGGACAGGAAAAGATCATGGTTTTCCAGGTTCTCTTCTACAGCAGAACGTCGTTGTTCTACCAGATCAATGAAGATATTTGTATCAAGAAAGACCCTTGCCATATTTTTTCATTAGATGAGCACGATAGATCTTTTCTCTTTGAGCATAAGTTGTTTTGGGGAGTTTAAGGTTTTTCACAAGTTTTTCAAATTTTTTGGCATCAAAAGGTTTAGGTTCATAAATGGGCATAATCTGTCCAATTACCTTGGAACGGTGAATCAGACGTAAAGTCCCTCCCCCTTTTAAGGTTTTAACAAGCTTGCTGGATTTTGTTCTAAGTTCGGTAGTAGTGATATATTGCATATTTCAAATGTACACTTAAATATACATTTTGTCAAGGAGGACAGGTGTAGAGATAAAGAGGGGTTAGGTTATTCCAGACTGAATTTAAGATCAAAATATGGTATACTATAAGGTATATTATACCTATGGCTGTTGAAGTAACTGCACTTTCCAGAAGAAGTTTTTTAGGGATTGATTCTGCTTTAGAGGCAGCTAATGACTTTGCTGGAAAAAGCAGAGGAAAACAAGGTCGAAGACCAATTCGTTTATCTTCAGGGTCAACCCCTCCACCTTCTCGACCAACACCTCCTGATTGGAGGTCAGTAGTTACTTCCAGAAGAGTAGCCCTTGGTGTAACGGCAGGTGGAGCTGCTTTGATTTTACTTCAACCTTGGCAATGGTTTGTTCGCAGACCTGTACCACCAGACGCTATCCCATCAGTAGTGCCACCAACTCCAGACGCAGAATTAGATCAGGCTTTAATCCGATTAGCCGAAGCAGAAGTATTTAATTTGGCTTATTATCCAAAAAATTTACGGCAAAAGATGGTCTCTCATTGGAAGTTTGGTCATACAAGTTTAGTCAACTACTCTAAGCCTAATAGAGAGTTATTTTATTTGGAGTTCAAGCCTGCTCAGCCTCGTGATCAGATGATCAACTTGGCTGCAACTAACATCCAACTCCGCAGGGTTGAGACAGCTCCAAACCAAACCTCCCTGGTGCTTTCCCTTCAAGGAGAGTATGTACGATCTCTAGGTGTGGGTATACCACGAGATATTGAAAGAAGGCTTGAAGAGATGAATTTTGAACATGAAGCCATAGTCAGCCTTGCTTACATAAATGCACTGACCACTATTGCTGGAGCCCTTGGCCTTGATTTAAAAGCTGATAGCCCTAAGTCTCCAAAAGAAAATGAATTAATCTTAATGGTAAAAGCATATAACCCTGCCATTGTGGCTATGGCAGAAGCAGTAGCAGAAATAAATGATTATCTCTTAACAGAACCTTTAGTGGATAAAGATCCATCCTCGGGGCAAACAGTTTGGTCTCCTCAGAATTTACCTTTGATAGCACAAGGGATGGTTTTTATGGAAGGTGGATTACACCATTTGGTAGATTCAGCCATTGGTTCTGCTTTAAAAGGTATACCTGATCTTGAAGTTTTTGCAGGAAGGTATAAGAGCCTAGGGGAGATACCAAACTCTGATCAATATTATCAAAAAATCAAAGAGCATTATCAAAAACATCCGCCAGTTACGTGATTTAATGAACTTCCGCGATTTGTACGTCTGCCTTGAAAAGTCAACAATATATCTCGGAGTGATATAATCCAAATTAATGACAAAGCATTTGGCTATTTTTAAAGGGGATACTGCTAAACTTATTCTTTCCGGACAAAAAACTATAGAATCTAGGTTTTCTAAATCCAAGATTCCTCCATTTGGAGTTGTTGCAGCCAATGATTTAGTTTATATCAAACCTTCGGGCAAAGATATTATCGGTCAGTTTAAGGTTAAAAAGGTTATTTTCTATGATGGGTTAACCAAAGATGATCTGGAAGATATCAAAGAAAGGTACGGTGAAAGAATTGCCATAGAAGAAAAGTTTTTTGAAGATAGGGGGGATTGTAAATATGGAACTTTGATATTTGTCGGGGATTCAGCCAGGTTTATCGCTTCCCCGGTAAGTTTTAATAAAAAAGATCAACGAGGTTGGGTTGTGTTAAATGATAGACTATTTTAGTTATTAGTATTCTCACTTGAGGCCACAGTGGCAGAGGAAGTAGCATATGAGGAGAAGGCGTCAAAATACTTGGTGGTATCTTTCTCAGCCCTGATTCTCACTAGCTCTTTTGGTAGTATTCCAGCAACAGCGATATCTTTTCTGCCATCTACAGTCACCTCAACAATCCCTCCTGGGCGGATAAAGTGTGTATCCGGGTTTGCTGTAAGCAGTCCTTTCATAATCTTGCTCCAAATAGGTGCGGCCCCTGTTATTCCGGAGGTTAAAGTTGGATCCATTGGCATATTATTATTGTTGCCTACCCAAACTCCTACTACAAAATTAGGAGTATAGCCAAATGTCCAGTTGTCTCTTTTATTGTCTGTTGTACCTGTTTTTACAGCTACTCCTGGTAAGTTTAGTAGGGAGTTAGGTCCAAAAGCAGGGATTCTGGCTGCGTTGTCTGATAAGATGCTGGTTATCAGAAATGCCAGCTCAGGTTGCAGCACTCTTTGGCCATTTTCTTTATACTCTTCCAAGATATTACCTTCTGAATCAACAACCTTAATAATGGAGGAGGAAGGATTATATATCCCATTTGTTGCAAATGATCCATATACTGACATCATATCAATCATTTTTACCTCTGCCCCTCCCAAAGTCAGAGATAGACCATATCTTTTTGGATCTGTAAAAGTGGTTATTCCTAAGTCTTTGGCAGTTTGCACTACCTCATCTACCCCGACTGTTGCCAAAATTTTAACTGCCGGTACATTGTAGGAACTACCCAAAGCTGTTCTTATAGAAACTGGTCCATGAAATGTGCCATCATAGTTAACAGGTGCATAGGAATTACCCCATTCATCCCTAAAAACCACTGGAGTATCTAAAACTGTATTTCCAGGACTAAAACCTTTTTTAAACGAAGTTACATAAGTGACAGGCTTGATAGAGGATCCAGGTTGGCGTAAAGATAAAGTGGCATTAAAGTTGCCAAAATCTGACTGGAAGTAATTTTTGCTACCAACCATTGCCAAAATTTGTCCTGTTTTACTATCTGTTATGAGGGCTGCCCCATTTGTAACATTGAGTCCTGAAAGCTTACTGACCTCATCAGCTACAATCCTTTCAACCTCTTTTTGCAAGCCTAAATCAAGAGTGGTATGGATTTTTAATCCGCCTTGCGAAACAACCCGGTCACCGTATTTTTGAGCCAGTAAGTTTTTTACATACATTACAAAATGAGGAGCTTCTATGTTGGTAACTGGAGGTATGATTTTAAGCTTTTCTTTTTTGGCTTTTTCTGCTGTGTTTTTGGTGATGTATTTTTCCTCTACCATTCTATCTAACACTTGCTCTTGACGAGCTTTTCCAAGATGAGGTTTAGTGCCATAAGGAGAAAACTCAGATGGGGAAGCAGGCAGCCCGGCAAGCAGGGTTGACTCTGCCAAGCTTAGATCTTTTACGCTTTTACCAAAATAGGCTCTGGCTGCAGCATCTACTCCCCAGTTAGGACCACCGTAAGGGGCTTCATTAAAATACATTGCCAATATATCTTCTTTTGGATAAATCAGTTCTGCCCAGACTGCCAGAATAACCTCTTTTACTTTTCTGACATAGGTTTTTTCTGGACTAAGCAAGCTGTTTTTAATTAACTGCTGAGTTAAGGTGGATGCTCCTTCTTGTGTTCCTTTTTTTTGGTTGTGGTAGAAAGCTCTGATAATGGCTGCTGGATCAACCCCAAAGTGGTGATAAAAGTTTTTGTCCTCTATGGCAATAGTTGCTTTTTTTAGATGATCTGGTATCTCATCAAATTTTACTAAAGTTCTGTTTCTGCCTTCGTATAATCTATAAAGCAAATTTCCGTTCCGGTCAAAAATTTCTGTAGTTAACGGACGCTCCTGGGCAGTGAGTCTGTTGGGGGAAGGCAGCTGGTAGGCAGCTGTTAGGATGAAAGAGGTATAACTTACCAAAATTGCCAGCAATATAAACAGAGCAAAACCAACCTTTACTCTTTTTGGCACTTTTTTCTTGATAAAATAAGCTAATCTATGTTTATAAAAAACCAGAGCGGGATTTTTTCTGGGGCGGCCACGCTTGTGTAAGTTAAGAGTTGGTAGATTCAGCAATAGCTTCCGAACATTTACAAAAATATTCCATAGACTATTTACTATGAACAAAGGCATCTTGCCTATCATGATCAAAATTACCTGTAATACCAAGAAAGGCAGGGGAATTTTTTTCCCCAAAGAAGATACGACGTATTTCTTCGGACGTGTTAAACTAAGTTTTGTTGTATTTTCCTTGGGCATACTTTTTAATTAAGTACCGTCAAACCACAAGGGATAAAAACTTTACAGGCTCTAAATGTATTGTAGATAAAAAGTTTGAACCTAGTAAGTAGCACTATATAGATCTAATTCAGTCAAACCAGATCAAAAGAGGGTTTTGGCGTATTCCAGATATTCTGGACGGCCATTTTCTTTCATAAAGTACCACCATTCAACTCCCCACAATAAAGCTTTATCAAATCCTATATCTTTGACAAAGGTAATATTTTTGCTAAATTTTGATACTGAAAACTGTTTTGTAAGCTGATCAATGGGTACATCTTTGACACTTTGATGTCCTGTAATCCATGGTTCTGCCTGCAACTCAGAGATGAGAATTTCTTGTTTTAACTTTCCGGCAATAAACTTAGAAATATTTGCCTTTAAGCTATAAAAAACTGATGGAAAAGGGTAATCTACCAGTCCAAAGTAAGGATTCCAGACAGTTTTATAAAATGTAGTACCTAAGATATCTGCTCTTTTCCGGGCTTGAATCCAGGTAGATAGCTCACCACTATCTGTTACCATTATTTTTCTGTCATCTAGGCTTTTAACAGTGTTTATTTCTTGCTCCAGTAGTTTGCTACTAATATCATCCGGAGGGATGCATAGCCCAAAAGGCACAAATGGTTCATTTTCTACCTGCCAATAGATAATATTAGGATATTTTTTAAAATAGTTTATCTCTTCGTTAACAAGCTTTAAGATTTGTTCGTTTTTGTCTGTTCTGGAAAGATTGGCTGCCCATTGCGGGGTAAAACACTCCGGCCATCTGGGCTGTTTAAACCCAACTACCAACACTACCTTTACATCTTTTTTTAAACTTTCCTGCAAATAAAAATCGAGTTTTGAAAAATCCTTTTGCCCTTTAACTTTTTCAACCTCATCCCAATAAACTGGTAAACGCACCAGTTTTACATTCAGGTTATCCAGCATATCTACAAAAGTTTGCTCAGGATTTAGCTCTAAACTTTGAGCATAGCGGGGAGAAAAGCTTACCCCAAACTCAACTTTAGGTTTGGCAAAGTCAGTAAAAGACAATATATAAAGACCGAAGCCGATTAAAATTATGCCAAACAGCTTACCCAGCAAATTTAACTTAGAAAAACTTTCTTTAAATATTTGAGGGTATTTGCGTGCCAGCATCAAACTAAAGACAAACAAAAATATATACTGTGTGCCTTGTAAAGAATTTACAACAGCTGGATTTGCCAAAGCAACAGAAAAGATTATCAAAAGCTCAGAAGATCCACCAGCAATCTGGCTTGCTATAAACAATAGTCCAGCAAATGAAATAAGCTTAAAATTGGGGTTATTGTTTCCCGACAGAATTCTTTTTCTTAGACTTGGAACTAAAACTATAACGAGCCCTAATGGCAGAAGGATAATTCTTGACCAGATAAACACGCTGGTATAGTCATGTTGTAAAAAAGCCTGCCGGATTAAAATATATGAGTAGGCAAAAAGAATGGAAGAGGCAATCTCGTAAAAAACCTCTTTTTTGCTGATTCCAACTTTCCAATCAGGTAATGTTAAAAATATTAGTCCCAGTATCAAAGTAATAACTGCCCAAACCTCATCTATTTTAACTGTTTCCTCAGTAATAGCATGCCCCAGTAGTACCAGGGGAATAAGAGTGCCTATGATAGGAATGACTCTGGCAACATGCCCTTTTTGTAAAGCTTTGAACATAAAATATGCCCCAGTAGTCCAAAGGAGGGTTGAGATGGAGGCAAGAAAAAGGGGAAAAGGTGGTGGGATAGAAGTAAAAGGAAGAGCAGCAAGAGCAATCAGGCTTACCAGACTAAAATAGAAAATATAGACCAAAGGGTCGGGGATATGACGAACAAGTAAGAATTTATTAATGGTGACAGCAACAGCATTTAAAAAATATGCTACTATAGCAAAAGGTAGGTGAGACATATCAGGTTTTCATCTTTTCTAAGACCTCTTTTGCATTTACAGTATGTCCGATAAAACGCATGAGATGATGAGGAATACCGTTATGTTTGATAACACTTTTATAAACTTGCGCAGACAACCTGGGGATTCTTTGTTTGGTATTGTAATCGATCCCAATTAGTCCAAATCTTGGTTTAAACCCATCTGCCCATTCAAAATTATCGGTCAGGCTCCAATGAAAATATCCTTTCACATCAACTCCAGATTCAATTGCATGGTAGATTTCTTTTAGATAAGAAATTAAAAACCTGCATCTTCTGTCATCATTGGTTGATGCCAGTCCGTTTTCAGTAATATAAATTGGTAGTTTAAATCCGGCCAAATCCCGCAGGGCATCAAAAATCCCTTCAGGATAAAGTTCCCAGCCCATATCAGAAACATCTTTTTTAGTCAAAGAAGCATCCAAAAGCTGGGGGAGCTTTCTGCCATGCAAAACCCCTATTCTTTCATGGAAGTAATAATTTAACCCCAAAAAATCATGGGCATGTGGGGTAAGGATATAAAAGAAATGATTGTAGGCTATGTCATGAAGCCAAACCAGAACATGTTGTAAAATAGAATGAGATTGTTGGGCTCCAAACGAAACCACATTTTGGGCCATACCCACTTTGGCAGAAGGGATAATTTTATGGATTGTTTTGTATGCTTTTCTGTGGGCAGCAGCTAAGTTTAAAGTAACCAAAAGGGCTTTCCAAATACTTTTTTGCCCTGGTGGAAACCTGCCATCTAGATATCCACCCCAAGTATAAATTCCCGGCTCGTTTATGGTAATCCATAAATCAATGTATTCTTTATACTCTTTGACTACTCTACTAACAAACCTATTGAAATAAAAAGGGGTTTTACCATTTTGCCAGCCTCCAATTTTAGTTATCCATAGTGGATCAGTAAAGTGATGAAGTGTGAGCATAATCTTCATACCCCTTTGCCTAAGAGCTTTAAAAACTTCCCGGTAATGGTCAATCTCAAACTGGTCAAATTTGCCTTCAAAGGGCTCAATTCTTGACCATTCTATAGAAAGCCGGTGTGCATTATGGCCAAATTCTTTGGCAAGATCAAAATCCTCCTTAAACCTGTGGTATTGGTCTGCAGTTTCTCCGGAGCGGTATTGCTCAGGCAAATTTTGCTCCCAGTTCCACCACTGGTTGTTAACGTTGTTTCCTTCTACTTGGTGAGCAGATGTTGCTGCTCCCCATAAAAAATCCTCAGGAAAATTGAGGATATGGTGGTTATGTTTTGCTGGTGGTAGATTTACCATTGGTTAAAAAAATTCCTATCCTATATAGATTAATATAGCAGAAAACTGATTATAGCTGTATTATTGATATATGATCCGGTTTTTGCCCATTGGTATCATAGCAATTCTGGTTATAAGTGGACTTGTTTATTTTAGATTTTTTTACATTAAAGATAGTTTAGAAGAACCACAACAAAGAGAAGTTCCAAAAGAAGTTCCGTTTGATACGCTCTTAACCAAAGATCCGGGTGGAGTAACAGATAATCTAAATATCTTAGCTACCCAAATTTTGAATTTAAAATCTGCCAATGAAAATCTAGTTAAAACAGCAGATAGTAAAAACGCTGATTTGGAAAGAAGGATTAAGGCCCTTGAGGCCTCGGTTACCCAGCTTCAGGGACAAGTTAATAGTTCATCTACCACTGCTCAGTCCTCAACCCAGACTACAACATCAGAAAGTAAGTTTCCAGTCTATATTCCTTTGGGATCTGCTGGAACAAGCACAGATCAAAACTGGTATAGTATCCCGGGATTTGAGGTTTCTCTTGATCCAGCTGAGTATAGCGGTTATGCCAGTATGCAGCTTGAGATAAACATGAGAATGATTGAAAAAGCTGGAACAGCATATGCAAGGCTTTACAACTCAACTGATGGATCAGCCACTTCACCAGAGGTATCAACCACACAGGATACTTTTCAGCTTTTGGCTTCTGGGACCTTTAAATTACCAAGCAGTAGAAAAAGTTATAAACTACAGCTTAAAACCTCACAAGGAAAAGAAATTCATATCCAAAACGCCAGGATTAAAGTAAACTTTTAGGATTACTTTTTACACTGAAAGGTAAGCCTGAATTAGCTGGTAAATTGGCATAATCGTAAGGCGAGAAGGTAAGGTGTAGAGTATCGGCCGGGTTATTTTTTTGCTCCATAGCTTCATAATAAAGCACGTGAGGAGCTTTGAGCCCCCGCCAAACTAAAGTGTCTGCTACAGTGTGGCAAACTGCAGTTTTTGCAAAAGCTGTTAAAGCGGCAGCGTTGATTGGCTGTTGAGGTTTTAATTGAAAAACAGCCGAAACATCGATAAGGCCTCCGCATAAAGTTTCAAGTAGCTCCCTGCCGGCGATCTGCTCTGATTTGGTAAACATATGATCATATATTCCTGCTTGGGCTTCCTGAGCCGAGGGGACGGGTATGTACAACCAATAAGAGTCTTGGGTTCTATATAGTAAAGTAGGCCTGATTCTTTGCACCCAGGGAGGTGGGGTAAGGTTAGTTGGTGTTAAGACCACAGCCAGCTCTTGCATATTCCTCTTGGGAAGCATGAATGCCGTAAAAACGCGGTTGTTAAAGTTACCTTGTAAATCAGGTGAACCTGCCCTAACTTGTGCTAGATACCCTAAGCTTTGTTCTATGCTTGAAGGGTTAACACCTAAGTTCTGATCAAAGTTGAACCATCTTAGATGAGTAGTTTGCACTCTTATCTCGCCTGATGAGTGTATAGAACCTGCTTGAGCAGGGTATATTTCAGAGATTCCCGGTTGTAAAGAGCGTGCTCGGGTATCTTTTGAAACAAGAGTTGGGGTAGGTTTTGAGGCAGGTTTTGGAGATTTTCCCGTATGTTGGTCTCCTGATACAGGAGTGCAGGCTAAAATAAGTGCAAGGCCAGCTGATCTCAGCAAAAGTGAGGCTGTTTGGACTATCTTTTCTTTGGGTGATGCTGAACGTTTTTCAATATACATGAAGAAAATATTCTAACAGAAAGCATAAAATTAATCAACTATAGGGTGTAAATATAGTTATTTAATTCGGGGTTTGAAGCTGCCTAATCTGCTCTTGTAACCACACAATCTGCTCTGCTATGTCAGAGGGAGGAAGGGGAACATCAACCTCTCCTTCAGCAGAAGATGTTAGCTGTTCTACTAGTCTTTGGTTTGCCCAGGCTGCATTTTTGTCCATCCAATCAGCCGTAAAACCTCTTAGCTCTTTCAAGACCTCCCTTGTTGCAGGCATAATTTTTACCCCTTTTTTGGCAAACTGCTCAGATGCTTTATCTGAGATATCCCATACAAGCTCTTCAAAAGGTTTTCCAGCCCTAGCTTCTACTAGAGATGATAAGTCTCGGCGGTTTTGCGTTGGCAATATCATTAGTAAAGCTCTAATTTGTTGATCTAATACCTGATGTTGCGCAGGATAATGCTCTTTTAAAACTGCCCATATACCTGTTGCAAAACTATTGCTCCCTTCCATTACATCTAGAAGGTTACTGAGCATCCCTATGTGGTTATCAGCCAATGGAGCTGTGACAGTGTCAATAACTTGAGCCCTAGTTAGTATCTTTTCTAAATATAGCGCTAATATTTCAGGGCTGGGGGTAGTTTCCTGTCTGTCTGCAAAAACCTGGATATGGTTTCTTCTGTTGCGGTCCGGGTGTATCTTCCTTCTTTCCAGCTCTTCTACCAGCTGATCACCTTCAGCTTTTAACTTAAGGATTGTTTGTGGATCAAGGGGGATGGGATGGTATTCTCCGGTAGCTTCTAAAAAGATAACTAGGTTTAAAAACGAGTCAATAGGTGCAGGAAATGCTTGTCTTCTTCCTTCTTCAATTGCTGCAATAGTCTTGAGCAGAGCCTGCTTATTTAACCCTACCAGGTCATTAAACTCTAAAGTTCTACACTTCAGTGCCTGTCCAATTACTTCTAGCTCATGCTCATCTTTGTCCCATTCAGCTTTGACTATATCATCATCTGGAGCCTGGCCCGATTCTTCCGCTTCTTTAAACCATACCGGTTTATTTTCCAAACTGGTAGTTGGAGGATCATTTCGGTTGTACTGAAACAGTCTTGAAAAATACACATGCTTCACTGCCCAAAACCGCCAATCCTCCATGCCAAATCCTTTAGTGGTAAAACATGCAGGGGGATTATCAAGTACGTTTCTAAATACGCTATCAAGGCCAAATTTTCTAGCCAGTGGTCCAACTGCCAGATCTCCTAACGCTTCGGCTTTTCTGGTTCTGAGAAGCTCTGTAAACGTAGTAGGTGTAGCGGGAGAGTTTAAGAGGCAGTTAACAATAAAAGCTTTCTGGAAAAAAGCAAAAGCTTCTTGGTTTGATCCGCCTCTTGATATGATCTCATTCAGAATTTGGGCGTAAGCTGCAGAGGCGGTAATACGCTCGCTGATCTGTTTTCTTTGTCCACTCAGTGATTCTTTTTGAGCTTTAACTTGTTCTCCTAGCCCATGTATTTGGTTATCAAAAACATGAGTATAAAGGTCATCTATACCGTCAAACTCCCGACTAAACCTGCTTGCAGCAGCAACCTGCACCCTAGCATTTCTAAGGGTGTCTCCACTAAAGCGAAATAAACTTAATCGGGTAGGTTGGTCTGGACCCACCCTTGCTCGTGTTAATTCTTCTTCAGCAATAGCCATGGGTAGCAATTATACAGATACAAGAGGCTAAAAGCAAAAATTAGGGGTAGCACTTTGTAAGACAAATTGGTAGGATTAAGTTGAGAGATACAAGAGAATAAGCTGAGGATTTACTATGGCAGGTGTAACTATCCCAAGGTTGAGTAGAAAAGATATAAGGGTGGGGAACATCCCCAGAATTTATGTGAGAAAATACCCTAACTCCATGTATTACACCTAACATTGAGTTGGCAGGCCTGCAGGGATTCGAACCCCGAAAAACGGTTTTGGAGACCGTTGTGATACCATTTCACCACAGGCCTAATTAAGATAACTTGGTAAATTGTACGCGAAAAGGTTGATAGATTCAACGAGACAAGAAATTTTATATCTTGGCCTCGTTGTGAGAAGTCTGCTTTCTGCAGTGTTGACAAAATTTACTCAAAGCAAGTTTATCTTTTGTATTTATCACGTTTTTCTCAGTAGTGTAATTTTTGATTTTACAAACTGAACACTGTAATCCTGTTAAGATCCGGTTTCCTTTTTTTGCCACGGAAGTGATTTTACATTATTATGGACAACTTTTGCAACCGTCTCCAAATGAGCAAATTTTTTTACCATCCAGTTTGAGTATGTAAACTTATAAAGTACTAGAGTCATAAAGAAAAAAACAGTTGCATAAACAGCTCCTATTAATACATCAACTGCATAATGTTCCCCAAGATAAACTATAGAGAGCCACACTCCTGCTACATAAGGGCTAAACCATAAGGCTCTAATACCAAAAAAATAAAGGGATAGAAGTAGTACCAGTAATGGATATGCTGCATGCAAAGAAGGTATAGCTGCCACAGGATTAGGATTAAACTGATGATAGATAGTAGGTAAATGAAACTTGTCAGGAAAAAGGTTAGTGGATTTATCCATAATTTTATAAACCTTTGGCAGCAGATTTTCATTGCTTGCCATCCAAGGAGGAGCAGCTGGATAGGATAAATATGTTACCCACCCTGCATATGAAAGCAGCAGTATTGCCACAGTAAATTTTTTAAAGTGCGCCCGGTTATAAATCCAGAGAATATATCCAAAAGCCAAAGGCAGGGCAAAATGGAGAAAGTAAAAAACAGTAGCAACAAAATCAAGAAAACCTAATTTATCAGGATTATAAAACATAGCTTGTAATGTCAAAGTTGGTACTTGCCCAAAGAGCCATTTATCAGCCTCAATTAATTCATTAATATGCACCCTTCCTGCTAAATTATCAGCAAAGCCCCGCAAGAAATCATAAGAAAGTAAAATAAATAAAAAGGGGAGCCAGTCAAACAAAAAAGCCCTGGTTTTTTTAATAAGGAGGCTTCCTAATAGTAGAACAAAAGCATATCTGTCTGGGGCAATACCAATTCCTTGCCAGATCATCAAAGCAGTCATTGCCAGAATATATGCAATAAAAAGTGAAATATTAAATAATTTATGCTTCATCTAGTGTATAAATTAAGTTTAACAAGAAGTTTGATTACTTTGCAACCTATTCTGAGCTCAATATAAGCTAAAAAGATTTTAGCACAAGGAGTTATTTTTTCTGACAGACTTCTTACTCTTTTTATCTCTATTTCTTGGAATATTCAGGAATAATGAAACAAAGGGGGTGAGGATGTATGCAAAATATCGCTGGGGCAATGGACCATCTGAAAAATCATCAGATGTATCCTGCTACTAAAGAGGAGTTGGTCAAAACCTGCAATGAGTTGTCAGATTTTTCCAAAGAAGACAAACAATGGTTTATGGAAAACCTTCCGGCAGGGACATATGAGTCCCCTGAAGAGGTTATGATGGCACTGGGTTGGAGTAAGGATCAGATGAGTCAAGCCCAACCATCAATGTAATAAACCAACCCACTCTTTCTTATGAGCCGAAGACGGGAATCGGACCCGTGACCCCGTTCTTACCAAGAACGTGCTCTACCACTGAGCCACTTCGGCAAAAGTGCTCTTCCGGGGAGTCCACAGGACTCCCGTTCAACTGTCCGCTGGACACTTGAACCCACTGAGCCACTTCGGCACATTGGTTATTTTAACAAACAAATATAAATCAATCTAGGGTATTATTTGAGGGTTTGTCTGGATTTAAAGAAGAAATATCCTACTATAATAAATGTAGCAATAGGTGAGAGCCATTCTGGAATATCCAAACCAAAACTATGCATCACCATAACATACCCTAGAATCAAGATTGAATACATTGCTCCATTTTTTAAATAAATATACTTTTTAATTCTTTCAATATTTCCAACGGTGATTTGGCGGACAACTACTGCTCCGATTCCGTTTCCAAGTAAAATTAAAGGTACAGATAGAGTAAATGCAAATGCCCCCAAAACTCCATCTATGGAAAAAGTTGCATCAATTACTTCTAGATAAAAGATTTTACTCCAATCAGATAGATTAGCTTTGATTAGTTTTTTCTCAGCTTGTTCTGCATTTTGCTTAAAACCATGAGTAATAAAAAATGCAGTAGATCCTACTACTGCTCCAAATGCCATTAAAGGATGATCTTGTATTGCAAACCAAACAATGATAGCCAGAATAACTGAAATAACTGCATAAAACCAAACGCCTTGAGAATGAAGAAACCTTTCACCCTTGAGTCCATAATGTTTAGGTTCCATAAAAAGCCAGTGAAAAAACAGAAACAGTAAAAATACTCCACCTCCAACAAGTAAAATCGGCGCAGACTGCTCAATTGCATGAGCAACTTGAGGATCTGAAGAAAATGTGGCAGTAATTGTGCCAATAAGACCCAAAGATGGGTTTAGGCTAAACACTATTAAGAACGGCAAAACTCCCCGAATAAGAAAGACCGCTAAAAAAAGTCCCCATACCAAAAACCACCTTCTCATCTTTTGGCCCATGGTAGATAAGACTTCTGCATTGATAATAGCATTATCAACAGACGAGATAGTTTCAAATAAAACCAAGCCTGAAATTATAAGTAGTGCTGAGAAAATATCCATAGTGTTATTATGAGCCTCCTGACAGAATCGGACTGTCGTCGACGGTTTACAAAACCGCTGCTTTGCCACTAAGCTAAGGAGGCAAACTATGATATTTTACCAATTTTTAATGACTAATTTCTAGTGAAGGTGTTTTATCTTGGTTTGAGAGGGAGGTCGTAATGGATAATTCTGCAACGTGACTATATCTGCAGATAAAAAATACGTCAGAATTTGTCCAATAAAAAAATAATTTCTCCCTACGTAGCCGAGAGCAGAAAGATCTTCCCCCCGAAAAACCAAGTGGGAATCCTGCTCCACTCGGCATAAAAGCTTTGTGGAGACTCCAGATCGCCCTTCGGAAAACAAATAGTGGAGGAAAAATTCTTCGGCTGTAAACGAGCTAGGTAGGGATGTCCTTCGACTATGCTCAGGACCTTCCTTTAGGCCATCTACTGAAAACGTCCTAAGGATAAATAAATCATACCTTTTTTGAGGCTAAATTGTCAAGCTAAATGCCCCGCACAAAGGTTTACCTTTAGCCTCACAGGACAATCCAAAAGGCATCTTGTTTAAAAGCCGAGTAGAGCAGAGAAGATCCCTATAAAAAAGCCTAAAACTGCATTCAAAAGAGAGGTTCCTCCAACTGGAATAAAAAGTAACATCAGTAGTATCAAAAAGCCGTATGGCTCAATCTTTTGGTACTCTCTTGCTAAATTATATGGAAGCTGGCTTAGAAGTATTTTTGATCCATCCAGTGGTGGAATTGGGAATAAATTAAACACTCCTAAAACCAAATTAATTAGTACCATGAATCTCAAGGCCCTAAGAAGAAGTAATGGTGTTTCAGGAAATGTATTGAGAGTATGAAATAAAACTGCAGCTACTATTGCCAAAGAAAAATTTGCTAAAACTCCTGCAGCTGATACAAGCAATTCCCCTCTTCTAATATTAGAAAAGTTCAGTGGATTTACCGGGACTGGTTTTGCCCATCCAAACAGTATTGGAGAATTTGAAATAAAGAGCAGGGCAGGTAACAAAATTGTTCCAATAGGATCTACATGAGGTATTGGATTTAGGGTGAGCCTGCCGGCTCTTTCTGCAGTTCTATCACCAAATTTGAGTGCAACCACCCCGTGCATTACCTCGTGGATAATAACAGAAAAAAGTAATATTAATACTCTGATTGCTGCAAGCTCAGGATTCATTGAAATTTTAAATCTATCATGGTATAGTTTACCAACTTAGGAGAAAAAATACTATGTTAATTTGTACCCGTTGCGGTAAAGGTAAAAATATTTTAGCTTATTCAAGACATAAGAAAGGTTCATCCGGCGCAGGAGGAACTTGGGCTTTGCGTGCTCCAATTCACAAAAGAGTACAAAAACCCAACCTTCATATTTTTAAAGGTCAAAAATACTGTACCAAATGTTTAAGGACCGTTAAAACCAAATTTACTCCTGCTCCACTAGAACAATCTACAGTTCAGGCTTAAGCTTTCCAATTAATCCCTATCTTGGATTTCTTATAGTTATTTGATATAAATACTGGATATGTCGCAAGGCGAACAGTTATCCAGATTGACTATTTTTGATCCTACAGTTAGAGCTGCAATAACAGAAGCCGAAAAAGTTATCAGGCAATCGCGTACAGGGAAGGGTAATTTATCGATTAATCCAGATTATGACTCCGCGCTTCCAATTAGCGGCAGGTTAGAAACTAGAGGTTTTGAAATATTTACTTTAAGTAGTGGTACTTTGAGAGAAACCTTAAGAGAATTTGGAGCCAAAGTGCGTTTTCAAGATTTAACTGAGGAAGGTATTATAGCTTTATTATCTTCCCATGGGTCTGGTAGTAGAGTGGCAATTTCCAGAAGTTTACCGCTTCTTCCTATAAGTCATGTTGCTTCATTAGGTGAGCAAGAACAAAGACTTAATAGTGGTGCACACTATCTTTTAGGGGTTGATAATAGGATTAAAGCATCTTTAAGACCTTGTGCTGATGTGATCCAAACTATTTTGATGTATGGTCAAGTACTGGGTAGATCTCCGTTTGATGTAATGGCACGTCTGTCTGAAGATGTCGGGCAAGAAGAATTTATAGCTGCGACTAATACTGCTGTTGAGTCTCAACTAGTACACGGAGGAAATCACGGTACTTCTTATGTTGTTTTAATAGGGACACAGGGTAAGAATTCCGGGGCAGATGTGCTATCTGTTAGGGTTAGAAATAGCCAGCGTGTCCCTATAGGAACACGTCCGCCTTTGCTATTAGAAGTTATGCGCTAATTCTTTTAGGGGAAAATCTGGATAGCCATTTAAAAAGTCTTTTAAGGATAAAATCTTTTTACCTTCCATCTGAATTTTTCCTTCCGGGTAGAATTTGACGATTTTGTTATTCCACTTAGTCCAAGTAGTCGGCCAGGGGTAATACGCCCTGATCATCCTGTTCAGGGTTTCTCCATCAGGAGGGGTAGTAATGTCAAAATACCCAGCTTCTTTAGTGATCAATTTACAATAATTGGCTTGGCTGTCATCTTGAGGGACTGGTTTGATTTTGCCGGCCATAAAATCTTCTATAACTTGGGGTAAAAATTCATTAGCTCTTAAAAACATTTTTTTACTCAAAGATTCAAAAGTATCTTGGTCTGACAATATAAACTCTTCTGCATAAATTATTGGTCCATGATCAACTTCTTGGTCTATTTTGATAATAGTGATCCCGGAAGTTTTGTCTCCATTGATAATAGCTTCTTGGATGGGAGAAGGTCCTCGGTACTTGGGCAAAAGAGATGGATGCACATTAATACATCCAAATTTTGGAGCGTTTAACTGCTGAGTTGTTAAAATCTTTCCATAAGCTGCTATCACTGCCAAGTTAGCCTCTGTTAGCTGATTAACTAAGTTAAAATAAGAAGCAAGTGTATCTTTAATTGGTTTTACGAAATCTGGTGTGCCTAAAAAAGCAACTTTTAATTTTGAATTTTGCATTTTGCTCTATATAGTCACCTCTTCAAACATGTCCCGGCCGGTTTTATCTTTGCCGGTAAATTTATAAAATTTTCCTTTCTGTTCCAAAACCCGGTCAGGGAAAAGGATTCCGTTTAGATGGTCTACTTCATGCTGGAAAATCCAGGCATCAACCCCTTTTAAGCTTTCAGTATGCATTTGCCCCTGCAGGTCTTGATAAGTTGCCTTTAAAGATAGGGATCTGTTGATTTCCCCATAATAATTAGGGATGGATAAACAGCCTTCAAAATACTTTTTTGTCTTTTTACCCAAACTAACTATTCGGGGGTTAATAAAGGTTTTAAAATCCCCGCCTATTTTTCCCACAAAAAAACATTCCCCTAAACCAATTTGAGTAGCTGCAAGTCCTACACCCTCTGGATCCTGAAAACTTTTGGTCAGTTTGATCATTTCCTCAGTTAGCTTTTTTAGCCCTGAATTAACTTTCTTAACTACCTTGGTTTTCACCCGTAATTTTTGATCTGGCGCTTGGACAACTTGCATGGCATAAAGTTTATCATTGTCAGAAAGGTTTTTCCAATTGTTGGTAGAAGAGAGTTAGATGTTTTATGTTTTTAACTGTTTAAGTCTCCACATAAATACACGAGCTTTTGACTTGGCCTTTAAATAGCCTTTGGTGTAGCTTAAGGCTTCATCTAAAAGATGTCTGGGAGTGTTTTTTGCAAGCTTTATGTATAAAGAATAGTGTTTAGTATCATCTAAGCTTTCTGCCAAGAAACAGCCATAAAATTGAAACTCATGAGAAATATTTTTGGGTCGGTCTTTGTATAAAACCTCATCAAGAATTTTATTTATTTGTTTCATAATCAGCTGATTTTGTGGCTACGCCTTGTTTACCCCATTCATTAAGATAATCCAGTGCTTCCGGATCATTTGGAACAAGCTTTAAAACAATATTCATAGTTTCCACTGCTTTTTTGGTAAGTTCTTGATCAAAGTGAGCTGAAGCTTTTTTGCCAGCTGCGCTGTCAAAATAGAACAGTCCTAATGCAAGATATCCTTCCCGATAGTTGGGTTTTAGCTCCAAAGCTTTATCTAAAGCCTTAATTGCTTCTTCGTTTTTGTTTAATTGGCCTAAGATTATTGCTTTATTGTAATAAAGCTTTGGATCAGTAGGAGCCAGTTTAATTGCTGCATCAACTGTATCAAGAGTCTTTTGATTAAATTCAGGATCAATGCTGGCCAGCTGATAATAGGTTCTAATGGCTGTTCTTAAAAAAGAAACATTATTGGGGCTTTTTTCGATTGCTTGTTTTATTTCCTCTAAAGCCTGCCTTTTTAGCTGCGCAGATAAAGTAGCATCAGAATCTTCCAAGGCAACTGCTGCTTGGGCTGCTGCATAGCCCAGTTCACTTCTGTAAAATGGTTCATTGGGATTTATATCTACTGCCTCTGATAAAAGATTATATGCTCTACCTGCATTTCCAGCCTCAGAGCTTTTTTGCCCTAAGGCAAAAAGGGTATCAGCAGTCCAGAGTCGATAAATAGAAAAGGTAGTTAAAAAAGCAATTATTACCAGAGCGATTTTTCCACTTTTTTGATAAATCGGACGAAGAGAAAATTTTAACAGCTTTGGAAGCTTTAGATCACCGGTTGTGCCAGATGATACAAAAACAAGGGCTGGAAACAGATAGAAAAAAATAGCAATAATCACAACTGAAAAGCCGAATAAGTTTTGCACAAGATAGCTTATATAACTTGCTAGCAAACTGGCATAAATAAGGTCATTTTTACCAGATATAATCTGTTTTAAACTCCATATTAAAAAGATAATGATGATAAGGAGATAGGTAGAAAAACCAATGATACCAGTATTAGCCAAGTAATTTAAAAACTCGTTGTGGGCTTTGTTATACAAAAAATCCCATTCTGAGGTTAGATTATGAGTTTTAGGTCTAAACTGGTAATATGAATAAGCAAAGGTTTCTACTCCTGATCCAAATAAAGGATACTTTTTAAATATCTCTAAGGCTCCCTGCCAAACAATCAGACGAATTTGTCCTGATTCTGTACCACCATTTTCAAGCTGAGTGCCAACACTTGCTGGAATGGAAGATGAAGTATTTTGATTGATTGGAGAAGTAGGTGATTTGATAAACAAATTATCCAGCTGAAATCTGGTAAAGGCAGAACCAAATAATAAATTTATGATTAAAAATCCAAATAAAACCGTCAGCACAGGTTTTGGTTTGGGAACCTTGAGTATGTTTAAGCCTAAAAATGTAACAAAGGCTGCTACCAATCCTAGGGTAGCGCCTCTTGAGTAGGTAAAAGTAAATGAAAGATACAAGGAAACAAGAAGTGTATAGTACAAAGTTTGTAAGGTGCGGCTGGAGGAAGTTAAAAACATAAAAAGCGCAGGAAAGATTAACATTCCGAGATAAGCAGCTAACCAATTTGGTTGACCTAAGCTTGCAAATACTCTGGCTTGGACATCTTGTACCCAACAGCTAGCATTAAACTCTTGTCTTAGTAATACACATGAGGGTGAGACTCCGAAATGTTCTGAGATAGCATAAAGGGAAATGATAGCACCAGACGAAAGGGCAGAAATCAACATTTTTGGAATGTGTTTTGCCTCAATATTTGAAACAAGTGCCCAGTAAAGCATAAGATAGGAAGTAAGTGATAAAAGTCCTCCATTTGACCTGCTGTAATATCCCCAGATTGAGATATGCTGATCAATTGAGAAAATAGTTGATAAAATATTGGCAATTAAAAACAATATTAAGGGAATATCAAGCGGAGTTTTTTTAAAGATAATCTTTTTTTCATCAATCATTCTATATATCCATGAGGAAACTATCACAACAGTTAGAAAATAGGTAAAAAGCATTTTGTTATATTCAAAAAGCTCAAAGTTTTTAGATGTCCAAATTAAGGGGGTGAGAAAAAAGAGAAGATAGAAAGAGTAAATAATGACTTTGCGCACCATGTTATCCACTATCCTACTAAACTTCTTGTTTGGCCGCAATCCTGTATGTTAAACTCCATTTATGTTTAGCAGGATCTGGGAGTGTTTATCTTATGATATAGGTATAGATTTAGGTACAGTTAATACTTTGGTTTTGGTAAAAGGGAAGGGAATTGTTATTAGAGAACCGACTGTTGTAGCACTACACAAAAAAACCCGCCAAATTTTAAGTATCGGATCTGAGGCAAAAAGAATGCTGGGCAGAACTCCTGCTGCAATTGAAGCCGTAAGACCTTTGCGGGATGGGGTAATCTCTGATTTTGATACTACTGAGGCTATGCTGCGCTTTTTTATAGATAAAGTTCATCAGATGCCTGGTAAGGGCAAATGGTTTTTACCAAAGATTCCCCGTCCTAGAATTGTGGTGGGAATTCCATCAGGAGTAACTGAGGTTGAAAGAAGGGCAGTGCAGGATGCTTGTTTGTCAGCAGGTGCGAGGGAGGCCTATTTAATTGAGGAGCCTATGGCTGCAGCCATAGGAGCAAAGCTTCCGATTGAGGAGCCTGATGGAACAATGGTTGTAGATATTGGTGGCGGGACTACTGAGATAGCAGTCATTTCTTTAGGAGGGATGGTTATAAACAGGTCTTTGCGCATCGCCGGAGATGAACTTGATCAAGATATTGTTAACTACATGAGGACAAGGTACGGGCTGTTAATTGGAGAAAAAACGGCAGAGGAAATCAAAATCGAGCTGGGATCTGCTCACCCAGACTTTGGTAAAGAAAAAGACAAGAAAGAAGTATTGGCAACCATAGTCAGAGGAAGAGATCTAGCAACAGGACTTCCAAAATCCATTAAAATTACCTCCGATGAGATAAGAGAGGCCCTTTCCCCTACAATTTATGAGATGATCCAGGCAATTCAAGATGCCCTACAAGAAACTCCCCCTGAGCTGTTAACAGATATTGTGGAAAGAGGAATTTATCTTGCAGGAGGAGGGGCACTTATCAGAGGTTTAGATAAGAGGATAGTAGAAGATACCAAAATTCCTGTTTGGGTAGCAAATGATCCTTTGACAACAGTAGTAAGAGGCTGTGGTGAGGTCTTGGATAACCTAAATCTTTTATCAAAAGTTAAAGTAACAGGTGGACTACGGTAAGTCTTAGGATTTCATTAATCTATACTCATAAGCCAAAAGAGGATTGGCTAATACTGCAGCTGCTATTTGAACCATATCTGCTCCTGTATTTAGAAACTTATCAACATCTTGAGGTTCAATAATTCCACCTCCACCTAAAATTTCATATTTTAATCCTTCCTCTTCTCTTATTTCTGCAGCCCATTTAGTGTGTTCTAGGGCAATTTCCTGATCAGCAATGCCGCAAACCCCCGAGGTTCTTCTGCCTGGTAGGATATCTGATCCATCTATTGCTAAGACTGTCATTTTTAAAGCATTAATTCCTGAGACATAATTTAGGTTGTCTCCTGCTGCATAAAAGACTTTTTTCATCTGCTCTTTTGATTTGAAAACACCAAATTTTACTCCCACTGGGACTTTAGGAAACCTTCTTTTAAATTCTGATAAAACATAATTTACAAGTTTGATGTTTTGAAACATCTCACCTTCCTGTGGATTTTCTGTCACATTTGGACAAGCTAGATTCAGCTCAATAATATCTGCTCCGCCGAGGACTGCAGCAGTTGCTCCAATTAACAAATCAGAAGCTGTTTCTATAATTTGAGCATCTGCACTATGACCTTGTCGATCTTCAGGAGTAGTTGCAGTTACGCTGCATGTTAAAATCTGTCCATCTTTCATAACTTTTCTTTGCTCAGGTAACTCTTTGGCCCAGGTTAAAATATCAGAAGAAGGATTTCCAAAAGAATTAGTCATGCTTTTATAATTTTCCCACGCTTTGGGATTTATACTGGCAGATAAGCTGTCTTCTAAGTGAGGTTTGGAAACTGGATTTTCCTGATGGACTATTGCAATATTGGGCTCTTTATTTGATTTCCTGGGAACAGTTCTTCTGGTTTTTTGTATTACCATCCCAAAACCCATTTTAAAATAAAAATCAGTCCAGATTTTTCCGGATGCAGGTCCTGCAGCTATCGCAATAGGAGAGATTAATCTATGGCCTAAAAACTTAAATTTCTTTTGGGCGGAAAGTGGAGGGAATTTATTGGAAAGCCAAACAGGAGGTTTGGAAATTACCTTTTCCCAAGGAGCCTTAATATTATAAATAAGAGATGGTTGCTCAGGATGACGGTAATATTGAGCTTTTTTTAAATTATTTTTTGCCATTTTTGATTTTTTCTACAATAGAGTTTTGAGGCTTAGTTGTCAATAGGTAGCCACAAAAGTCTTAATTTACCGGATAGATAACTTGACCCTTTGGAGGTTTCACTACGCTTCCATTCTTAAAAACAACGTTACCTCTTAAAATGATCCTTTTTATCTTTCCTGTAACCTTGATTCCTTCAAAAGGGGTCCAGGCGCATTTGGTATATAAGTGTCTAGCGTCTAGCGTATAGCGCAAGTTTGGGTCGACTTCTACAAAAGTATCAGGTTGCTCGGGAATATTAAAGATCTTTCTAGGATTAGTATTTGTCAGTTCAATCAATCTTTCTATTGTTAATCTACCCTCGTTTACTGCTGTTAGAAGTAAAGGTAGGGTAGTTTCCAAACCTGGAACACCGTTTGGAGGCTGGATAGTATTTAATTTTTCTTCTCGGGTATGTGGAGCATGATCTGAGGCAATGGTATTGATAGTCCCATCTGCAATTGCTTCCCAAAGAGTATCCTGATCTGTTTTTGTAGACAGGGGAGGGCGCATAATAGCAAAGGGACCAAGTCTTTTACGTTCTTTTTCTGTTAAAAATAAATGGTGACAGGAAACTTCACAGGTAATTTGTACGCCTTCTTTTTTTGCTTGTTTTATTAATTCAATTTCTTCTTTTAAGCTAATATGACAGATATGTAACTTGTTGCCATTTTTCTTTGCTAACTTTATAGCATTTTTTAAAGTTTCGTCTTCTGCGTGGACCATCAAAACCTTTTCTTTAGGCCAAGAGGAAAAGATAATCTGTAAAGCTTTTGGATCTTTTTGAAGTAATGTTCCTGTTGTGTGATTCATGTAAACTTTAAGTGCAAAAACTTTATCGACTATTTCTTTGAAAAAATTACTGCTTTCTCGGGTAGCGCCAAAGTGCAAACCAACATCAGAGTATATTCTGCCTGTTGCAAGTTTAACTTTTTTACTGATTGCATCCGGTGTAATTGTGGGTTCCGGGTTGTTGGGCATATCTAAAATGAGCGTATAACCGCCGGCAATTGCAGCTTTTGTGCCCGTTTCAAAATCTTCTTTTTGAGTGGCACCAGGTTCCCTTAAATGAACATGAGTATCAATAAGCCCCGGGAGAATTAAATTCTTCATCCTTTTAAAACAAGCTTAAGAAGCGCCATTCGCACATACATTCCATTCCGAACCTGTGCTTTTAAATAAACTGCTCTCGGATCATTGTCAATCTCTGTTGATATTTCTCCTACCCGAGGTAGGGCATGCATGATAATACTTTCTTTTTTCATTTTGTTTACTAATTTTTTATCTACTGAATACTTTCCTTGAATCTGTTTGTATAACTTCGCCGGTAAAAACTCCTTTTTAACCCTTGTAACATACAATACATCAGCTTCACCAATAACATCATCAATATTTACCAATTCCTGAAACTGAATATTTCTCTCCTTCAGGTAACTATATACCTCTTGATTTAACTTTACCTGAGGTGGTGAGACAAAACTGATTTTGATTCCAGGGTATAAAGATAAAAGCATAGCAAGAGAATTAACAGGTCGGTAATGAGCCAGCTCCCCAAAAAAAACAACATGAAGTTTATTTACATTAGGAAACTTTTCCTTAATTGTATAGAGATCATAGAGAGCTTGTGTGGGATGTTCGCCAATGCCATCTCCTGCATTAATAATTGGCACATATTTTGCTATTTCTGCAGCTTTTTGAACCGATCCCACTTCTGGATGACGTATTACAATTAAGTCACAATAGGCCTCATATGTTCTAATTGTATCCTCAAATGATTCTCCTTTTGCCATAGATGAGGAGCTAATTGTCATTTCAATTGTTTGTCCACCAAGTTGTTTCATAGAAGCTGAGAATGACCCAAAAGTTCTAGAAGAAGGTTCAAAAAAAAGTAAGGTAGAGATTTTGCCTTTTAGAAGATCAGAAGGGCGAGCATTTTTGGCGATTGCAGCCATTTGTCCAGTTACAGAAAAAAGTTTTTTAATTGATAAAAGATCGAATTGTTCAGACGAGAGAATATCTTTTCCCTTAAAGTCTCCGTTAATTTTAGTATAGTTAGTAGTCAACACTTTTTGGTTTTTCATCTAATTTATTCTTCTCTGCCCAGTTCCAGGGATCATCGCGCCATTTCAAAATCACTTCTTTTTCTTTTGAGCCGATTAATTTCAGACTCATTGCTTCATCCACCAGCTCATCTAAATTTGTCAAAGTGAATAAGTTTATACTTTTTTGTTTATATTTTTTAGAAGTATCTTTAAATCCATAATCAAGAAATGCCAAGCAGGTATTTATTTTTCCTCCTTCTTCCCGGATTGTATCTATTGCAGACAAAGAGCTTTTACCCGTACTAATTAAATCCTCTATCAGCAGTACCTTTGCTCCTTTTTTCATTACTCCTTCTACCAGTTTTCCTTTACCATGGTCTTTTTTCTCACCTCTGACATAAACCATTGGCAAGTTTAAAAGCTCTGCCAGCCATCCTGCAGGAGGAATCCCAGCAGTTGATGTGCCGGCAATAACTTCAAAATCAAGTTTATTTTCATCAATTAGATGTGATAGATAAAAAGTGATTTCTTTTCTTTTTAAAGGATATCCCATCAGCAGTCTGTTGTCTGTATAAATTGGAGAGATAATTCCGGAGACAAATTTGTAAGGTTTGTTAGGGGAAAGGGTGACTGCTTTAATTTCTAAAAGAATCTTTGCTACTCTTTGTGCTGTACTTAAGCTACTATTCCCTACCATTTCTTCTGCCTTCTCCAGAGGCTCTAGGAGCTACACTGCAGGGTAAAACGAAAGGTCCATCAATTGGGCTACCAGGAACAAATGATGGAGGTAATAATACACTAAGACCTGACTCAGGGTCTTTAAATATTCTTGCTCCTGGGATACCTACACGTGCAGTTCGTTCTTCTGTTGCTGAGGCTAAAACGGTTACATTCCATCTTTGACCTCCAGATCTGACGTAATATATAGGTTTGCATGCACTTGACTGTTTATTTTCTGCCCCATTAGGGTCTACTTGAACTCGCCCGTTATCTGTCTCTGGCATAGTTTTAGAATTTCCTAATGACTATACGAAATAAAAAATTGCTTTGTCAAGACATCAATTTAGTGATATATTGGGCAGGATGGAAAAGGTCTTTCCTAATCTTCAACTTTTCTTAATTTTAATTTTGATTTCTGTACTTATCTTTGCTGGGGATAGTTTTAGGCTGTTTAACTATCCACAACAGGGAGTGTATTTTTTAACAAATCCAATTTCTTTTGGACTATATAACCTAAAACAAAAAATTGGGAAACAACTCCATTTTATTGTTGCAGCTAGGTTTGCTGCCCAAGAAAATAAAGCTATGCAAAACCAGCTGGCAGGATTGCTATCTGAAATTGCTCAGTTGAAAAGGAAACTGGCAGAAACCGAGAGCTTGCTTTTACAACAACAACACCTAGATCCCAGAACTTACAATCTAAAAGCGGCAAGGCCAATTGGTCTTGACAGGTATTTAAGAATAGATAAAGGTGAGCAGGATGGTTTAAAGGTAGGTCAGGCAGTGATTTTTAAAGATAACTATATTGGGAAAATCATTAGCATTTCTTCTTCCTCTTCGAATATTCAAATACTTACAGACCCTGATTCTAAAATATCGGCCTTTTCGATAAATAAAAATGGTAAAGCAATGGGTTTGTTAGCTGGTCAATTTGGCACAGAGACACTTCTTGATAAAATTTTACATGAAGAGGCAGTTGAGGAAGGTGATTTAGTGTATTCAGAGGGTACTGAGGGGTTTTTACCCAGGGGACTTATTTTAGGAAAAGTAGTTAAAGTTCTGGTAAGAGAAAACGAGGTATTCAAGCAAGCGCAAGTTGTTCCGGTATTGGATATCAGGGATTTAGATTTAGTATTTGTTATGACTGAGTAATATGAAGACTTTACTGGCTTTACTGATTATTGTTGCTTTTTTGCAGACTACAATTTTGCCATTCGATTTGGTGGTAGTTATTCTAATATTGCGCTCAGTTGTTAAAGCTGACCAGTTAAATCTATATTTAGGGTTTGGAATGGGTTTGTTGGTTTCTCATCTGTCTGCTATACCAATTGGAGTAGATAGCATTATATATTTGGTATTAATACAGATTACCAGAAGCTTTGCAAAGTCTCAATTTTCTGAAAATATCTTTTTGTTTTTGCCTTTGGCTGTTGTACTTTTGATTATCAGTAATGTTTCCAAGGCGTTGATTTTTAATCAGTCGATAAGCTTGTGGCCGGAGGTTGCAACTCAAATACTTTTGGCAATCCCAGTTTACTATGCCCTTAAGCTTTGGGAAGAAAGATTCATCTTTAAAAAAGAGATAAAGTTAAGATATAGTGAAAAGTTTCGTTAAAGTAAGTTTTTTATGAAGAAGAAAAAAAAATTAGGTTTAGGATTTGCAGATGAAATAGCAAAGGTAAGAGCACAAACAAACCGTTCAGAAAGGTACATATCAGCTAATTGGACAGAGAATTTAATCCCAAATTTTAATCCTGAAACATCTGAACTTGAAGGAAAAAATAAATGGGCAGTTACGATCTTTTTATCCTTTGTGTTATTTGCTTTTTTTATCATTTTTTTAAGGTTATTTCACTTGCAAATTGTGTTAGGAAAGCAAAATAAAGAGTTGGCAGATGGTAACAGAATCCAGGTGAAAGTTATTCATGCACCACGGGGGGTAATTTATGATAGGAACGGTAAAGTCCTGGCTTCTAATTCCCCTGGATTTAGAGTTTATGATCCGGAAACTAAAAAAATACGCATATTAGATCGTGAGCATGCTTTTGAAATGGAGGTTAAAAACGATCCTCGAGCCAAAAATCTTGAGGTAGACAATATCAGAAGCTATGCTTTAGGAGAAACAACTGCACATATAGTAGGATTTTTAGGAGAAATTTCCCAGGACCAACTAAAGCAAGCAACATATAAAACACATAAAGCAGGAGACTGGATTGGAAAAGAAGGAATAGAGGCTCAATATGAATCTATTTTAAAAGGAATAGATGGTGGAGAAATTATTGAGGTTGATTCAAAGGGTAATAAAATCAGAACGCTGAGGACAAATGCGCCTATTCCTGGACAAAATATATATTTAACAATTGATGCTGATTTTCAAAAGCTAGTTTTTGAAAAGTTAAAAGAAGCTATACAAAAATCTGGGTCTTGCTGTGGATCTGCTCTTTCAGCAGATCCACAAACAGGCCAGATACTTGCTTTGGTGTCTTTCCCCTCTTATGACCCAAATTTGTTTACCAAAGGAGAAGATGATGGAATTTTGGGCGAGATTTTAACAGACCCCAACTCACCTATTTTAGACAGAGCAATTGGTGGTAGCTATCCGCCTGGTTCTACTTATAAGATTATTTCATCAATTGCTGCTTTAGAAAGTGGGAAAGTTACTCCTCAGACTCTGGTTGAAGATACAGGGGTTGTTAATTTGGGTACCTTTAGTTTTTCAAATTGGTATTTTTCTCAATATGGCAAAACAGAGGGACCTGTTAATTTAGTCAAAGCATTGCAAAGATCAAATGATACATATTTTTATCAAATAAGCAGACAAATTGGCGAAGAGGCCTTGACGAGTTGGTCCAAAAGTCTATATTTGGGAAAGAAATTAGGAATAGATTTACCAGGAGAGGTTGAAGGTCTGGTTCCTTCAAATGACTGGAAAAAGCAAACCTTTGGAGAGGTTTGGTATCCAGGAGATACTCTGCATATGTCAATTGGTCAAGGTTTTCTTTTAACAACCCCGGTGCAGGTTTTAGGTTTTACTTCTTTTATTGCTGCAGATGGAATCTTAAACAAACCCCAGCTTATTTTGAAGGTAACCAGAGGAAATACCGTTACTTCTGAGTTTAAAACTAAGGTTATCGCCTCAGGTTTGGTTAAGCCAGATAATCTTAAGGTGATAAAAGAGGGATTGGAGCAAGTTGCCAAAAACGGTGGTACAGCCTGGCCATTTTTTACTTTTCCTATTTCTACTGCAGGTAAAACTGGAACTGCTGAGTTTGGGCATCCCAAAAACAAGACTCATGCTTGGTATACCGCCTATGCACCTTCGGATGATCCAAAAATTACTATGACAGTGTTAATAGAAGCAGGAGGTGAAGGGTCTACAAATGCTTCACCTGTGGTCAAGGAAGCTTTCAGATGGTTTTTCTCACCAGATAAAACTAGCTTATTAAAAGATGTATACCCAGTTTCTACTGAGTCAGCCCAGCAACTGGGAGAATGAAGGTAAGCGTATACTGGATGAGGTTGGTAAGTTCTGATAGAATTAAATTATGGGTAAAACTGCTCTATTGATTCTGGTATTGTCAGTAATTTTGATCACCGCTGTTTTAACCATCCTTTTTTTAACTGATAAGAGTAAGTCGGAGCAGTATCGTCCCGGAGAGAGAAGTGAGATAGATGCTGTAATCAATCAAGCCAAGCATATTTATGGTCTTAGGAAAAAAGAGGATACTGATTTTTCTCAAGGCCCATGTCTTACTAATGCTTTAATGCCTGGTTGGGTTTTAGATCTGGTTCACAGTCCAAGACTAGAAATTGATGACTTGGAAGAAAACCAATGTAAGAGTTTTTTGGAAGGAAGTGCTACTCATTTTGTAGAGCTTGATTTAGAAGGAAATCTGGTCAGAGTACGATAGATGAACAAATACTTACTCCTGCCTATCCACTTAATAAAGTTTTGGTACCCAGAGAGTTTGTTTACAATTTTGCGTTCATGGAAAAACACCATTTTATTTTTAGAAGAAGATTTAGCAGTAATATTGATGTGGAAGCTTTTATTTGTTCCTTTATTTCATGATGCCTCAGTTGTAGGAAGGATACTCAGCTTTCTTTTTAGATTAACTAGAATCTTAATCGGGCTTCTTGCCTTTATTGTTTCCTCAGCACTCATTTTATCTTTAGGCCTGTACTGGTTTTTGCTACCATTTTTACAAGTTTTTAACTTGGGATTTTTCTCACTAATAAACCAAGCTTTTCTTTTTTCCGGAGTTGGCTTTTTCATTATTCATGTGTTTTTAAATCCTCATAAAAAAGTTTGGCAAGTACAGGAAAATAGTTTATGGCAAGCATCACAAATTAGTAAAAAAGATTTGTCTTTAAAAAAGCTTTTTAAAAGTCATTTAGTACAAATTCTTATTGAGCATTTGGAGCTTAAGGTAAAAGACCTTGATTTTTTAAGTTTCCAGGATAAGGATCAGATGGGATTGACTGCATATAATTTAGCAAAAATTACAGAGTCAGACTATATAAATGCAAACCATTTTTTTGTAGCTTGTGTTCAAAATAGTCTAAATTACGAAAGCTTGTTGGCCAAATTTGAGCTTTCTTTAGAAGATTTTATTGAAACTCTCAAATACCTTGAAAGGAAAAGAAAAGTTTGGAGAGCAAAATATGTCTGGGATGATGATTTTGTAGTACATCATCTAAAAGGCACGAATCGTGGTTGGCTAGGAGTACCGACTCCTGTTTTAAATCAGATGTCACAAGATTTAACAACACTTGTATCCCAAAAAGAAACTATAGATTATGTTGGAAATGTTAATACCATCAAACAGCTCATCAGTAATTTATCCACACAAGGTAATCCCAATGTCATTTTAGTAGGACCACCTGGTTCAGGCAAAAGCGCATTAATTAGTCACTTGGCAAAGCAGATTGTGACAGGAGATGCTCCAGAAGCTTTAGCAACCAAAAGGATTGTGCGACTTGATATTACCAGTCTTTTATCTGGAATCAGTACTCAAGGCCATTTGGCAGAAAGGGTTAAATCTATTTTTGAGGAGATAGGCTTTGCTAAAAACGTTATCTTGGTCATAGATGAGATTCATAATTTGGGAATAGGTGAGGTTAGTACCCAGATGAATCTTTACTCACTTATGCTGCCCTTTTTAGAATCTTCCAACTTTCAGTTTATTGCAACCACAGATTCTACCTCTTATAGCAGAATTATTGAAAAAAATGGCAGTTTTGCCAGACTTTTTTCCAAAGTAGAAATTCTTCAGCCCACAGAACAA
This sequence comes from Candidatus Daviesbacteria bacterium, assembly GCA_016187025.1. Lineage (GTDB taxonomy): Bacteria > Patescibacteriota > Microgenomatia > Daviesbacterales > UBA10151 > JACPKM01. Next base: position 87,585 of record JACPKM010000004.1, read on the forward strand.
GAAGTCATGGAGGTACTGGAAAAAAAGGCAATTTATTATGAAAGAAATGAAAAAGCACAAATTAGTACTCCTGCGCTCAAACTTATTATTCATTTGGCTAAAAGATATATTCATGACAGGTCTTTACCAGATTCAGCCCTTAGTGTCTTAGAGCAAGCAGTTGCATATGCAAAAGGAGGTTTGCTAAACCGGGACTTGGTAAAAGAGGTGGTTTCCCACAAGGTTGAGGTGCCTTTACTTGATATAAAAGAGGCAGACAAGCAAAAGCTACTTAATCTAGAAGATAAAATCCATGAAAGATTAATAGATCAAAATGAGGCTGTGCATGCAGTTTCAGATAGTTTAAGAAGATCTGCAACAGGAATAAGAGAAGAAAATAGACCAGCAGGATCGTTTCTGTTTGTCGGTCCAACAGGGGTGGGTAAGACTGAGCTTGCCAAGATTTTGGCCGATATATATTTTGAAAAACAGGGTGCTTTTCTCAGGATTGATATGTCTGAGTATCAGAGCAGTGAATCAGTTAATCGCCTAATAGGCGTTTCAGGGGAAGGGGGAATATTAACAGAAGAGATAAGAAGAAATCCTTACTCGCTCTTGTTGCTTGATGAGTTTGAGAAAGCAGATCCTAAAATTTTAACTCTCTTTTTGCAAGTTTTGGAAGATGGGAGGTTAACTGATGGAGCAGGTAGACTAGTTGATTTCACCAACACCATAATTATTGCAACATCCAATGCAGCTTCTTTAACCATTGCAGATGGTTTAGAGCAAAGCCTTGCCTTAACTGAGATCAATAAAAAAGTAAATACCGAGCTTTTACAGGTATTTAAGCCTGAACTTGTTAACAGATTTGATGATATTATTATATTTAAACCTTTGTCAAAAGAAGATTTGAGCAAAATAGTTAATTTAAAGCTTAAAGATTTAAAAACCAGGTTAAAAGGGCAAGGTTATTTGCTAGATTTTGATAAAGAACTAATTGAAAAGTTAGCAGAAGATGGTTTTGATCCAGTTTTAGGAGCAAGGCCTTTAAGAAGACTTATTCAAGACAGTTTAGAATCGCAAGTTTCAAAATTAATTTTGGAAAATAAACTAGTTAAAGGACAACCTTTTTCATTAGGAGTTGAATTACTAAGATGAAGATTATTAGTATAACAATTTTAATTTTTATAACCGTTATAACTATTATATTCCCGACCCCGCTTTTTGCTCAGACTAATATTTCAGACGTAAACCAAAAGGTTTGCAACAGGTTTGAGGACGATGTCAGAAAGTTGGCAGCTATTATGGAGGAGCTCAGACGAAGAAAAGGAATAACAGAAACAAGGGTTGCGTTTGGTGGAATTGACAACCAAATAGAGTCTGCTGATTATTGGATCACTTATGCTGCAGAGGCTGTAGCATTTCAGAGAGCTCAAAAGTATTCATCTAGTAATCAACTGCGCTACAGTTTAGAAACCCTAAAAACTAAAATACTAAAAGCAAAAAATGAGGCAAGAAAGGCTTTAAATGATTAGATTAAATTGGGTAACCTTCACCATTATTGCAGTAGCTGTGGTTACTTTAGGAACTATTATTAATGTAGGCAAAAGTAAAAACTTAGTTAGTCCAAATCCTGATGAAGCTGATAGTCAAATTACAACTCCTTCCCCAACTGCTACTCCACAAGTATTTAAACAATATCAATTTGATTCAGCAACAAATTTGGAACAAGAGCTTGACAGCATCAATCCGCAGATTTTGGAAACTGATTGGATACTTGACAGATAGTTTACAATCCCCTTAAGGTTAATTAAATGAACAACTTGGTAATCGTAGAAAGTCCAACCAAATCAAAAACTTTGCAAAAATTCTTAGGCTCAGGTTATAGAGTTGAGGCCTCCATGGGTCATATTAGGGATTTACCAAAAAGTGATTTTGGAGTTGATACAGAAAACGATTTTGAACCTAAATATATTATACCCCGGGATAAAAAAAAGAGGGTAAACGAGTTAAAAAAAACTGCGCAGAATGCTAAAACAATTTGGCTGGCTACAGACCCTGACCGGGAAGGCGAGGCAATTGCTTGGCATATATCTGAATTAATTAGTAATCCAGAAGCTCAGAACTCAAAGTCTCGTCCAAATATTCACCGAGTTGTTTTTCATGAGATTACAGAGGAAGCCATAAAGCAGGCTTTTGATTATCCACGAAGTATAAATATTAAGCTTGTTGATGCGCAGCAAGCCAGAAGAGTTTTGGATAGACTGGTAGGTTATAAACTATCACCACTTCTATGGAAAAAAGTCAAAAGAGGGTTATCTGCAGGTAGGGTTCAGTCTGTTGCGCTAAGGCTTATTGTAGAAAGAGAAAAAGAGATTATTGCTTTTAAAACAGAAGAATACTGGACAATTGAGGCTTTGCTGGAAAAACAGGACAAGAGCGCAAGTTTTTATGCAGAAGTTTTGGAAAAAGATGGCAAAAAAATCACTATCAGTAATCAATCTCAAGCTGAAGGTCATGCCGAAGAGCTAAAAAAGCTTGATTACCAAATTGAAAAGGTTACTCAAAAGCAGGTAAAAAGATATCCTTATCCGCCCTTTACTACATCAACTTTACAACAAACAGCAGCTTTTAAATTAGGGATGTCTGCCAAGAAAACCATGAGTATTGCCCAAGCTCTTTATGAAAGAGGATTTATAACTTATATGAGAACAGATTCTGTTAATTTATCAGTATCTGCTGTTTCGGCAGCCAGAAAATATATTGGTCAAGAAATTGGTTCAAAATACTTGCCTGCTTCTCCCCGGGTTTATAAATCTAAATCAAAAAATGCTCAGGAGGCACACGAGGCAGTCAGACCTACCAATGTTGGTTTTAAAAGTGAACAGCTAAAATCAGTTGAGGGAATAACCCGTGATCACCTCAGACTTTATGAGCTTATTTGGAAAAGATTTGTTGCTTGTCAAATGAGTGAGGCAATACTTGACCAAACCAGTGTTGATGTAACAGCTGGGAGCTACAAACTCAGAGCAAGTGGTTCTGTAATTAAGTTTGAAGGATGGCTGAAGATATTTGGAAAAGATGCGCAAGATGTAAGTGAAGATACAACAGAAGAAAAAAAGTCAAAAAGCCAAGTTCTTCCTTCTTTATCAGATGGAGAGATGGTGGATTTGGAGCAAATAACTCCCCAGCAACATTTTACTCAGCCTCCCCCAAGATATTCAGAGGCAACTTTAATTAAAAAGTTAGAGGAGTTAGGGATAGGCCGTCCTTCTACTTATGCACCAATTCTTTCAACTATTGTAGAGCGTTTTTATGTAGAAAAAGAAAAGAAAAAGCTTATTCCTACAAATTTGGGAATGACAGTTACTGAATTTTTGCTGGAGTATTTTTCTGATATTGTTGATTACTCATTCACTGCCCAAATGGAGGATAATTTAGATGATATAGCAAAAGGGGAAAGGCAATGGAAACCAATTATAAGAGAGTTTTTCACCCCTTTTGAAAAGAAGATAGAACAAACATCCGAGGTTGCCCAAAAGGTTCAAATGGAGATTGAGCATACAGGACGTATGTGTCCTAAATGCGGAAAAGAACTCATTGTGAGAATTGGAAGATTTGGTAAGTTTTTGGCATGTAGTGGATTTCCTGAATGCAAACATACAGAAAGTGTTGAGGAGAAAGTAAATGTTAAATGTCCTGATTGTGGTGGGGAGATTATCATCAGGAAAACCAAACGTGGTAAGACTTTTTATGGATGTAAAAATTGGCCTGGCTGCAAATTTGCTTCTTGGACTAAACCCAAATAACTTACAAGTTAATTACTTATCTTTAGCTCAATTTTAATTCTATTAAACTAGCATTTGTTTATGGCCAGTTTAGTATTAGGTGTGTTTACAAACGTCTTAAACGCAAAAAATGTTGTTTTGGAATTGGAAAGAAAGGGTTATACCCCTTCTCATATTCCTATAATTACCAAAGAAGACGGAAAGGAAAAAATAGTTGTTGAAGAGCAAGGATTAAAAGATATATTCGAGATAGCATTATCTGGAATGTTTTTAGGAAGCTCAATAGGTGCTATTGTAGGGTTGCTGGTTTCACTTGGTCCCTTACCGGCTCTAAATTTTCTTTTAATAGGAGAACCGGTGGCGCGCAGTTTAGGGATTGTTAATGGAATGCTTGCAAATATCTTATCTGGTGCAATTACCGGGTTTTTAGTGGGTGGAATTTTAGGAGCAATACTTGCATTTATTAACAGCCAGGAACGCTCTGCATTGTTAGAAGACTCAGAAGCTTTAGGGCTGGTTGTTGTTCCTGTAAGAGTGACTGAAGAGGGTGAGGCGCGTTTAATCATAGAGGAGTTTGGGGCTGACAGTGTCAGAAGAGTGGATTGGACACAAACACAACGGGAGCTAGAGCAAGAAAGCTACAGGGAGGATGAGCATATTCCTGCTTTTTATCATGATCTTAAATCTGATGAGGATTGGGATAAATTAAAGAAAAAACCTCGCTCCTAAACCCTTGACAAATCCTGCCTTTTCTAAGATTATATGTGGGGTTTTGAATCCATGAAATATATTTTTGTTAGTGGTGGTGTTATATCTGGTATTGGAAAAGGCATTGCCAGCGCTTCTGTCGCTTTTTTACTCAAATCCGCTGGATTTAAGGTTGCTCCCCTTAAAATGGACCCATATTTGAATGTAGACGCAGGGACAATGAACCCTTTAGCTCATGGAGAGACTTTTGTGTTAGATGATGGACGGGAAACCGATCAAGATCTGGGCCACTATGAAAGGTTTTTAAACGAAAGTTTGGATTCAACAAACATTGCTACTCAAGGATCAATCTATCTTTCAGTTATCCAAAAAGAAAGAAACTTAGAATATGAAGGTGACTATGTAGATATTCACAATGTTACTCAAGAGATTATAAATAGGATACAAAATGCAGGCAAGGCACGGAATGCAGACATAGTCTTGATTGAAATTGGCGGAACAGCAGGTGAGTATCAGAATGTGCTATTTCTGGAAGCAAATAGACTTCTAAAGTTAAAAAAGCATGATGATGTGTTACATATTCACATTAGCTATTTACCGGTTCCTTCAACTTTAGGAGAGATGAAAAGTAAGCCAGTTCAAATGTCTGTTAGGGATTTGAATGCGGTTGGAATTCAACCAGATATTCTTTTGGCAAGATCTTCCCTGCCAATTGATGTGCCAAGAATAAAAAGATTATCTTTTAATACAGGTATAGAGGATCAAGACATTATTCCAGCACCTGATGTGACAAATGTATACGAGATTCCTCTTGATTTCGAAGCACATAAACTAACAGATAGAATACTTCAAAAACTAAAGCTTAAAAGAAAAAAGAAAAAAGGTTTATTAAAAGAGTGGGGGTCGTTTGTCAAAAAGGCAAATGGAGCCAAAAAGACTATAAAGATTGGTATAGTTGGCAAATACTTTACTAGCGGCAATGGTGTGCTAACTGACTCGTATATTTCTGTTATAGAAGCTATCAAACATGCCAGTTTCAGTTTTGGACTAAAGCCTGAGGTAACCTGGCTTGATTCTGGAAAAATAACCAGCAAGATAGATATTCTTAAAGAATACCAAGGTATTATTGTTCCGGGTGGGTTTGGATCAAGAGATGTTGAAGGAAAAATTACTACTATCCAGTATGCAAGAGAAAATAAAATTCCTTATTTTGGCTTGTGTTATGGAATGCAGCTTGCGGTAGTAGAATATGCCAGAAACGTTTTGCGATTATCTGGTGCTCATACTACCGAAATTGACCCTGAGACCAAATATCCGGTAATCCATATTATGCCAGATCAAACCAAAAAACTGCTTAGCAGAGAATATGGCGCAACCATGAGGTTGGGCGCATGGGATTGTAAACTAAAACAAAACACCCTTACCTTTAAGCTTTACGGGAAAAAATCTACTATTTCTGAAAGACACAGGCACAGATATGAGTTTAATAATGACTTTCTGGAATCTTTTTTGACAAATGGATTTTTAATATCAGGGACAACAACAGATGGTAAACTGGTAGAGATTATTGAACTTAAAGACCATCCGTTTTTCATAGGAACCCAGTTTCATCCTGAGCTAAAATCCAGACCTCTAGACCCTCATCCGCTGTTTATGGGATTTATTAAAGCAGCGTCTCAAGTAAAGGTATGATTAACTGTTACCTATGAACCAAGTTAAGAAAAGGGGTTATTTTATTGTTATAGATGGAACTGATGGTTCTGGTAAGGCTACCCAAATTAAGCTGCTAACAAACTCCTTCAGGCAAAAAGGCATAGATTTTGAGACCATAGATTTTCCGAGATATGAAGATAATGTATATGGAATGTTAATTGGTAGGTATTTGAGTGGAGAATTTGGTCGAGTGGATGATGTTAATCCCTATCTTATGTCTCTTGCTTTTGCTGGAGATAGAAAGGTGGCTGCTCCAAAAATAAAAAAGTGGTTGGATCAAGGAAAGCTTGTTATTACCAACCGGTATGTATCCTCAAATAAAGCACATATGGGAGCAAATCTTTCTTCTAAGGAAAGACCAGCATTTCTTAAATGGCTTGAAGAGCTGGAATATAAAACAAATGAAGTTCCCAAAGAAGATTTGACAATACTTTTACACGTTGACTCTAGGCTGGGTCAACAAAATGTTGACAGCAAACACACAAGAAATCATTTAAAAGATGTCAAAAGAGATATACATGAAGCTAGCCTAAAGCATTTAGAAGAGGCAAATAGGATCTATTTAGAACTATCCAAGACTGACCCGTCTTGGATAGTTATAGAATGCATGGCAAATGGTTCTATGAAATCTCCAGACAAAATTCATGATGAGATTACGGAAGTTTTACAAAAGAAAGCGAAATTCCTACTTGAAAAAGTATCGCTAACCAATTAAATTGTTTCCATTAAGCTATGCCACGAACCTCTACAAATATTAATACATCTGCTTTTGATTTAATAGGTGCATTACCTGACTGGGCAATAAGAGAACATATTAAAGAAGGAATAATAAAAATAGACCCACTACCTGATAATTGGGAAGAAAAACTTGATGAGGTGACGATTGATTTTCATCTGGGTTCGGTTTTAAAGGTGTTTACAAATGAGGGGCTAAATACGATTGATACCCGTTTCACATCCAAAGAGGATATGGAGAAAATGATGAAAATTATTGAGCTAAAGCCTGGTCAACCGTTTATTTTAACTGAAAATGATTTTGTTATTGCCACTACCAAAGAAAAGTTAACTATTCCTGAGGATATTATTGGTCATTTACATGGTAAGTCTTCTTTGGCAAGGCTTGGTATTGTAGTGCACTCTACTGCTGCCAGATTTGATCCAGGGTGGGATGGCTGCCCGGTTTTGGAATTTGGAACATTTCTAAAGGGTAAAAAGATAGTAATTTATGAAGGAGCCCCAATTTGTGCTTTTTCCTTTGAAAAAATGTCAGCAAGAACAGAAAAATCATATAAAGACAATCCTTTCACATACAGTGGCTCAAGGCTTCCAGAAGTATCAAATATATCCAGGTTGACAGCTGGGAAAGGAGCAAAAGGAAATGGCCGTCCTAGGGTTAGATGAAGTTCTAAAGTTGGTCAAGGAGGAGAATTTAGTAGAGGACTTGGGAGACAGAGAATTAAACAATCCTGAAGGAGTAGGGGTAGATTTAAGAATTGGTGAGATACATAAAATTATTGAGGGTGGGGCTTTTATTGAAGCGGATGGGAAAAGCGGACTGGGAAAAAGGAAAGGTGTTAAAACAGAATTAATTGCAAAATATGATCCGAGCTCAGAAATACAAGAAGAAGTTGTAATTGAACCTGGAGAATATTATTTGGTATCAACCGTCGAAAAAATAAATACACCAAAGAATTTAATGCCAATGGTATATCCAAGATCAACTCTTTTTAGAGCAGGAGTATTGCTTTTAAATACTAAAATTGATCCAGGATATAGCGGAAGCTTAACAGGAGGATTAATAAATCTTTCTAAGTTTCCACTAAAAATCCAAATGGGTGCAAGAATCTATAACTTAGTGTTTTATAAAATCGATGGAGAGATAGTTTCTTATAGAGGTCAGCATCAAGGAGGCAGAATCTCCTTTGAAGAAGAACAGCAAGTGTGAGGCTATAATAAAAAAATTATGAAAAATGGTAAGCAAAAGTTAAGACATCCAGAGTATCAGTATCTAGATCTTTTAGAAGAGATTTTAAAAACTGGTGTTAAAAAAGTTGATCGGGGTACAGATGTGGTGTTATATTCTTTGTTTGGTAAACAAACCCGTTATGATTTATCTCAAGGCTTTCCCCTGTTAACTACCAAAAAGGTCTATTGGAAAGGTGTTTTACATGAGCTTTATTGGTTTATGTCAGGGCAGACCAATATTAAATATTTAGTAGATAATAATGTGCATATTTGGGACGATTATCCTTATAAATATTACCAGAGAGCTGTTAAATCCAAAAGGGAAAAGTCTTTAACCAAAGATGAATTTATAACGAAAGTTGCTACTAACAAATCATTTGCCAAAACTTGGGGAAACTTGCCTAAAATCTATGGGGAGATGTGGAGGAGATGGCCCACCAGAAAGCCTAAAAAAACAGTTGATCAGCTAAAGTGGGCTTTGCAAGAACTAAAAGATGATCCTGATGCAAAAAATCTGATAGTCAACTCCTGGAACCCGGAATATTTATATACCATGGCAGATCATGAGGATGCATCACTTTTTCCAATTTGTCACAATATGTATCAGTTTTCCAACAGAAACGGAAAACTATCTTTACAGCTTTACCAAAGAAGTGCAGACATATTCTTAGGAGTACCATTTAATATTGCAAGCTATGCTCTTTTGACAATAGTTTTGGCAAAGATTGCAGGACTTGAACCAGGGGAGTTTATTCATACTTTTGGAGATGTACATATTTATGAAAATCATATTGAACAAGTTAAAGAGCAGCTAAAAAGAAAACCACGAAAATTTCCTACTGTAACAATTGATAACTCTGTCAAGAGTTTGGAAACCTTCCACCCGGATGAGGTTACTCTAGAAAACTATGACCCTTATCCTATGCTCAAAGCCGAGCTTACTGTTGCCGGAGGATTATATGATCCCAAAACCGGTAAAATGGCAGTATAAATATGAACAACCCTAAAATATCGATGATTGCAGCTATTGCATCTGGGAACAGAGCTTTGGGAAAAGATGGAGATTTAATCTATAAAATTCCTGATGACTTAAAAAGATTTAGAGAAATAACCTCAGGGCATGCAATTATTATGGGAAGAAAAACATATGAAGCAATCGGGCGTCCCTTGCCAAACCGCAAAAATATAATTATTACTAGAAACCCGGACTTAAAAGTGGAAGGATGTATTGTAGTAAATTCTTTAAACGAGGCTTTAGAAAAAGCTGAAGAAGATAATGAAATATTCATAATAGGTGGAGGGGAAATTTTCAAACAAGCTTTCCTTATTGCCGATAAATTGTATCTAACAATAATAGAAGGTAACCCTGAAGCTGATGCATATTTTCCAGATTATCCGGAATTTAAAAAGGTAGTTTTTGAACAGGATCATGAGTGGAATGGATTAAAGTACAAATATATAGATCTGGAAAGATAGATTGACTTTTTGAACTTAACAAGCTAAACTTACCCCATTACACACTCGTAGCATGAAAGTCTCTGATTCTACTTGCTACGGGGAGGAAAAGAGACTTATGTATAAATTACCTAGTTTACAAGAATTATTAGAAGCCGGTGTTCACTTTGGACATCAGGTAAGACGCGGCCATCCTAGAATGCGCCCATTTCTCTATGGTGCACGCGATGGTGTCCATATTATTGATCTCACTCAATCAGAAAAACTTTTAAAAGAAGCCTGTGACTATGTCAATACACTGGGTAAAGAAGGTAAGGTGCTGCTTTTTGTCGGTACAAAAAAACAAGCAAGACCAATTGTTGAAGAAGCGTGTAAAAGAGTTGGTGCACCTTATATGGCAGAGCGGTGGATAAGTGGATTTTTGACAAACTATGAAGAAATCTCCAAAAACATAAAAAAGCTGAAAGAGTTACAGGAACAAAAGGAAAAAGGAAAACTGTCAAAGTACACTAAAAAAGAACAGCTTTTACTAGACAGACAAATGGAAAAGCTGAAAAGGGATTTTGCAGGTGTAATGGAGATGGATAGACTACCGGATGCTATCTTTATCTTAGATACAGTGGCTGATAATACTGCGGTAAGAGAGGCAGTAAGAAAAGGAATGCCAACCGTAGCTATATCAGATAGTAACTCTGATCCTACAATAATCAACTACCCTATACCAGGAAATGATGATGCAATAAAATCTATAAAAGTGCTGGTGGAGGCTGTTGCAAATTCTTATGAAGAGGGTAAAAAAACAGCTTCAAAAAAGCAAGCAGAAGAAGCATTAAAAAAAGAAAAAGCTTAAGTTATGGCAGTAGCTGTTGATGAAATTAAAAAATTAAGAGAAGAAACTGGAGCAGGTATTGCCGACTGTAAGGAGGCCCTGAGCTTGTCGAAGGGCAATTTTGATAAAGCAAAGGAGGTATTAGCACACAAGGGTTTTGATAAAGCAGGCGAGAAAGCAGAAAGAGATGTAAAAGCTGGGGTGGTTGAGGTTTATTCGCACGCAGGAAGAGTGGGGGTATTGGTTGAGGTTTTGTGTGAAACTGATTTTGTTGCCAAAACTGATGATTTTAAAAGCCTGGCTCATGAACTCGCTCTTCAAATTGCTTCCATGAACCCATCATCTGTTGAAGAGTTGTTAAACCAGGAGTATATTAGAGATAGCTCCCAGACAATTGATCAGTTAGTTAAAGCGAAGGTAGGAAAGCTTGGGGAAAATATCCAAATAGGTAGGTTTGAAAGAATTGCCTTGGGAGATTAAATGGATCCAACTCTGACGGAACCTGATCAAAAAATCCAAAGTGCTCTAGATTATTTTAAAGCTGATATGTCGGCGATTCGTGCTGGCAGAGCCAATCCTACATTGGTTGAAAACGTATCTGTTGAAGCATATGGTTCTAGGATGAAGCTGGTAGAGGTTGGTACAATTTCTGCTCCACAGCCTTCTTTACTAACAGTTCAAGTTTGGGATGCATCAATTGTAACTAATGTTATAAAAGCTATCCAAGAGGCAAATTTAGGGTTAAATCCTTCCAATGAGGGTAATTTAGTAAGACTACCAATACCTCCTTTGACTGAGGAAAGAAGGCAAGAGTATGTCAAGCTTTTGCACCAGAAAATGGAAGATGCCAGGGTTCAAATCAGACAAATCAGGCAAGATACAAGAAATGGTTGGAAAAATCAAATGGATGCTGGAGAATTTGGAGAAGATGAGCTAGGAAGAAGAGAAAAGCTTTTGCAGGATTTAATAGACAAAAACATGCAAGAGATAGATCATTTGGGTAAGGCAAGAGAAGAAGAGCTTATGCAAATATAATATTCCCAGGGTAGTATATAATATATCTTCATGTTAACTTCCGTAATAATTTTTATCATCACACTGCTTTTTTTAGTTTTAATCCATGAACTTGGACATTTTCTGATGGCCAGAAAATTCAATATTAAAGTGGAAGAGTTTGGGTTTGGTATTCCTCCTAAGGCTTGGGGTAAAAAAGTTGGTGAAACGCTGGTATCAATTAACTGGTTACCATTAGGAGGATTTGTTAGGCTACTGGGAGAAGATGAGGTCGACAAAAAAGTATTAGAACACAAAAGATCATTTGCCGCCCAAAAGGTAGGAAAAAGAATTGCCGTAGTTGTGGCAGGGGTAACAATGAATCTGGTGTTTGCCTGGTTTCTATTTTATATAGTACTGGCAGCAAATGGATTTAAGGCTCAATTTCCTCAAATCCTAGAACATAACTTCGTAGGAGCCAATCAAACAAGAGAATCTATAATTTTGATCCGTGCAGTTGGAAAAAACTCACCCGCAGAAAAGGCCGGAATTAAACCTGGAGATAGGGTGGTTGCAATAAATGGAGAAGAAGTCAGGAAAGATGATCAAATAATTACTAAGACAAAAGAGCTGGCAGGGCAAGAAATTACACTTACCCTTTCTGACCCTCAAAAAATTGAGACTAGACTAGTAGGTATCACCCCAAGAAAAGACCCTCCTCCAGGAGAAGGGGCAATGGGAATAGCACTGGCTCCTATTGAAACTGTCACTTTGCACTATGAAACACTTTTACAAAAAGTTTTTTCAGCTCAAGTCCATTCTTGGAATATTATTTCTTACTCTGGAAAAATTCTAGGTAATTTAATTTTCCAATCCTTGAGTCAAAAAAACATTGAACCAGTATCTCAAACTATTTCTGGACCAGTTGGAATTATCTCACTTGCCAATGCAGTTTTAACATCAACAGAAAATCCTCTAATTCCTTATTTAGATTTTGTGGCACTTTTATCTTTAAATTTAGCTGTAATGAATCTGCTGCCAATTCCTGCTTTAGATGGGGGGAGATTATTTTTCCTGCTTATAGAAGCTACTACCAGAAAAAAAGTGCATGCAGAAGTTGAAAGATGGGTTCATGCAGTAGGTATGGCTTTGCTTTTGGCGCTTACAGTTTTGATAACCTTTTCAGATATAAGAAAATTTTTCAGTTAATCTTTGCGCGATTGATCTTCCCTTTTCTTGTAAAAATAAGTACAATTGATCTCATGCTATATTCAAAACTTTTTCCAAAAACTATAAAACAGACTCCGCAAGATGCTAGTTTAGTGTCACATAAACTACTGTACCGTGCAGGATTTATTAGAGAATCCACTGCGGGCAGATACTATATGCTTCCTTTGGGAATGAGAGTCCAACAAAAAATCCAAAAGATCATCAAAGAGGAGATGGATAAAATAGGTGGGCAGGAGATGATCACTCCTGTTTTGCACCCTAAAGCCTTATGGGCAGAAACCAACAGAACCACCTCAGTAGGGTTTGAGCTAATGAGTATAAAAGATAGGAATGAAATGGAGTTTGTACTGGGTGGAACTGCTGAGGAAATGTTTGTTGATTTGGTAAGAAAATTTCAGATAAGTTATAAAGATTTGCCGCTTAACTTATACCAGTTTTCTACTAAGTTTAGAGATGAGCTTCGAGCGCGTGGAGGATTGCTTAGGGTGCGTGAGTTTTTAATGAAAGATGCTTACTCTTTTGATATTTCAGAAGAGGAGTTTAGGGTAACCTATGAGCTGATGCGGCAGACCTATTCAAAAATTTTTGAGCGGGCGGGTTTAAAAACCTTGGTGGTTGCCTCAGACAATGGCTACATCGGTGGAGAGTATTGCCATGAGTTTGTAGTGGAATCAGAGGTGGGTGAAAGCAGATTCTTTGTAAATCCTGATAATTCATATTGTGCTCATGAGGATATAGCAGAATTCATCCCGGATAAGAAAAACTTAGATGAGCAGGAAAAAAGCTTGCAGGAGGTTGAAGCAGTGAGGGGAACTACTATGGAGGATGGGGTAAAGCTTCATAGACTGCCTTTATGGCAGCAGATTAAAGATGTTTTATTTGTGGATGAAAAGGGTAGGTTTATTTTGGCAATTATCAGGGGAGATTTTGATGTTAATGAAATAAAGCTTCTTCATGCAATCAAAGCCTATCAGCTAAGACCTGCAACAGAAGAAGAGATCAGAAACAAAATTCATTCAGAGCCTGGGTTTATATCTCCTGTAGGTATCAAAGAGTTGATAGAAAAAGATGTTGAGTTAGTAATTGTGGCAGATGAATCCTTGCATACTGTTAAAAACGCCTATGGCGGTGCAAATAAGAAACATAGGGATTTACTGAATATGAACTTAGGTAGGGATTATAAGCCTGATATAACTTCTGATATTGCTATGGCCAAAGAAGGGTTTCTAGCTCCAGATGGCAGTGGCCCTTTGACTGCCAAAAAGGGAATTGAGGTTGGTAATATTTTCCAGCTTGGTTTTCATTACTCATCAAAAATGAGAGGAGCAAACTTTGTAGACAAGAATGGTAAACCCCAGCCTTATTATATGGGCTGTTATGGCATAGGATTGGGTAGAACTCTGGCTTCCGTAGCTGAGGTATCTTGTGATGACCAGGGGATTATCTGGCCTTTGTCTGTAGCCCCTTTTCAGGTTCATCTAGTGGGGTTGGATTTAAAAGGGGAAAGCGTAAAGCGTGAAGCGGAAAGAGTATATAAGTTGTTGCAAGTAGAAGGGATTGAAGTTTTGTTTGATGATCGGATAGATGTCTCACCTGGAGCAAAGTTTGCAGATGCGGATTTAATAGGAGTTCCTTTTAGGGTGGTAATATCTAACAAGACTGGAAAGACTTTGGAGGTCAAAAAACGCGGCTCAAAGCAAACTGAGTTTTTAACCCTAAGCTCGTTAATAGAAACAGTGAAAAATAGGGAATGGTTGATTTTATAGGGTATTTCTGTTAAATTACAATCCAGACAATCCTGATCCACCGGCCAAGTTTACTGTTAAACAGATGGCGGACAGGATATTTTAAAGGAAAAATGTTAAATAAAACAATTACAAATCAGCCAAAATCAATTATTGAGGTGCAAATCACTGTACCTTGGTCAGATTTAGAGCCAAAGTGGAATGAAACATTGCAAAGGTTAGCTGAAGATGTAGAAATGCCTGGTTTTAGAAAAGGCAATGTTCCTTTGAATATGGTTGAAGCAAATTTGGCCGGTAAGCTCCAGGATGAGGTTTTAAAGGTCGCTATGCCTCAATTTTTAATAGAAGCTTTAAAAGGAACAGATATAGTTCCAATTGATTATCCAAAATATGACCTAGTTTCTTTTGTAAAGGGTCAGCCGTTGCAATATAAAACCACAGTGACAAATAGGCCTCATGTCAGCATCGGCAATTATAAAACTATCAAAGCTACAAGACCAACACCAAAACCAGTTACAGATGAAGAGGTGCAAAAAGTAGTTGATGATTTATACAACAGATGGAAAAATAAGCCTGGAATAGGTAATCCAGCGGCTGGTCCTTCTGGGTCAATAGATTTCCAAAAGCCACAAAACCAACCTGACTCAACTAAATCTTCAACAAGCCCTGATGATGAGTTTGCCAAAGCCATGGGTGCTACCAGTCTTGCCGATCTAAAAGACAAAATCAGGAAAGACTTGCAAGATAACATTGGTTACAATAACGAGCTTGACTATGAGGAAGCAATCCTGCAAGAAGTGGAGAAAATGACAGCTGTTGAGTTACCAGAAGTTTTAATTCAGGATGAGCTAAACCGGATGCTAGTGTCACTGCAAAGAAGAGTAGCAGATATGGGACTACTTCTGGATGATTACTTAAGAGGTCAGGGTAAAACTTTAGAACAGATTAAAAACGAGTGGAGACAGCAAGCTGAGAAAAATGTACGTATGGAACTTGGACTGGCAGAAATTGCAAGATTAGAAAATGTAAATATTTCAGACCAAGAGCTTCAGGCAGAAGTTGATAAAATTCAGGATGCCCGGGTTAAAAAACAATTTGACTCTCAAGAACCAAGACTGCATTTAAAACATGCCTTAAGACAAACTAAAACCTTAGACCTTCTAAAAAAGCTTGTAACTGGGTAACTCAGGCAGTATAATTATCCGCGTGGAAGACTGTATTTTCTGCAAAATCATCATAGGTGATATTCCTTCTAACCGAGTGCATGAAGATGAGGATGTAGTTGCTTTTTTGGAATTACACCCCTCAGCACCTGGACATGTAATGGTGATTCATAGACGACACGGTAAAACAGTTTTAGATTACTCGGAAAAAGAACTAGGAAAGATTATGACTGGTGTCCAGAAAGTGGCTGAAAAAGTTGAAAAAGGGCTAAAGTGTAATTCAATTACGATTGGTATCAATCACAATGAACGCAGAGGTGTACCACATTTACATATCCACCTGGTTCCTAGGTGGGAAGGTGACAGAGGTGGTATCATACAGACAGTTGTAAACAATCCTCCTCAGGATTCCCCTGAGGTCATAGCAGAGAAAATACGTAAAGCAACCTAAAAAGGAGGTGTTTTTTTAAAAAATATGTCAATAATAGTTAAAGCGGGTCCGAACGATTCAACAGATGCAGTAATAAAAAAGTTTCAAAAGCGGGTAATTGCTGAAGGTATTGTGCAAGAGATTCGCGACAGATCTGTTTATAAAAAACCTTCACAAATGAAACAAGAATATTTAGCAGAGAAACGCAGAAAGATTAAGCGTTCGAGACGTTTGAATAGGTAAAAATGCTTACAGAAAAAATCCAAAATGATTTAAAAGAGTCGTTAAAGAGTCGTGATCAGGTAAAGGTTTCTACCTTAAGGATTCTTTTGGCAGAAATTAACAATACTAGGATTGCAAAAGGCATAGAGCTTGCAGATGAGGATATTATTTCTGTAATTCAAAAAGAGGTCAAGAAAAGAAAAGAAGCAGCAGAGGGTTTCCGCTCTGGAGGTCGGGAAGAGTCTGCTCAGGTGGAAGAGCAAGAACTGGCTGTTTTAGAGTTTTACCTACCAGCACAATTATCAGATGAAGAGTTGACTAAAATTGTTGAAAGCACTATAACTGAGGTAGGAGCCAATTTGATTTCTGACATGGGTAAAGTAATAGGTTCGGTTATGGGAAAAGTCAAAGGTAGGGCAGATGGAGCAAGAGTAAGTGCTTTGGTTAAACAGAAATTATCAAGCTAGGTTGTTAAATTATGATCAACATCATTGTAAACTCAGATCCACGCTATAACATAGATAAAGCAGCAATCCGAGCAGCAGTAATTTCTGCTCTTCAAAAGTATAAGGTCACCACCAGAGTCGAGGTTGGCGTAAATATTATTGGTGATAGAAAAATGCATGAGCTAAATAGAACGTTCAGAGGTATTGATTCCACCACCGATATTTTAACTTTTGCTCTTGAGGATCCGCAAACACCAACCTTGCAACATATTCCCCGGGTTGGGTTTGTAGCTGCACCTGATAAGTGGTTAAGGCTGGGAGATATTGTTATTTCTTATCCTCAGGTAGTGGAAGATGCATCTTTGGAAGGTATATCAGTTGATGAGGAGATTAGAGTTTTGGTAGAGCATGGGGTAAACCATCTTTTAGGTGTTCATCACGATTAGAAATCTCTGCCCAAAATCAAAAATATGCAGGATACTAAGTCAGCCTTCTATTTAAAATATCGTCCTCAAAGCTTAAATGATTTAATTGGCCAGGAAACAGTTAAAAAGATTTTGCAATCAGCTTTTTCTCTAAATAGACTTTCTCACGCATATATATTTGTTGGACCAAGGGGAACAGGTAAAACATCAACTGCCCGGATTTTGGCAAAGATGGTGAACTGTGAAAAGGGCAAAGCCCTGCCTGCCGGCAGGCAGGGGGAAAGCGGAAAAAGTGAATTACCTTGCAACAGCTGTTCGGCATGCCTTTCTATTACTGATGGCACTAATTTGGACCTTATAGAAATTGACGCAGCATCAAACAGAGGAATTGATGATATTAGATCACTGCGGGAAAGAATCAATTTAGCGCCTACAAATGCCAAGAAAAAAGTGTACATCATAGATGAGGTGCACATGCTTACAACCGAGGCGTTTAACGCCCTTTTGAAGACTTTAGAAGAGCCTCCTGCCCATGCTTTGTTTATTTTGGCAACTACCGAAGGCTCAAAAGTTCCCCAAACAATTCTTTCCCGCTGCATAAGATTGGATTTTAAACTAGCCAGCCAGCAGGAGCTTGTACAAGTTTTAAGTATTATCACAAAAGAAGAAAAAATAGAAATAGATGAAGATAGTATTAAAATTGTTGCTCAAAAAGCTGATGGGAGTTTCCGGGATGGGGTTAAGCTTTTGGATCAGGTATCATCATGGAGTGGAAAAATTACAGCCGTAAAGACTCAAGAGAGCCTGCGTTCATCCAAGTTTGAACAAACAACTAAAGTTTTAGAGCATCTTTCCCTCAACAGCACAAAAGAGGCTTTGCTTGAGATAACAAACCAGACAAAAGAAGGCATAGATACAAAAGGATCTATCACCTCTTTAATGGAGGCCATGCGGCATTTTGTCTTTATCAAAAGTGGTTTGGTAAAAGAGCTGGTAGAACCATTCTGGGGTGAGGAAAAAACTAAAGTTTTAATATCTTTATCTGAAAAATTTGATACAGGAGCGCTAATAAAAAATTTAGATTTACTCCAAACTGCACTGGAAAAGCTTAAAACTTCCTCAATTGAGGCATTACCGCTTGAACTGGCAGTTGTCCAAATGTGCAGATATGAACCAGAATCAGCAGTTATGAATCGAGAATCAGAGGATTTAGAAATACTTCCTGTGACAAGTGAAATAAATATCCCTGTTTCCGAGACAAAGTTGGTAATGGATAAATCTGCTAAAGAGCCTAAATTGGATGGTCAAGATATGTCAGATTTATCCAAGGTAAAAGAAAAATGGAACTTTGTACTAGAAACTGTCAGACAAAATAATTTCTCTTTGGAAGCACTTTTGCGCTCTGTAGAGCTGGGAGACTGCAGTGGTTCAACTGTTGTTATCAAAGTACCCTATTCTTTTCATCAGAGAATATTAGATGCTCCCAAAAACAGAGAACTGGTGGAAGCAATCATTTCTGATATTTTAGGACGGAGTATTAAAATTACAACCTCAGTTGGGATAAGACGGCCTAGAAAAGAGGATATTGCCAATATTGAGGTGGCAGCAGATGATGAGGTAATAAGAATTGCCTCAGAAATTTTCAGTTCAGAAACAGTCAATTAAGAGTTTAGGTTCTAAGCAACTTTTTCCTACTTGTTAACTTATTAATTCTTGTTATATTATCTTTCCATTCATGGCATCAAAAGTTTTTAAATTAGAAAAGTCTGATCCTAAGGTGTATAAACTTATTAAAGGGGAAGAGACTCGCCAGAAAAATGGTATGGAGCTTATAGCTTCAGAGAACTATGTTTCTGAGGCTGTACTTGAGGCGTTAGGAACAGTGTTTACTAACAAATACTCTGAAGGTTATCCTGGCAAGCGATATTATGGAGGGCAAGATTTTACTGACCCTCTTGAGTCGTTAGCTATAGAGAGAGCGAAAAAACTTTTTAACTGTGATCATGCAAATGTTCAACCGCTCTCTGGTGCTCCTGCTAATGTAGCTGTATATTTCTCTTGGCTTGAGCCTGGAGATACTGTTTTAGGGATGGATTTAACTCATGGAGGACATCTAACTCATGGTAGTCCGGTTACTTACATGGCAAAACTTTTTAATTTTGTTCGATACAAAATGAAGGACGTAGAAACCGGAGAAATAGATTACGAAGAGCTAAAAAAAGTAGCCAAAAAGAATAAAGCTAAGATAATCTTGGCAGGTTTTTCTGCATATCCTAGGGAGCTAGACTATGCCAAGTTTAAAGAGGTAGCTGACGAGGTGGGTGCTGTGGCCATGGCAGATATTGCCCATATAGCTGGTTTGATCGCAGCCAAGATCCTAAAAAACCCATTTGACTTTGGATTCCATGTAGTAACTACCACTACTCATAAAACTCTAAGAGGGCCAAGAGGAGGTTTAATTTTATCAAAAGGTAAAGTCAGTAATCCTTTAAAATCTGTTGAAAAAAATATTGAGAACCTACCAACTCTGATTGACCGATCAGTTTTTCCTGGATTTCAAGGAGGACCGCATATGAATAATATAGCTGCAAAAACAGTTGCCTTTGGTGAAGCTCTAAAGCCTCAATTTAAAGTATATGCACGACAGGTAGTAAAAAACGCTAAAGCTATGGCCGGTGAATTAATGAAGCAGGGTTGTAAACTAGTTACCAATGGAACTGATAACCATTTAATGGTGATAGACTGTGTAAAATCCTTTGGGGTAAATGGCAGGGAAGTTGAAAAGATTTTAGATCTGGTAGGTATTACTACCAGCAAAAGCACAATTCCAGATGATATTCTTCCACCCTATGCTCCTTCGGGTTTAAGATTAGGAACTCCTGCTATGACAACCAGAGGAATGAAGGAAAAAGAAATAATACAAATTGCTCGTTGGATTGTAGAGGCTGTTAATAACAGAGAAAACTTGAGAATGATTAGGAGAGTTAAAAAAAGTATCTTGGAGATGAGTCTTCAGTTTCCTGTTCCGGGAATTTCCAAATAAGGTATAATGTGTTAAACTTTTAAAGTTTAAAAGGAGAGATTTAGATATGGGATTTATGGATTCAATGAAGCAGCTTGGTGATCTTAAAAAAATGAGAGATCAAGCTGTGGAAATACAAAAAAAGCTTGCTGATATTAGAATTACTGTTGAGCACAAAGGTGTAACTGTAGTTATGACAGCAGATCAAAAAGTAGTATCTATTTCTGGGGATAATGATTTAGAGAAAGTAAAAGAAGCAATTAATGAATCTTTAAAACAAGCACAAAAAGTAGCAGCTGAGGAAATGCGGGGTATGATGGGTGGTTTAGGTTTACCTGGAATGTAATGGCTACAGTTCCAAAACCTGTACAAAATTTAATAGAGGCTTTTGAAAGACTTCCGGGAATTGGTCCTAAAACAGCCCAAAGACTTACCTATTATCTTCTTCATGCTCCAAAAGAGGAAGCAGAGAAACTGGCTACTGCAGCTTTGGAGATGAAGGACAAAACTGTTATCTGTTCAGTTTGTTTTAATATTGATGAAAAAGATCCTTGCTGGGTAGATCAAGACCAAAGTAGAGAAAAAGATAAAATTCTGGTTGTTGAAAATCCTTTGGATATTCTGTCGCTTGAGAGGGCAGGATACAAGGGTCTTTATCATGTATTACACGGGGTAATTTCTCCTTTGGAAAACATCGGCCCGGAACAATTGCATATCAGAGAGTTGTTGCCAAGGCTCAAGGATGGAAGCATAAAAGAGCTAATTTTGGCAACAAATCCCACCATGGAAGGTGAGGCAACAGCAATGTATATACAAAGATTACTATCTCCCTTAGGTGTTAAAGTGACAAGAATTGCAAGGGGACTACCAGTTGGTGGAGATATAGAGTATGCAGATGAGACTACTCTCTCAAGGGCTTTAGAAGGGCGTAAAGAATACTAAATGTTTTTTGTGCTAATATTAGTTTATGGCTGATGGATCAAGTGGTGGATTTAAACAATTTGCAGGTGAGATGGGAGAAACTGTAAAAGAGGTGGTTAAGGATACAAGTGGAAGTTTTCAAGATATGGGTCAGCAAGCAGCAGAGTCTTTTACCGGAAACTATCAAAATCCCCAAAAACAGGCTCAGCAGCAACAAGCCCAGCAGCAAAAAATAGATGAGCAAAAAAGGCTCAACTGGGCAAGAACTGTTATAGAACATCATAAAAAGTTAGCCAGTCAAATTAGGTATGTACGCGAACAAAAAGAGCAACAATGGACCAAGCGCCAGCAAGAAGAGCAGCAAAAAAAAGAAAAAGAGCGAGCCGAGCAAGCACAAAGAAATCAAGTAATTTCATCTCCATCAGCTTCCAGAAAAGGCCCGGGGGTTCCGGGAAAACCTGCCAAACAAATGAGGGAAGATCTTGCCCGATCACAAGCAGAACTTCGCGCTGGCCGTGGCCAAGGAGGCTAGCCCTCATTTACTATATCCCATAGTTTGATTTATACTGATGTTTATTCTATAATATAGATATGCCTGAAGTTATAGTTAACCAGAAATATTTAGAAACTCATCCTTCTATAGAGAAAAGTCAGTTAGTAGATAAGCTTTTGTATGGTGTGTGGAGTCTGCCTGTATTTGGATCAAATCAATGGATGCCATGGATGGGGACAACGGGTCATAAAGCTATGCCTAGCTCAATATCAGTTAATGGTAAGGCTATTGATATTTTTGCAAAACCTTTTACAGAAGGGTCCAATTTTATGGCGGGAAGAGAATTTACAAATGCAGGTAAGGTAAGATCGCGGAACATAAACACACCAGGCATGATAGCTATAGTTGATATTGATGATTATTATTCGGTATTAGTGGGTGAATTATTGCATTATGTAGAGCCTTTTAGTGCTAGAGACATGAAATTTAGTCTGACAGACCCAAGAGTTTATAGCCCCTCTGATTTTCTACAAGACGTCCTGCAAGCTGTAGCAGATATTCACAACAAAGGTGTTGTTCATAACGACCTACATTTAGGTAATTTAGGCCACCAGTTTCGTAAAGACCATCCTCCTAAAATCATTTTTTTTGATTTCGAGATAGCTGATATTTTAAGTGACCATGATCTCATGTTGAAAAATAGAGGGACGTTTCAGTCACCAGATCAACAAGAAAAGTTGTTGAGATTTGAAGAAAAAGCTGTTGGGGATATCGGTGTATTTCTAGCTCATTTGATTATGGATGATTTTCCCATAAAAGACGATTTATTAAAAGTATCAGCGCAGTTGTATCTGCCTCACAGAAAACAATCCTATGGTTTGATGAGTGTTGAACAGTTGCATCAGATGTTAACAACGCGCTGTATTAGCAGTTTGAAATCTATCAAAAGGAATACTTAATTTTACTACATACCCCTTGTTTTAACTGGTAGTTTTCGTATACTTTATTCTTATGCTCAAGCTTTATAATACCTTAACCAAGAAAATTGAAGAGTTTACCCCATTAAATCCACCAAAGGTTGGAATGTATACCTGTGGACAAACAGTTTATGACTATACCCATGTTGGTCATTTAAGAACTTATATTGGTGAGGATATTTTAAGAAGGGTGTTGGTTTCAAATGGATATGATGTAAAGCATGTACAAAATGTCACTGATGTTGGACATTTAACCTCTGATGCTGATGAGGGAGATGATAAATTAGATAAAAGAGCCAAAGAACGAGGGCAGACGGTTTGGGAAGTAGCCAGATTTTTTGAAAAATATCATTTTGACTCTTTAGAGCAAGTTAATGTTTTAAAACCTAGTGTAATTTGTCGTGCTACAGAACATATTAATGAGCAGATTAAACTTATAGAACAGCTTTTTAAAAAAGGTTACACCTATCAAAGCGAGCAAGCTATCTATTTTGACACTAGTAAACTAGCTGATTATGGAAAGTTAACAGGACAAAAGTTAGAAGAAAAAAAGGTAGGGGTGAGAGATGAAGTAGTGGTAGATCCAGACAAAAAACATCCAGCAGATTTTGCTTTATGGTTTTTTACTGTAGGCCATTTTAAAGATCATACCATGAGATGGTCTTCTCCCTGGGGTGAGGGTTTTCCTGGTTGGCATATTGAGTGTTCTGCTATGTCTATGGAATATTTAGGAAATACTTTGGATATCCATGCTGGAGGAATAGATCATATTCCAGTTCATCACACTAATGAAATTGCTCAATCAGAGGCTGCTACTGGTCAGCAGTTTTCAAGATACTGGGTGCACTTTGGCTGGCTTTTAATTGATGGAGAAAAGATGAGCAAATCAAAGAAAAATTTTTATACAATAGATGAAATTTCGGACAAAGGATTTGACCCACTGGCTTTAAGATATTTATTTATGACCGCACACTATCGGGATATGCAAAACTTTACCTGGGAATCTTTGGAGGCTGCGCAGAACGCTTTAAACAAAATTCGTGAGGAGATTAGAGCATGGGAAAGCCCTAAAATAGGTTGTGCTGAGTTTCAGCAGAGGTTTTTGGAGGCTGCTAATAATGATTTAAATATGCCACAAGCAGTTGCGGTGCTACATGAGTTAATCCGCTCCGATTATCCAACATCTAGTAAAGCCAGATCAATTTTAGAAATGGATAAAATCTTGGGCCTTAAACTTGATGAGTATTTAGGCAAGCCTTTAGAAATTCCGGAAGAAGTTAGAAAACTTGTAGAACAAAGAAAAAAAGCGCGTCTAGATAAAGACTTTAAGAAATCCGATGAGTTGCGAAAAGAGATTAAGGCTCTAGGGTTTGAAGTGGAAGATACCCCAGATGGTCCAAAAGTAAAGACTCTCAACTAAATCTTTTAAGCGTATTGATCTTCGTATAAAATTTGGGTATAGTAGTGTGGATGGTACCTCTTGCAGACAGATTAAGACCACAAAGATTAGAAGATATTGTCGGGCAAAAACATATACTTGCTCCGGATAAATTATTATATAAAACTATCAAGTCAGGAAGTCTTTTTTCAATGATACTCTGGGGTCCTCCGGGAACCGGAAAAACAACTTTGGCAAGAGCAATTGCTCATCAGGCAGGATTGGAATTTTTGGAGTATTCCGCAGTCACAACAGGTATTGTAGAGCTTAAAAAAGTTTTTGAAAGAGCCCGGGGACAACTGCAGCCTCCCTTGGTATTTATTGATGAGATACATAGGTTTAATAAAGCCCAACAAGATGCACTGCTTCCATACGTAGAAAACGGAACAATTATTTTTATAGGTGCAACTACAGAAAATCCCAGTTTTGAAATAATCGGTCCGTTGCTTTCCCGAACCAGGGTTTTGGTTTTAAATCCTTTATCAGAGGATGATTTATCAGAACTTATAAAGCGTGGTCTAAAGGAGTTAAAAGTTAAAATTGATCAAAAGGCCAAGCAACTATTGATGGAGCTATCAAGCGGAGATGCTAGGGTTGCTCTTAATACTTTAGAAATAGCAGCAGGATTAAATACGTACATAAGTATTAAAGAGATTGAGGAGGCTTTTCAGAAAAAGGCTTTGATGTATGATAAGGCAGCAGATGAGCATTACAACACTATTTCAGCATTTATTAAATCCATGAGAGCATCAAATGTTGATGGGGCGCTATATTATTTAGCTCGGATGGTATCTGCAGGTGAGGATCCGTTGTTTATTGCGAGGCGTATGGTGATATTTGCCTCGGAGGATATTGGTATGGCCCAACCTACTGCTTTGGTTGTAGCAAATGAGGTTTTTAAAGCTTGTGAGACAATAGGTTATCCTGAATGCCAGATTAATCTTGCCCATGGGGTTGTCTATTTATCCTTGGCCAAAAAGGATAGAGGAGCCTATGAAGCCTACTTTAAGGCGCTTGAGGATGTGCAAAAGCATGGTAGCCTACCCATACCACTAAATTTGAGAAATGCTCCAACAAGTCTTATGAGGAATCTAGGATATGGCAAAGGATATGAAAAATACACAAAAAAGGATTTGCTCCCTGATAAACTTAAAGGGAAAAAGTATTATTAAAATTTTTTTTAATTTGTCTTCAGGAATGGTTTTAAATGATAAATTGTGATAAACTCTATTACCAGTGAGCACCGATATAATAACTATCGATGGTCCAACATCATCCGGCAAAAACTCAGTCGGATTTTTATTGGCCCAAAAACTCAACTTTCAATATGTAGATACCGGTATGATTTACCGTGCCGGATGTGTAGCAATTCTTAAAAACAACATCCCTCTATCAGATAAGGATAAAGTCCTTGAAATTTACAAAAGCCTCAATATTGAATTTAAAAGCGAAGACTCCGAAAGGAGGCTTTTTTTAGATGGAGAAGATGTCACAGATATTTTACACTCCGCCCAGGTTACTAAAATCGTTCCCATTGTAGCAGCCATTCCTGAGGTAAGGGAGGTTATGAAAGGTCTGCAAAGAAAGATTGGTTTAAAAGAAAATATGGTGATGTCAGGTAGAGATATTGGCTCAGAAATTTTTCCAGATGCAAAGTATAAATTCTTTTTAACAGCAGACCCTGAGGTGAGAGCAAAAAGGAGATTTGAGCAACTGGCCAAAAAAGATCCAGGTGTCAAATTTGAAGATGTTCTAAAGGATATGTTGGACAGGGATGAGAAAGACACCAACCGGAAAGTTTCTCCCCTGCGGGTTCCTAAAGGCGCAAAGCTAATAGACACCACTAATTTATCAGTTGAAGAAAGCGTCGATAAGATGCTTTCTTACATGACTCAATCCTTTAAGTAAAAAGGAAATAGTAATTCCTGCTGCTTAAAGAGATTGTGTGATAAACTATTGTTTTCTCTCTGGTAACTTTGTTAGACTATTCAGGTTATGCACCAGATAAAACAGCTAAAAAATGGTTTAAATCTCATTACAGTTGATCTTCCTGAGTTAAAATCTGTTACCACGTTACTTGCTGTAGGAGCAGGCTCAAGATACGAAACAAAAAATATCAATGGTATTTCTCATTTTCTGGAACATATGTTTTTTAAAGGTTCCAGAAAATACCCCACTGCTGAGCAAATAGCTACATTGATTGATGGAATTGGGGCTGCTAATAATGCAGCAACAGACAAGGAGGTAACCTATTACTGGATTAAATCAGCAGCCAAACATTTAGAACTGTCAACCGATGTTTTATCCTCAATGGTCAAAGAATCACTTCTTGCAGAAGATGAGATTGAAAAAGAAAAAGGAGTTATTATTGAGGAGTTGAGAATGAGAAGGGATAACCCAGCAATTCTAGTATGGGAACAGTATGAACAGCTTCAGTTTGGAGATCAACCTTTGGGATGGGATATTGGTGGGGATGAAAAAACTATCCTTTCTATGAAAAGGACAGATTTCACTAAATATATAGACTCCCTTTATTCACCTAAGAATATGGTTTTAGTCTATGTTGGTAAACTGCCTAAGGATATTGAAAGTTTGGCTGAACAGTATTTTTCAGGTTTACCCAGCTTATCTCAGTTTAAACTGACTCCTTTTAAAAAATTAAAACAAACAAAACCAAAAGTAGGGGTTTATTTCAAAGATACAGATCAAGTCAATTTAATCTTTGGTGTTGAAGGATACGACCGGGATGATGATCGAAGATACGCAGCAAAGATTCTATCAGCAATTTTAGGAGAAGGAATGTCTTCAAGGCTGTTTATTCAAGTAAGAGAAAAACGGGGGCTTGCCTATAGAATTAGCGCTGGTCATGAACCATATATTGATACTGGAGCATTTGTTGTTTTTGCTGGATTAAAACTGGAAAAAGTTGATGAAGGGTTAGAGGTAATCAAAGCAGAGTTGGAAAGAGTGGCAGCAGAAAATGTCCTTGAGGAAGAGTTAAAAAAAGCAAAAGAGATGATAAGGGGTAGGCTTGCACTGAGTATGGAATCAACAAACTTTTTAGCCGAGTTTTTCGGAACAAACTTTGTATTAGATAGAAAAGTAAAAACATTTGAGGAAATTCTCAAAAAACTTGACGCGGTAACCATTCAAGATGTCAGAAAAGTAGCAGAGGAGTTGTTTAAAAAGGAAAAGTACAACTTACAAATAGTTGGCCCCTTTAAATCTCCTGACAAATTTGCAAAAATATTAGAATGAATACTTTTGATAGTGCTTTATCTCAGTTAAAAAAAGCCTCTGAGTATGCAGATGTTGATCCATCAGTTATAAAATTACTCTCTGTTCCAAGAAGGCAAATTGAGGTTAGTTTGCCGCTAAAAAGAAATGATGGAAGTTTAGAAATATTTAAAGGTTTTAGAGTTCAGTATAATAATTGGCTAGGTCCTTTTAAGGGGGGGTTAAGGTATCATCCAAAAGTTGATATTGATGAGGTAAAAGCCCTATCATTTTGGATGGTTATCAAAAACGCCGTTGTTAATGTTCCTTTTGGTGGAGGTAAAGGCGGAATTGAAGTTGATCCAAAAAGACTCTCAAAAAAAGAATTAGAGGAGTTAACCAGGATTTTTACCCAAAGACTTTTTCCTAATATTGGGCCTTTAGGAGATGTTCCTGCTCCAGATGTGAACACTAACCCTCAAATTATGGGGTGGATAGTAGAAGAGTATTCAAAAATTTTTAAAGAGCTTGATATGGACCCAAAAACTGAAGGAAACCCTACTGCAGTGGTTACAGGTAAACCTCTTGATAAGGATGGGTCTGAGGGACGAGAAGAGGCAACGGGTTTAGGTGGTTTTTATATTTTTGAACAGTTGGTAAAAAAGCTTAATTTATCAAGGAAATCAACTATTGCCATTCAAGGTTTTGGGAATGTGGGTTCGCACCTTGCTAGGCTTTTATATGAGAATGATTACAAGGTTGTTGCTTTATCAGATTCCAAAGGTGGTATTTTTGATACAAAAGGCGAAGGTTTTAATATCAACTTAGTAAGAGAATGTAAGCTGGAAAAGGGCTTGGTTTCCGATTGTTACTGTATAGGATCTGTCTGCGATATAGCAGAAGATAATGAGCGTATTTCAAATGAGCAGCTACTGGAATTACCTGTGGATATATTAATTCCAGCTGCTCTTGAGGGAGTAATTACTGCTGAAAACGCAGATAAGATCAAAGCCAAGGTAGTGTTTGAGATGGCGAATGGTCCAACTACTTTTGAAGCAGATGAAGTATTGGACAAAAAGGGGATTACAGTTGTTCCAGATGTGCTGGCAAATTCAGGTGGGGTAACAGTTTCGTATTTTGAATGGTTCCAAAACATGCACAATGAAGCTTGGCAGATAGAAAAGGTAAGAGAAGAGCTTAAGAAATTAATGGTTGATGCATTTGATAATGTTTGGCAAATTTCCCAAGATAAAAAGATTAATATGCGTACCTCAGCCTATGTTTTAGCACTTCAAAGATTAGCTGCAAAATCTTTTCTCTAAATGTCGGATTTGAAAATCAATAAAAAATTTATAACAGAACAAACTAGTGTTTCAAAGTTTTCTTTTTTCCACCGTTTTTTTACATTCAAAAATACTTTAATAGCGTTAATAACTGGTTTTTTTATTTTAACAATCTTTGCTAAGATTCACCCTTACTTTTACTTTGATTTATATATCACCATAAATATTCAAAAAATTAACTTCCCTTTATGGGGAGAGCTAATGTATCTAATAACTTTAGTTGGAAATCTTCCTTGGGTAATAGTTATAGTATCAACTATCCTAATGATTTCGATAATATTAAAAAAGATAAAGGATAGTCTAATGATATTAATCTCGACAACAGGAGCAATAGCGATTAGCCATTTTTTTAAGTTTTTAATTAATAGGCCAAGGCCAGATAATCATTTGATAAATCAGTTTGATAAATTTGCCTATTCTGATAGTTTTCCCTCAGGGCATGTTTTATTCTATATTGGCTTTTTTGGCTTTTTATTTTTCCTCACCTTTGCAAACTTGAAAAAAACCTGGCTCCGCCAGTTTCTACTGGTAATTTTGGGATTAATGATAATTCTTATCGGTTTTTCCAGGATTTACCGGGGGGCACACTGGTTCTCGGATGTTTTGGGAGCTTATTTAATTGGTTTGGTCTGGCTTTTGGTAATGATTTATATCTACCCTAGGATAATAACTAAAAACTAAGATAGGGTAGAAATATTATCGTTCCGGCGATAGCAGCTGTAAGAGAAACTATTAAAACAGCACCTGCAGCTATATCTTTGGCAAGTTTTGCCCCAGGGTGCTCTTGAGAGGTTAAAGAATCAACAACAGTCTCAATAGCAGTATTTGTCAGTTCAAGTGCAATCACAAGACCAATTAATATTATTAATAGAACCCAGTCGGTTAAAGATACCTTTAGTAAGGTTGCCAAAATTATAACCAGTAAAGCAATCAAACAATGAGTTTTTAAGTTCGGCTCTTCTTTTAAAGCTGCCCATATTCCTTCAAAAGCATATTTAAAAGATAAAACTTGACTATGATGACCCATATATCAATTTTAAGATAATGATTTTAAATAAGCCAGGCCTCCGTAAAGACCGGCTTTTTCTTCCAGCTCAGCACGTTTTATTTCTGGTTTTTGGACAAAGACTTCTAAAATTTTATCTAAATAAGATCTAACTTTCTCAATATCAATACTTTTCATAACTGATCCTCCTAAAACAACTACCTCAGGAGACCAATGAACAATTGTATTGTTTAGTCCAATTGCCAGCAGTCTTGCTACTTCATCCCAAACCTTTGGATCAGTTATTTGTTCCGGTTTAATATTATTTCTTTTGTATAGAGCTTTGCCAGAAATGTAATCCTGAAGAATTGTTTCGTCTAAGCTTATGATTTGGTGTCCTGGCTCAAAACCAAGAGTATTTTGATCGATTTTACCATTAACTATACGAGATCCTCCGACTCCTGTGCTAATGGTTAGATAAGTTACAATTTTAAAACCTTTCCCTGCGCCATAAGTAGCTTCGCCTAAACCTCCAAGACCTGCATCGTTTTCTAAAAAGACTGTGGTATTAAAAACTTGCTCAAGATGTTTTTTTATGGGTTTCTGTGCCCAATCTGCTAAGTTACCTGATTTGACCATCATGGTATGTTGTGAGTCTAAAGGTCCTGCAATTCCTCCTGCAATGCTTTCGATCTTTTCTCCATTTGTTATCCTTTGGGCGGCTTGAATTAAGAGAGAAATTCCTTCTTCAAAGATTTGTGGGGTGGGTAATATTTCCAGGTTTAATAAGTTCTGGTCATCTCTTGAACTAGCCAGTCTCATACTGCTTCCACCAATATCAAATAGAAAATGCATCCTATTTAGTTTAACAATAGCATTTACTCTTTACAAGACAACATCACCAAACACTTTTATCAAATCATTACCTATTTGTTACAAAATACTTAACCTTATCTACTATCTTGAAAAGGTTTAAACTTTAATGTTTACTTAAATTATGAGTAATAATCACGACAAAACGCTTCATCTTGATAATGTGAACGATGAGGAGCTACAAAAGAGCTCCCCTGAGTTGGTTGATGAACAATCAGTTGGTGGACATGATACCAATCCGGAAGGAGTGGAAGGGGAATCCACCGTAGAGAGGGCACATGAGATGGGATTAGAAGGAGAAACAACTGATGAGGATGAGGGTTGGATGGGAGCTACTGGAAGTGATTTAGTAGGTAATCCCGATGATGAAGAGTAAGCTAAGAGCTTAAAAACTTAGGTAAAAGTAGAGGATATTCATTTACAAGATCATGTTTAAGTAGTAGGTTAAACAAGTGTGGGTCTTTGGATTTATAAAATAACCTTATATCATTTCCGGAACTTAAAAATTCCTTAATTTTATTGTAACCCAGAATATATGCAGCATCTTTGGGAAACCCTCCAGGTTTAGTAGTATCTTTTAAGCCTCTTTTGATTCTAAAAGTGACAATATATGCTTGCTTGCTAGATAAATCTTTGATTAATTCCTGATAAATTTCTCTAAAACTTTTATTAATTAAACCTGTGGCTTTGAGCCGGAAATAATAGTTATCGTAGGCTTGTTTAGTAATGGTTTTTGTTGATATTTCATTATAAACGGCAAGCCCTTCTGATAATAATTCGCCTTGTGCATATTTGTATAACTTGAGTAGTGGGTTATTAGACCTTTTAATATTTACAAACTGTAGGGCATGGCTTTCTACCTCGTGAACAATTAATCTTTTTAGATTACTACTGGATCTTTTTACTCCTTTTCCAACGACAACTTTTTTAGATCCAACCCTTATAGTAAATGGATTAAACCCGTCCACCTCCACCGGAAAATTAACAAGTCCGTAATCTTTATGAAGAATTTTTTGAAATGTATTTTTAATCTCGTCTGCCCCGTATAATCCGGCATCTTCCTTGTCTTCAATGTGTATGGAAGGTAGAATATCCTCAAAGTTTTTTATACTTGATAAATCCCAAGAAAATAATTTTAATGCATACTTTGGAAAATTATCCGTCCCAATGGAGTTTATTGTAGCGTTTAATTCTTCCAGATCCTTTAAAAAAAGTAGTAGATATTCTTTTATCTCATCAGGTATTTTTAGTCTGTGGGTTTCAAGCACTAACTTTATAATTTCTTGGTTTTGGTCAGGAAATTTACTTGTGTGGTAGAAAAAAGTTGGATTATAGTACCTGGAGTTAAAAAATTTTTCTTTTTCCTCCTCATAATTTAAAGGAGTTAAGGTTCTGGTTCCCATTTTTAACTTGCTTTTTATTGTTGATGCTTTTGTAGTAAAAACTTTTAAATTGCTTATCATTATTTTTCTGTTTATCAGATACACAATATAACATAAAAAAATCCTAATTAAATTTCTACTAGAATATAAGGTTTTTTTTTGTTTCTTCTTTCTTGTACAAAGATTGAAGCATTATAAACAGGTATACCTGTTAGTGTTTTACCTTCAGCAGAGCCAAAATGAGCATGTCCATGAAAAACCGCGTTAACTTTAAATCTGTTTATTGGCTCAACTAGTCTTGATGACCCTAGAAATGGGTGTATCTGGAGAGGTTCGCCAATTACCGTTTCGACAATTGGGGCATAGTGCAAAACAACTACTTTTTTTAGTGTGTGCAGCTGTGATAATTGATTTTCTAAAACTAGTGATTCGCCGATTGCTTCCTGAACAAATTTTTTTAATGGTTCCTCTCCAAATGGACCTAGCATGTGGTCGTCAAATCCTCCGGCAAAACCCTTTGCGCCTGCAAAGCCAATATTTTTGATCTCAATGGGGTCTTTATCAAAGATCAACATTACTGGTGAAAGAATGTGTTTTATTTGATCTTGAAGATTGTTTTCATAATCATGGTTTCCTAACACTCCAACTACTGGAATTGTACAAAAATGTAAATTTTTTGTCAGAGCCTCAGCTTGTTGAGTTAGTCCGTGATCTGTTAAATCTCCACATAGTACTAAAATATCAGCACTTTTAGAGATATTTTCGAAAAGCTGGACGAATCTATCAGAATCTTCTTCTTTGGTATGAAGATCTCCTATCGCTGCAATTTTTATTCTTGAATTTTTGGTCATATCTGAGTTGGGTTGTGGAAGTCTTGGTATCCCCACTCTTCAACATCGATCATGTACTGATTTCTGGAAATTAAAGGACCGCGGCATACCTTTTGTTGAGGGATTGGAGTTGTCAGCTGTAAGTTTAGTCTATTTATTAACTCATGCATAATCCATTTAGGTACTTTTTCTCTATCAGAAGGATAGACAAACCTAAAATTTATCAAATGGGCTAGTAAAATTTCCCAGTGTATCTCCATTCTCGATAAAAGCTTTTTCCAGTCAAGCTCTTTTCCTAGTTTTAGGATCAAGTGGTGGATGTCTGCTCCGTCATAGTGACTTCTATCTTGGACATATGCTTTGCTCCATATAAGTTCAACAGGAGGAATTAGCTTTGCCTTAATCCCGAAAATATTTGTGGGAGGCGCATTCTTAAACCATCTTTCCTCAACATGCCAAAGCCCTTCTGATGTACCGAAGATTAAATCCACATATATACCTTTGTGAAAAATCTTTGCTATCCATCTGGCATCGGTAATTTCTGTTTTAAGTCCATGTTTTTGCATTATTCCAATAATCTTTAAGTAATCACCTGCCTTACAAAAAATGTCTAAATCCTTTGTGGGACGGTTAATACCTGTATACTTCATCACAGCAATTGTTCCTCCTAGCAACACAGGTATTTTATTGTCGTTTAAAATTTGCAAGACTTTTGCATAAAATGCCTCAGTATCTTTATCAAACAAATTCATAAACTTAAGATAAGATCTGGAGATTAAGGGTAAATAAAGATCTAGTAATAAACTAGAAAGAGAAATTAAAGATTTTAGAGTAAAAAAAGCATAGAATATTAAATATGAAATTTGAAAGCCGAAAAAGTGCAGGGATTGCCTTATCTGATAAGCTGTCTAGGCTGAGTTTAGAGGATCCAGTGATTCTTGCTTTGCCCAGAGGGGGAATTCCAGTGGGGTATGAGATAGCAAAAAAGTTGAATGCACCTTTAGATATTTTAGTTGTAAGAAAGCTAGGAGCTCCTTTACAAAAAGAGTTTGCCATAGGAGCAATTGCCGAAGGTGATATCAAAGTTCTAGACGAGGATTCAATCGGTAAGCTCAACATCACAAGGGAGCAACTGGGAAAAATTATCCTACAAGAAAAACAGGAGCTTGAAAGAAGGATCAAGATTTATAGAGGTGACAAAACCATGCTGAATGTAATAAATAAAGATGTTATTCTGGTTGATGATGGTGTTGCGACAGGTATAACCTCACTTGCTGCAATAAAATTTTTAAAAGCTCATTTCCCAAAACAGATAATTTTGGCCACTCCGGTTTGTTCAAAAGAAGCTTTTTTGCTTTTGTATGCTTCTTTAGATAAATTTATCTGCCTGATAGTGCCTACCAGATTCAGAGCCGTGGGTAGCTGGTATAGGAGCTTTGGGCAGTTATCAGATACAGAGGTTGTGAATTTGTTAAATTCTACAAGATAAAGTTTTACTCTTTACTTACCTTATTCTGGTCTCATTTTTACTACTGATGCATATCCTTATATTTAAGGAGGTCTGAAGGATATGTCAAAAGGAGAACACTTGCCCAAAGTAGGAAGTAAGGAGCAGAGGATGTATGAGCATATTTTAAGTAGTGCCAAAAAGTTGGGTAAATACAAAGGCAGAGAACAAGAAGTTGCAGCCCGGACTGTTTTCAATCATCATCAGCAGGATAAGCACAAAGCAGGAACATAAGGAGTTGGAGAATAAAATCTTCATTTATGTTTGTATAATATTTTTTGTATATATGGATGTGCAAAATAACAATTACTGGAAGAAAAAATTAACTCCAGAGCAATACAAGGTTTTAAGAGAAAAAGAGACCGAGACTCCATTTAGCGGAAAATATGTTAATAATCACGAAGATGGAATGTATCATTGTGCAGCATGCGGAGCAGTTCTATTTTCCTCTGGTGCCAAATTTGATTCTGGTACAGGTTGGCCTTCATTCGAAAGGGCTGAGAACTTAGAACATATATTATTAAGGGATGATAATTCTTTTAATATGCACAGAACAGAAGTGGTTTGTAAAAACTGCGGATCACATCTAGGTCACTTATTCGATGATGGGCCTACGCAAACTGGTAAAAGATATTGCATAAACTCCTGCGCTTTAGACTTCAAAGGAGAAAAGACTATTTAAAAACTTTCTTTTTAAATATTTCATATACATTGGTTGATTGACACTACTTACCAATTTGAGCTACTCTAGATTTAGTGCCATGAATGAGATTTTTCATAAGGTATCTTCAAAAGTATCAGCAGTTACTGGT
This sequence comes from Candidatus Daviesbacteria bacterium, assembly GCA_016187025.1. GTDB lineage: Bacteria > Patescibacteriota > Microgenomatia > Daviesbacterales > UBA10151 > JACPKM01. The sequence goes on from JACPKM010000004.1 coordinate 122,475, forward strand.
TCTCCTTATGCTTTTTTAGTCGCCTTTCTTGTAATTATTATCTGGCTTATTAATGGGCCAGCGTTTAACTATTCAGATACATGGCAACTGGTTATAAATACCAGTACAACAATAATTACTTTTCTGATGGTGTTTTTGATACAAAATACCCAAAATCGAGATGCCAAGGCAATTCATCTAAAGCTAGACGAGCTATTAAAAGCAGCAAAAGGTGCTAGAACCGGACTTGTGGATATAGAAGATTTACCAGATGAGGAGCTGGGAAAACTACAACAGGAGTTTAAAGATCTACACGAAAAATATTCAATGGAAGTTGAAAAGAGAGGAAAATCATCTGGTACAAACTAGCTAAACAGCATCTTTCATGAATATCCAAACTGTCACCCACAACAAATTAACTTTTTTAAATATTACTAGTCTACGGGAGTTAGAGTCAAAAGAGTTAAGAAACCACTATCATTTTAGCCAAATCCATATAGATGATTATCTAAGTGGTCAACAAGTGCCAAAGATTGAGCTAAACAACTACTATACCCTGATAGTATTAGACTTTCCTTTTGTTGAACAGGCTACTGATACACTAAATGAAACTGGTCAACATGGTAATGGTGATAGTAATGGAAATGGAAAAGGTAATGTTATAAAAGACCTAATAACAAAGCCTGTGATTATCCCTAAAATCCTTTTTTCTAAAGATGAAAAAAGAAGAATTCGTACTGGGCATGTAAACTTTTTCATCGGCAAAGACTTTTTAGTTGTTCTACATGATGAAAAAACTCCACAGATAGATGGTATTTTTACAGATTGCCAAAAAACTCTTAAAAAAAGGGAGGAGTTAATGTCTCCGGGTCCTTCCTATCTTTTTTATAGAATTATTGATGTCTTGGTGGATTCTACATATGGGATTATGAATGAGATTGTGACATCAATTGATCAAATTGACCTGCACCTTTTAGGCAATTATTCACCTTTGACAATAGTAGAAGAGATTTCAGTTACCAGAAGAAATTTAGTCTTTTTAAAGTCAATGCTTTCTCCTGCCTCAAATATATTCTCAGATTTAGCTCATGAAAAACGTAAAAAATTTGATGACTTAAATGTTTCTTACTGGTTTAGTATCCTAGATCACATCAGAAAGATTAATACTAGATTAGAAAGTAGTGTGGAGTTAATCGAAGGGATTGCAAGAAGCCATGAGTCATTGCTGACTGCAAAAACTAATGAAATAGTAAAGGTGTTAACTATGTTTACAGCAATGCTTTTGCCTTTGACTTTTATCACCGGGATTTATGGAATGAATGTGGTAGATTTACCTGGGGCCTCAACCCCCGGTGTCTTAGGGTTGCTTATTTTAATGATGACTGGTATAGCTGGAGCTATGGCTTTGGTCTTCAAAATTAAAAAATGGCTTTAATAATAGAAGATTCCTCTTGAGAAGAATTTTACTCAAAGCCCCCATTATTTTTAATAGATTGAAAAGTTTGAGCTAATCTATTTTTTACCTTTTCAATATTACCAGTTCCCGAGATTCCTATTTGGTGTTTTTTATATCTTAACCACTCTTGCGATGTTATTCTGTTTGCAGCTCTAACCACAATACTATCTTGGGACCCTGTCTCCCAGCTGATAATTTTAACCACCAACTTAAATACCTTTTCTCTGGCTTCTTGAGCTTTTAAAACGGCTAGTTTTCTCTCGTCTTTGGTCATTAACAAACTTGACTTCAGATCTGTTTTAGGCATGAAATTTATCTCCTGTCTCTTTTGTAAAAGTTTCTATTATTATCTCTATAATTATCTCTGCCTCGATTATTATTTGAATAAGAATTAGATCTTTCTTCTCTAGGTCTTGCAACTGAAACACCTAGTCTTCTGCCTTCTAAATCTGAACCATCAAGCTTTTTTATAGCTTCTTGTGCTGCTGCGTCATCTGCCATTTCTACAAATCCAAAACCTTTGCTTTGATTGGTAAATTTATCTGTTATAACATTGGCAGATAAAACTTGCCCAAACTGAGAAAATAACTCATTTAGTTTTTGATCATTAATTGAATAGGGAAGTCCCCCAACAAATAACTTAGTCATTTATGTATCCTCCTTTCTAAATATTAACTATCTATAAACGTTAAAGCATAACCCATTTTTCCAGCTCTTCCTGTTCTTCCAATTCTATGAATATAATCTTCATAAGTTTGTGGTAGGTCATAGTTTATCACATGTGTTACATTATCTATATCTAACCCTCTTGATGCAACATCTGTTGCTAAAAGAATCTTGATTGCATTCTGTTTAAAGCTTTGCAAGACTCTTTGTCTTTGAGATTGTCTTTTATCTCCATGAATTGCTCCTACTTTGAAACCTCGGAATTCCAGCTCCTTGTTTAGCTTTTCAATGCCATGCTTGGTTCTTCCAAAAATTAAAACTTTATCAAAGCCATCTTGTATTAAAAGATCATGGAGCTGATCTAGCTTTTTTTGGTTACTGATTACTTTAACAACATCTTGTTCTACATTTTCTGGGGTATCTGTCTTTTTTACAGAAATAGTCACTGGATCAGCTACAAAAGATCTAAGTATATCTTGTATCTTAGGTGAAATGGTTGCTGAGAAAAAAAGTGATTGTCGCACCGCTGGCATACGAGAAATAAAGTATTTAATATCATTTATAAATCCAATATCCACCATTAAATCCACCTCATCCAGAACAAAGTTTGAATAATCCTCGAGATGAATTAGTTTGCGCTCTATTAAGTCTTTTAGTCTTCCAGGTGTTGCAATTACCACATGCGGAGATCTTTTTATATCTTTAATTTGTCTGTTAATGTTGGTTCCTCCAATGGTTACTGCGGAGTAAAGCTTCATATCCCAAGTAAGGTTTTTAAACTCGTCTCTAATTTGTAAAGCTAACTCTCTGGTTGGGGCGATAATTAATACTTGCTGGTTGCGATCCGAATAGATTTTTTGAATAAGAGGAATTAAAAACGCTGCTGTTTTACCTGTACCTGTTGTGGCAAGTCCAATGACATCTCTTCCCTGAAGGATTGGACCGATTGTCTGGGATTGTATCGGAGTGGGTTTTGTAAATCCACGACTTGCAATATTTTGTTGTAAGGCTTGAGCAAGATTAAAAGATTCAAAATTATGAGATTCAGCTTGCTGGAATTCCATAGAAGGATTGGCTTTGCGGATAAACATGTTAATATTTGCTCCTTCTAGCGTGCTTTTCCTGGGACCTTTGCCTCTGCTATAGGAAGAAAATCTGGGTCTGTTAAACCTGCCATCTTGATTATGGCTATGGGAAAATCCGCCTGAGGATCTATTGAACCTGTTTGGAGATCCATGACCAGTTTGGAACTGGTTCTGTTTAAATCTTTGCCTGTGAAACATAAAAGAATTAATATTGAGAAAATATAAGGGAGCTACTTGAAAAGTCTAATCCGTGAGGAAAGGAACAATCTAATAACTCAAATTCTTAAAATTACGTTGATAAGTTTATCACGAATTTACTAGTTTAGCAAATATTAGGTTAACATATATATGTAACATTCCAAGTAGATCTTTCTCAACTCTTTCTCTTTTAGAATTAGGGTGGACGTAGACTTCAACTCTCACCTATTAATATTATCAAAAAAGTCCCTATTATGCTGAGCACTAGTCGAAGTATAAAATTTGCTTACTATGGCAGATGAAGAACGTCTTGGGCCTTCTACTATCTTGAGACCCCATGTTGAGTATTATCCTGAAGGTTTAGCGAAACGGGATGAATTTCCAGAACATTTAAGATCTCGATTTAATCAACTTGCCAAAGGTATTTACCCTGAAAATATCATAAACCCGTTAAAGAGCGCGGCTTATCAACCCACAATTGTTGGGTATAAACATGGCCGAGATAAAACCAGTTTGCCCCCTATTAAAAAACGACTTGAACTGCTAAAACAAGCAAATCCTGGTAAAACACTAAAGGTGGCTTTTGAAATCATTCCACCTGAACAGCTCCAATACATTATGCATTATTTAGCAGATATGGAATATAGAAAAAGTGGTGGTGTTCAAAATAGAAAAATCACAATGTCACCAGAGGAATACCGGAGCAAGTTAATGAGTCATCATGCAGAAAATTTGGCATTATGGATGCTGGAAAATGGTTTTAATGTAATCCCCATTGAGAGTAAACAGGTCAAAACATGGATTCAAGAAGCAAGGGCTTTATATCCTGTAGAGGAAGATTTCTGGGGAGAGCGCGAACCAGTTGAAAGAGAGGCTTTTTCCGCTATTAAAAGAGATCAATATGGTTTAGGGGTAATTGCAGCAGAAAGACCAGATGTTATCGCTGTAGGATTTTCTCATGCTCTTAAATATGATCTGCTGTTGCAAAGAGATGGAGAACGTAGTTTTTATATCATGAAGGATGTTATTAACTGGGAACAAGACATACAATTATGGGAACGTGTACATAGGACTTTTAAGGCTCAAGGAGCGCTTAAGTAAATTTCCATACCCTTTATGCTCATAGCTATAGAAAGTCCTAAAATTTACTTTTACCTTTCATAGAATCTGGCGTTTTTAGTGAAATACGGAGAAATTTTAACCTTCAATAGGGTTCATGGAAACGCAGCCGGTTACAGGTTCGTCTTCATTATACAAAGCAGTATTACCGATATATTCTTCCCAAGATTTGTATAGGGCTTTAATTTTTGTAAAGGTTTCTTCTTTGATTGAGGGATCAAGATAGGCAAATGGACAAATGTGTTGGGGTGGACTTCCGCCTTTTAAAATGCCAATTTCCACAATTCCAAAACCCGGAATGTTTTTATTAAAATCACTTACCTCAGCAATAACTTGGCCTGCTTTAACTTTATCTCCTTTTTTAACTTTGGGATTGATAATATGTTCTGTTTCATACATCCACTTTCCATACTGACCATCAGCACTAACTAAGATGGAATAATCTTTACTCCAAAGTGTTGGAATGTTCACCACAACTCCATCAACTATAGAAAGGACCTTTGTGCCTAGTGGCAAGATAAAGGTGGGTTGGGGGTTTGCTTTGTTTTTACCAGTGCTGCTAAATTTGGCTGGTATTACGTATCCAAATCCCATAAAAGGCATCTCAAAACCAGTTAGATATGCCTTTGAAAAAACAATATCATCTAAATTTACTCCAATGCTTTTTAAAAGAAGAGGAGGTTCATCATCAGAGGCTTTTGGTGGAAAAATAGAGAAGGTGTTTTGTTGGGAAGTTTGTTTGGTTGGAGAGTAATTTTCAAAAGGATTTTTAAAAACTACTATGAAGGCTATTAAAATAAGGGTAGTAATACCTACAATTAGTGCTTTGGGCATTAAATAAATATTATCATGTTTGACTGGTTATCTAAAATCTGTCAAACTGGATCTGTGGTCCTAAAAATTTTAATTGGTATTGGAATTTTAATTCTGGTTTTAATATCGGGAGCATTTCTTTTTATTAAATACAATCAAAACTACCCTCCTCCTAAACTTGTTGCCAACTTTGTTGATATGAAAAAGGTAAAAGAGGTTTCCAAATATAGATCCTGTGCCGGCCATACAGTTGTGCCGCAAGATGGACGGGAGATGAAAAGAAACATGAAGCACTATGTTAAAGTTTATCCGCAGTACAAAAAGGAAAATACAGTGGAACTCTACTCTCCTTATGATGGGTTTGTATCACTTATTCGTGCGGATATGGGAGATCGTTTAGAGGGGGAGCTTTGGATTGCTCCGGGTGAGACAATGCCACCATTACTACCTTTTGGAGTGTGGATGTTTAGTTTTGAGCACATGCAGCCAAGAAAGGACTTGAAGATGGGGAGTAAGGTTAAGGCAGGAGAGCTTGTAGGTTACGCTTCTTTTTTGGTGACAGAAAGAGATGCTACATTTGATGCAGTCTATGGAAAAATGGGGTTGCCTATGAAGACTATAGACAATTGGAACTCTCCATTTGCGGATTTAGATTCTCTTTTTTATCATATGTCAGATACTGTTTTGGCTCAGTTTGAGCAAAGAGGTATAACTCAAGAAAAAATAATAATAAGTAAAGAGGAAAGAGATGAGAATCCTTGTGTATATACAGGCGAAGGACCTTATTTTACCAACCATGATGATACAGCTAATTGGGTAGAGTTAAAGTAATCTTAAAAACTTGTTATACTAAAATAATGTCTATTAACATTCCAAAACTTATTCTCTCCATTAGTCTTTGTTTAGGAGCAGGGATAATAGGATCATTTTTTACAGTCTCCTCAATTCCTACCTGGTATGCAACTTTAAATAAACCCTCATTTTCTCCACCAAATTGGGTCTTTGGACCTGTTTGGACAATTCTTTATATTTTAATGGGAATTTCCCTATATCTGGTCTGGACAAAGAAAAACCCTTTGATTACGCTCAGGGCCATGGGAGTTCCAGCTATTTTTTGGGTTCAGCTAATTTTAAATACTACTTGGTCGATACTATTTTTTGGTACGGAAAATCCTACGCTAGCTTTATTTGATGTTGTAGCTCTATGGATAGCAATTTTATTAACGATTAAATCTTTTTACAAAATTTCCAAATTAGCTGCCTATCTTTTATATCCTTATCTTGCTTGGGTGACCTTTGCTGCCTTACTTAACTTATCCATTGTCATATTAAATCCATAGATTAAGATGTCTGAATAGAATAGTTCAACTTATGCTTGATGCTATGCATCACAATATCCACCAAGGTTTTGAGTAGTAAAAATATTATCAAAGAAGATTGGCCTAGGATTGCCCCAAAAACAATGATTAGATGCATCGGGATAATTCTGGCGTAAGGTGAAAACATTAACTGACCTATATTTTGTTTCTTAGCCTGATCTAGTATCCTGTTGTGGTGGTAAGAAAACAAGTGGTTGATAAAAAATATAAATCCTCCTAGGAATAAGTAGGGAAAATCAAGAGGTTGTTTTATAAAGAAATTAAATAGAAAGATGGCGTAAATAAAATGAAAAAAACCATAGTGGAAAGCGAAGAAAAAAGCAGTGAAGGTTTTGGTTTGAGTGGTAGGGGATACTGGCTGATTGTTAATAGTAAAATTTTCAGCGGAGAAGTTTTTTAAAGATAAAATCCTCAAAAATTGGAAAGAGCCAATAATCACAGATTGCATCCAATAAACCCAAAGCACCGTAGCCACCTCCCAGCCCTGAACCAGAGCCAGAATGATTACCAGGATATTAGAAAAGAGTAAACTAATAACAGAAGGCTTTAAAGGCAAGCTTTTCACTAGTTAACCTTTGGAGCCAATGTTTTCTGGGTAAAAATTCTAAGATATCCTGCAGGGACATGTTCTTCGGACGTACACTTATCGCTGACATAAGTCCACAGAGTTCCCTGATCCATATCAACTAATCCTTTATCAGTTTTACAAGCAGAGAATACCTCAGCAGATTTAGATTTGCACTCACCTCCTGCGTTTGTGGAATTATCAACATAGACTGAGAAACAATTTCCCTCTCCCGAAATAATCACTCCGTTACCTTTCTCGGAAAACTCTTTTTCTTCCCGACCTTTGACAATATAGGTTACGGTATTATTATCTTTTTGATCACGGAATGTATAGTCCAAACTTATGACATTAAAAAAATATCCTACAGGATCGTATTTAACAACCTGGTTTTTAAAAGCATAAGTACCCTCAATGTTTGGAGGGTTTGTTCCGGTATAGATATTCATGCCATTATCATCTAATTTTTGTAAGTTTTCCTCACTTAGGAAAGACTTAACCTCGGATGGAACTTTAGTCAAATCGACTGTTTGTTTGTGGGGGGTAGTGTTTTCTTGAATTTTTTTCTGGAATCTATACTCAATGACGCGAGAGACTGCACTTAGGATTATGGCCACTCCTACTACAGAGACAACAATCTTCATTGGCAGTGATAATGCCCGGAAGGTTTTTATGGCATTAAAAACAAGCTTTTGTATGTTCACTGATTTCAGTATTCTATATCCAGAATAGTTTGTCAAATTATTTGACTTATCATTTTTATCAGTGATATTCTGGTGTCAGAGTGAAAAAATTCCTCCTGCCCATATTGCTTATTTTTTTAACCCTGCTTTTTTTACCTTTGACGGTTAGAGCGCAAACAAACGTTGATTGTCATAGTCCCTTTGATAAGGAACTTCAAAAATGTTTGGTAGAATCAACGGAATGTATTAATTCTTGTGTCGATAAGGCCAGGGCAGCCATGAGCCTTACGGTAGATGGGGGTAAAGTTAACCTTGAGTGTCGAAAAAATGTCTGTGAGCCGGCTTCGAAGGCTTGTAATGATCAGGCTACGGCAAACTTTAGAGCCTGTCAGGATGCGCGAAAAGCTAAGGAAAAGTCAGTCCCGGAAGCCAATAAAGAAACTCCAAACCCTGTCTTTATCGGCGAATGGTTTTCCAGATTTTCTAAAGCGATTGATGGTTTAATAGTTTTGCCGGGTGCCTTTGATGCTGTTTTGGATAACAAATTTTATATTGCTCCGGATGTACCGGATCTTTCAGAGCTTAGTTTGGAAGAGATGTTCCAGGGACATTGGTATCCAAATAAAGATGAAGAGGAGTCATATAGAGCACCAAATTTGACTACTGAAGACGAACAAAAGGCCTGGGCGTTTTTGCCAAACTATATCCCGGGTGAGGAAAATATAACTGTTATTAAAGGGCAAGGTGAGATAAAAATGCCGACTTCAAGTGATTTTATTCCGATAACGTCTAAAGGTGGTGATACTTTACAAGTTACCTACCTTGATTCAACTTTGAGGCCTACTTCAGATATGGTTCAGCTTGGGTACACCTGGTCTGCTGACTCCGGGTCAGTAATTAATGTCCCCAAATGGTCAGAGATTAAATTTCAAGAATCGGTGGAGGTTAAAGGATTTACTTCACATGCGGTGAAATTAGAGCAAGGGGAAATAGAGGTAAAGGTAAAAAATAACAAACCTGCTGAAAATCAATTTGGTGTAGATGCAGGTTGGTTGGGCGTGACAGTTAGCAGAACGCATTTTTGGATCAGTCAAAGCCAGAATAAAAGGTTAGCAGTTATAGGTGTTTATGAAGGAGAGGTGGAAGTGAACACCCGGGATGGACAAACAATTAAGGTTAGTCCGGACGGAGGTAAACCGGGGGTGGTTGTAGTTTCCCGACAACTTTCAGTTTTTAAACTTGCTATTGCTGGTGTGATACTGGCAGTGATTGTAGGTGGGATATTTTGGGTTGTTAAAAGAAAAAAGAGAAGATGAGTTCTACACAATTTTGGGTAGGAATGCTGGTACCGCCATTTATTAAATGGGCAAACCCATACCTTAAAAAATTTTTCAAACTTACTGAATTTGACGAAGAAACAAAGAAAAGGGTTTCTATCAAAACATATCCTTTTTATTTTAGCTTCTTATATGGGTTTTGGATTATGTCGCTGCTTAGCACGGGATTTATAGCACTTATCTGGTTCATAATTTCTGGCCCGGCTATTTTTCCGGATAAAAGTTATGCAATCCCGGTCTTTCTGGGGCTAATAAATATGATCGGAGTATGGTTTATTTTTGGGGCAATTTTGGACGCACTATTTTGGCAACTATCCCCGGAAAATTTTCGGGATTATGTAAGATTGCGGCAACTCAAATTAGGATGGGGATATGATATAAGCCAGCAAATAGCTACCTTATTTAAAATTGGGACAGTTTACTATCTGCTTTTCTTGCCAGTTATATTATACTTGCTGCTGAGTTAAGCAGAAGAATCTAACTATTGTCAATATTACTGTTTTGGTTTAATCTTAATATTAGTATGTCTGTCCGACAACAGCAGGGAATAGCGCCAATTGTACTCATCATAATAATTTGTTTTGGTTTTTTTAGTTTCCTGCTTTTTAAAAATTATTCTAAATTCAACCTTAATATTTGGAAACAAGCTCCATCCCAAACTTCTTCTCCATCCGGTACACCAGCCGCTACCCAGCAGAAATTATCCTTAAAGGAGCTTTGCATCGCTGAGATTAATAGTGTGCCCAAATTACCCTTCCGTTATCAAAGTGAAGATAAGGCAACTGGGACATTACGGCCTACTTTTAAAAAGGAAAGATTTGAAGGTGCCAAAAATACAGCTTCCTGTTATATAGGTTTTATGTTTAATCGGGTAATAGAACAGGCTTATGCTGACATGGGGATTCAATATTACGAAAAGGGCCTCAATGGCACTAAATTCATTAAACCAGGTGCTCCTGAAGCATTCGAGAAAGCAGTAGATAACGCATTTGATGCTAGCTTGAAAAAAGCGGGATGGAATAGGATAACCCAGTATGGGGAAAAAAGCAAACTGCTGCCGGTTATACTACTTTCTAAACAGAAAGATGGGAAAGAGTATTTTCTTGAGGTAACACATTCAGGGTACAGCGGTGTAGCAACTTCATACATTATTACGGTTGTTGAAAAATAATTTTATTCTGGACAATATCCCCCAAAAGTCCCTATTGTACTAAGCACTAGTCGAAGTATAAGAGACCCTTTTAAAAGTTTAAGCATAAAACTGAAGTTTGATGAAATCCAGCCAGTTTTTTTGCCATGTCTTCATGTATTAGAACTTTGGGGCATTTGCGTCTTTGTAGAAATAATCACAAAGGTCATAGTTTGAAAGCGTTTCACCGGTTTTAATTTCTGCTTTTCTTAAAACACGTTGTTTTTCATCCCCACAGGTTTCCTCCTTACCAGTTGGGCAAACCGTGCTGGAATAACCAATAAAATTCTCTGTTACGAAGTATCTTAAATAATAATCTCCTTCTTCCAGTTCAAAGGCATAAGGCTGTGGCTTCGTGGCTAAACTGCCTTTATAATTTTGGACAAAAATTTTTCCGTCTGATAGTCTTTTTGCTTCAATTTTCCCTTCAGGTAAAACCTCAGATGGGTAACAAAGCTTTCCTGTCACAGTTCCAGTCTGGTTTTGTTTAACTTCAAATTCAGGTGTGACTTCACCGCTTTTGATACTTACCCGATACCAGTTATGTGTGGCTGTGTGACCATCTTTTATTTCGTAAGTATGAACATTATATTCCCCCATAATCTCGTTATCTACCTCAATGATTGCATTGGGTACATTTTTTAGATATTCCTGCACCTCAGGCAATTGCTTAACATTTTCTATAGCTTGGTTTTCTGTTATTCCATTGGTAGAGGGGATAAATTTCTCAGGGATAATTTCTTCCAACGGGGTATTTTTAAAATACAAAAATCCGCCTGTTATCAAAACTATAAATACTAAAATAATAATTTTCATCTAAAATATTTTTTCAATAAATTTGCATCTTTGTTAATGTATGCAAGACCAAAAACATTGCCGATTAAAACAAGAAAAACTGCTGCAACGGCTGGCAGGCTGACAACTTGATAGCCCAGATTATCACTTAACCTTATCATCTCTACAAAAATTAAGACAGAGTTTATAAAATTTAAAATGACAACTAAAGTATTAAAGGATTTACCGGATAGTAAAAGTAAAATTTGAATAAAAGATACTGCCGGAAATAGCTTTGAACCAACAAAAAACCCCAATAAAATTTGGGCACAAAGCAAACCTAGAAATATAAGTTTTAGCTGCTGCTTGGTTTCTTTTTTCTGGCTTGAAGCAATCCTCAAAACAAAAGGGGAAATTATCAAAACAGCAGCGAAGATAATTACATAAGTAAGATCAATCATTTCTTACCTGTTAACTTATTAGTAATAAGTCCTCCAACGGTTTTACCCCAAAGTTTTTTAGCTCCCCAAAAGTAAACCACCAATAATACGATCCATAGAATTAATCCTGTATCTTTTAATTGAAGACTGAGTCCTGTACTACTAAGACTTTTACCCGTCATAATTTGGGTGGTTAAAATTGCAGTTCCTAAAACACCAAGTAAGATATTAAAAATAACAGTTAATACTGTTCCCAAATTTATCACCCCCTTCTTTACTTAATTGATTGAAAAAGATTTAATGATTTCTGAAGTGATGGGTTGGTTAATTTCTTTAGTGATTTGAGTGTAAGCTCTATGTAACCGCATGCCTCTGCCGTTTTCTGCTACCTTAAATCTTTCCTCAAATAATATTTTCTTCTCTGTTGGAGGTTCTTTTCCTTCATCAAGATATTCTCCCTCTGCAAGATATCCACTGGTATCTCCTTCAGTTTTTATATTAGAGCTAGCTACTTTTATATTGGTATCTTTCTTGAGTTTTTCCTCCATAAGTTGAGCAACTTTCTCTGTTTCTCCTGCAGCCAGTCTTGAACCGCCAATTGCTTCAATGATTACAAAAGCAGTTTTATCTGAAGCTGTGACTTTAATGATTCTGGAATTTTGCCCGGAGGAATTTTCTACAGTCCACCCTTCAGGGTGTTTAATTGAATAGCCGCGTTCTTCGTTTTTATAAGTTTTCCATTGGGTAGTAGGTTTAGGTGTATCAGTATTATCTTGTTTACTCTCTTGTGTTTGAGTGTTTTTCTGGGAGTTATTGGAGTTTTGGGAAATAAAATAAATTACGCCAATAACAATTACTGCAATAATGGCAATTGCAAGAGGCGGTACAGCTCCTTTTTGGTCAAGTTTGGGCATTGACTTAACATTAAAGTAAAAATCATACCTTGTCAAATCCACTAAATTTATATACAGTTTAAGTAATGCCTGTCCGTTTAAATCAAAAAGGAATAGCTCCGGTTGTCATAATACTCATCTTGGCTGTAACTGTCATTGGGGGTTTTGGTGTTTATAAATCAAGTAAAAAAATAAGCATCAGGGAGGATAAAACAACCGAAACAACAGGGGGTAATCTATATCCAAAAACTCCAAGCTCTAATACAATAAATTTGGCAAATAGCGGGAGTTTGGCTGCTAAAGCTGTTGAAGTTAGTGTTGATGAAAAATCACCCGAGGCTCCTAGGTTTTCTATTAAGCCTCCTGCAGGTTGGGACAGCTTGAGCGCAAATGGGAGCATAGTCATAGAATTTCTCTCTCCTGCCAAAGATACAATAGAAGAGGGTTTAGCTTATTTTGATATTCAGCCTAATATCACTGTTTTTGTTGCTAAAGGGGATTACGAGAGCTTGGATGAGGCAAGTAATGCTTTTGGAAGTAAAACCAGTGAAAATATCAGCAAACAAAAAACCACTATAAATGGGCAGGAAGCAATAGTAACGGAATCAACAAAAGATGTTTCTGGTTTATTAAGAGATACGCTTGAGCCTCAGATTAAGCAGGAACTTACTAAAGCGGCCACCAAAATTTCAGAAAAGGATTTGCATAATGATGTAGAGAAACTTTTAAAACAGGCAAAAGCAAAGGTCATAAGTTACTCATTTTACAAAGATGGATATTATATTAATGTTGCGGGTAAAGCCTTAGAAATTTTTTGGGATAAACGTGAGGTGCAGCTTAAAAAATCAATGGATACTTTTAAGTTAGAATGATTTTATAAAATGGGAGGCGTTGCATATAATACGCAGTCATATGTTCGTTTCTCCCCAGTGATAAATGCATTTTATCATAAGCTTCAGCAATTACTGCTTCAAAGGATGGGGAGAATTATGAAGCATTAGTATTTATTGATGGTTTACAAAAAAGTGAGGTTAAGAAAGTAGCCACTGGTTTGAGAAGAATAGGAGTACATACAGAAAAAGTCCGTGGACTTAGAGATGAAAGTGATGAGTTTATAAGGTTAATGGATGCAATTGCAGGACTAATTAGAGAAAATGAGGAAGGCATACAATATGCAAAAAAACTTTACAAACTAGGTTTAGAGAATAAAACGCTTATTACTGTTTAAAACCAAAGAAAAACCCACATAGCTTTCGCCAGAGGTGGGAACAACCTAGTTCTTTCGAACACCCGCCAATACTGGTAGTATTCGGTTGCGATTTAGCTGAATTTTACCATATTTCATTTATAACGCAAATTTATGTGTGAGTGAGCTGACCACATAGGTAACATCTGATGCAAAATATTGTAGCAAGGGATGAGTTTGGAGGAATTCTACATTCAAAGCCTCCTCGATTTACAATTTAATTGGTATACTGTCAGTATTATGGTTATCTTAGGTATTGATCCTGGAATTGGTAAGGTAGGATGGGGAGTAATTAAAGATGAATCTGGTAAACAGCAGGCTTTGGAATATGGTTGTTTTGAGACGCCGTCAAAGATGGATCTAGATGAGCGCCTGGCCAAGATTTATGACTTTACACTTAAGCTCATTGAAAAATTCACCCCGGAGGTATTAGCTATTGAACAGTTATATTTCGCTGCTAATTCCAAAACCGCCTTAGTAGTTGGACAAGCCAGAGGAGTCATACTTCTGGCAGCTTCAAAGTCTAATCTTCCCACTGCCTCATATACCCCTCTTCAGGTAAAACAGGCTTTAACAGGTTATGGACAAGCTTCTAAAAATCAGGTTCAAAGCATGGTGGGGGTAGTCCTACATCTGCCTAAGAAGGTAACTCAGGATGATGCAGCAGATGCTTTAGCTATTGCCATAACTCATGCTTTCTCATATAAACTACGTAAGATCTCTGAATATAAATTAAAATAAAATGATTGGATTTTTATCTGGCAGTATACATTCAAAATCTAATGAGCAAATTATTCTACTTACCGGTGGAGTAGGCTATTTAGTAACTATTCCTCCAAATTATCTAAGTCTACTTAAAGTATCTGTACCTGCTGAACTGTTTATCTATACTCATGTCAGGGAGGATACTCTTGACTTATATGGATTCCTTACTGCTGATGAACTGAAACTGTTTAAACTGGTATTAACTGTCTCCGGAGTAGGCCCTAAAACCGCACTACTAGTGATTGATAAAGGAGTAGGAAAGGTTGAAGGAGCTATTAAAAATGCTGATACTGACTTTTTTACAACAGTCCCCAGACTGGGGCATAAAAACGCCCAAAAGATTATCATTGAGCTTAAAAACAAACTGGGAGGGTTAAAAGAGCTGGATCTAACTTCAGAGAGTGAAGAAAGTACGGAGGCTATTGAGGCTTTACGTAACTTAGGATATACCAGACAGGAAGCAACACAATCAATTCAAGCCGTACCGGCATCTGAGAAAACCCTTGAACAAAAAATAAGTTATGCGTTGCGTCAATTAGGTAAGGCTAAATCAAAATAGTTGTGATTATTTAAACTGAATTTGAAGAGTGGTATTAAGGGCTGTTGCTAAACGTTTCAGAAAAGAAATAGATGGTGTAGTGTTTGCTCCTTCGAGACGTGAAATCGCTGATTGTCCGGTATGCAATTTATCTGCAAGTTGCTTTTGAGTAAGACCATTTTCGATACGGGCACGGATTACTGTTTTGGCAATCTCGAACTCAACCCGGGTTTCATCATAGAGTTTTTTAAACTCAGGATTTTTTAGTAATTTTTGTTTGTGTTTTTCAAAATCATCCATGGTATAATATTATCACAAAATTGTAATATTGCAAGGTATCAATTTTGATCTTTTGACTGATACTCAACCAATCTTTTTAGCGCAATATTTATTTCCTTTTTATCGGTTTTCTGCTTTTTCTTTTGAAATCCATAAAGGAAGAGAAAAACTTTACCTGTATGGGTAACATAGAAAATACGGATACTGTCCTGTCCTACAATCCGGAGTTCCCATAAAGTTGTTCCTACTACTTTCTTTACGTGGGGCAGACTCAAACTAATTCCATATTCTTTAAGTAAACCAATTGTATCGAAAACCTTAATTTGCGCTTTTACCTCTAATTCGTCAATAAATTCCTCAACAGGAGAGTTTTTACTTGTGGTTTTGTAATATTCAATTTTCCATTAATCAATATTTAGTTTAAAAAAAAGACTATAATTAAGAAGGTAAAAATGAATAAGTAGGAGTGTTAGTGAAATTATATAGATTCAGCCCTATTAAAACTAAAGATGAGTTGTTTGAAGCTATTAAGCACATTCATCTTGAGTCATACAAGCTTTGCAAACAATCATTTGGTCACTATCTACCAAATGCTGGAAATATGGGAGTATTTTGTCACTATAATGACGAATTTGAGTTTCTCATAAACCTTGGAAAAGAATTAACTGACCTCTCTGATAGTGTTTATCAAAAGTATTTCCGGTTACATAAGCCAATTATTATTTCACCTCAAGGTGATATTCCGGAAACTACCTATACTTACCTATATATAAGAAAACCGGATCCATATCGCTCTCACGCTGGTGATGCGGATTTTTATTTGGAACTGGAAAAATATGCCGAGCTTAAGCAAGCTATGTTAAATGGCAAGAAAATAACAGGCGCCAGAGTATTAGAGAGAGCTGACCCGGATATGATTGAGCTATATGATCCTGATATAGATGTTTTAGCCTATGTGAGTACAAAAAAAATGACGTAAACAGTTAGAATATCAAGAATTTTAAAATATGAATAAAGATACTAAACATATTATTAATGAACCTCAGGTTTTGGAGACTGCAGTAGAGACTGTTGAGGAGGAGGAGAAATTATTTAACTCTCTTAGAGCCAGCGATTGGGATGAGTTTATCGGTCAGGAGAAGATTAAAGAGTCGCTTCATATTGCTATCACTGCTGCTAAAAAAAGAGGGGAGGCAATGGAGCATACCCTGCTTTATGGCCCTCCCGGATTGGGTAAAACAACATTGGCTCATTTAATAGCTAAAGGAATGGGCAGTAATATCAGAGTCACCTCCGGTCCGGCCATTGAAAGAGCCGGAGATCTGGCTGCTATTTTAACCAGCCTGGAGCCTCATGATATTTTATTTATTGATGAAATCCACAGATTAAGTAAGGTAGTGGAAGAAACCCTTTATCCTGCGATGGAAGATTTTGCTTTGGATATGGTAATTGGTAAAGGCCCATCAGCCAGAACTTTAAGATTGGAACTACCACAGATTACTATTATCGGAGCAACTACCAGAATTGGCATGGTTTCCTCGCCTTTAAGGGATCGTTTCGGAGTAATTCATAGATTATCTTTCTATACCCCGGAAGAGCTTTCTCAAATTATTAAGCGGGCTGCTAAAAAACTCAAGGTTCCGATAGACCAGGAAGAAGTTACTCAGCTTTCTAAAAGAGCCCGCGGTACACCAAGAATTGCCTTAAAACTTCTCAAAAGAGTGAGAGATGTGACAGAAGTACACGGACAAGGAAAAGTTACCAAAGAGCTTCTTAGCCAGACCCTGGATTTACTTGAAGTTGACCCATTAGGACTGGATGATTCAGACCGAAGATTACTCCTAACTATTATTGATAAATTTAACGGCGGACCGGTTGGAATAGAAACTCTGGCAGCCACTATCTCTGAGGATATTGGTACCATTGAAGAAGTCATTGAACCATATCTTATGCAGGTAGGCTTTTTGAAACGAACTTCCAGAGGAAGAGTAGTCACTGAGTCAGCTTATCTACACTTAGGTAAACCCGCACCTTCATTAACAGAACAGAAATCGTTATTTGAAAAATAAATGAGTGACCCAGCAACTGTAGTATATAAGAATAGTATGATCACAAGACAAATAACATGCTAACAAACAAGAGGAAGCACTAATTGTCTATTGACAACGGCTAGTTCATAGAGTATTGTTAATACAATGCTATCAACAAAGGGACATGCAAGTTAATGCTATGAAATTTGAGCCATTTCAAGGTAAACATAAAAGATTCAGCCGTAATTCGATAAGCATTACAATAGTTTGCGGTATTGGTTTTAACTCTGGTTTTTATTTCAGAAATAAAATTGAAAATTTTGATTACGTGCTTTTATTTTTCGACAAAGAACAACAAGCAATTGGGTTCCAATTTCTAAAAGACGGAAAAGTTCCGGGAGTATTAAAAATAAATCATGAGCCAAGAGGTAATTCAGGATCTACCTCGGCATCAGCTTTTTTCAAAGCTTATGATATTGATGCTAAAACTTCTAAGGGTAGGTATGAACCAAAGGAACACGTCGATCAAAAATTAGGCAAGATATTCTATATTTCCTTAAAAGAAAAAATTAAAGAGTGAAGACTAGCTATTATCATATAGATTATATTAATCAGCTACCTACATTTTCTGGCATTTATTGGTTATTTGAATCAAGCAACGGAATATTAAATCTTGTTTATCTTGGTAAAAGCCGAAATATACGACAGCGATTAAGAGATCATAGTCAATCAAAATCACATAGATTTGATTTTTTTACTTATGAATTTTACCCAGAAAGAAAATTGAGAAAGAAATGTTATCAGATTATAAACAAAGATTCGAACATTTACCTAGATACAATAAACAATTAGGTTAATTCTACTTATGGCAAAAAAAGAGAAGAGATCAAAAACAATGAAAATTTATGCTTTTATTGATAGTCAAAATTTAAATTTAGGGACAAGCAAAGATATTTTTCATGGAAGGAAACTAATTTATAAGGGCTGGAAACTAGATTTTAAAAAATTTAGAAAATATTTATCAGATAAATTCCGTGTAGACAAGGCGTTTCTGTGTATTGGATATATAAAACAGAATGAGAAATTATATAAGCACCTCAAATCTTTTGGATATGAACTTGTATTTAAGCCTACAGTGAAAGATAATCAGGGTAAATCAAAAGGCAATGTTGATGCAGAATTAGTTTTGCACGCAGCAGCAATACAATTTTCTGAATATGATAGAGCAGTAATTGTATCAGGAGATGGTGATTTTTACTGCCTGTATGAATTCTTAGAAAAGAACAAAAAGTTATTTAAAATCATAATCCCAAATAGGAAATCAGAATCTTCCTTACTCAAACAATTCCAGGATTACAAGATATTTTTGATTAGGGATAAGGATAAAGTTGAAAGAAAATGAGCAAATAAAATGGGAGGCGTAGCAATATGACACGTAGTCATATGGTCGTTTCTCCCTAGTGATAAATCTATTTTAACATAACAAGGGGTAAAAATTCAATATCATGAATATAAAGAAAGGTTGGGTTTTGTTCTGAAAGTGGGAATAGTAGGTCTTCCGAATGTGGGGAAAAGCACACTTTTTAATGCTTTGTTGAAAAAAAGGGTGGCTTTATCCGCTAATTATCCTTTTGCCACGATTGAGCCAAATGTGGGGGTGGTGGTTGTTCCTGATGACAGGTTAAACAAACTGGCTGAGCTGGTTAAGGAAGAAGAAAAGATGGATTTTTTGCCCCCTTTGGTCCCCGCTGTTGTAGAGTTTTTAGATATTGCGGGTTTGGTAAAAGGCGCTTCAACCGGTGCCGGTTTAGGGAACCAATTTTTATCACATATTAGAGAAGTAGATGCAATTGTCCACGTGATTAGAGATTTTGAAGATGTTGTGGTGATTAGGGAAGGTAGTGTGAATCCTGAAGAAGATAAGTTAACCATAGAAACAGAATTAGGCTTGGCTGATTTGCAGACTATAGAAAAAGGTCAAAGGTCAAAGTTCAAAGTTCAAAATGAAAGTTCAAAGTTCAAAAATTCTGCAATAGAAAAAATTAGTGTGGCTTTAAACAGTGGACAAATGGCAAATGAAGCAGATCTAACGGATGAGGAAAAAGAGGCGGTTAAGGAATTACACCTACTTACTTTCAAACCAATTTTATATGTTTATAATGTTTCTGAGCAGGGTTACAATGAATCGCTGGAGCGATCAGATGTAACCGAGGATAGCTTGGTAATTAGTGCAAAACTTGAAGAAGAACTGGCAGATTTTTCGGAAGAGGAGAGAAAGAATTATTTAAAAGAGTTGGGGATTGAGGAAACAGGGTTAGAAAGGTTGATTAAAAAAGCTTATGCGTTTTTAGGTCTAATTTCGTTCTTAACTGTCGGAAAAAAGGAAGTTAGAGCCTGGACCATTAAAAAAGAGACCAAAGCTCCGCAAGCCGCAGGGGTAATCCATACTGATTTTGAGAAAAAGTTTATCAGAGCTGAGGTTATAGAATATGAAAAGCTAGTTGACGCAGGATCTCGTGCAGCAGCCAAGCAGAAAGGTTGGGTGAGGACTGAGGGTAAGGATTATGAGGTAAAAGATGGTGATGTTATTGAGTTTTTGGTTTCTGCGTAGCATTATATTAGTTAATGAGTAGGTTAAAACTCTCTTCAATCGATTCACTTGTATTTACCTGTTTGATTTTATCTCTTCCGCTTTTTTTTTATAAATTAGGACAATCCTCATTAGTGTCTTGGGATGAGGCATGGTATGCAGATATTTCACAAAATATTCTAATAAGAGGCGATTTATTTAACCTTGTATTTAATAGCCGGCCATTTGTAGATCAGCCACCAGGGGGGTTTTGGATGACCGCCACTACTTTTAATATATTCGGCTTAACGGAATTTTCTGCCCGTCTCTCATCAGCAGTTCTAGGATTCTTATCTTTGTATGTACTATATCTCTTGGGGAGAAAGTTATTTAATAGGTGGGTAGGGTTTGCATCATCCATAGCGCTGTGTTCTTCATTTTGGTTTTTAAATAGGGCAAGATCAGGCAATTTAGACATTCCTTTAACCTTCTTTTTCCTACTAACCCTTTACCTTGGGTTACTTGCATCTAAAAATAGAAATTTTTTTATTCCATTTTCTGCAAGTCTGGCATTTTTATATATTGTTAAATCACTTTTACCTTTTGCCATACTTCCTGCACTTTTGATTATTTTTTGGAAGAACAAAATCTATAAATTAAAAGATTATTTAATTCCAGCTTTATTTGTCTTTGCCTTTTATGGGATCTGGTTAATATTACAGCTTATTAACGATGTATCACTTGTCCAAAGGCATCTTTTTCATAGTACAAGAGGAGCTTCACTTGGAAATGATTTTTTAAATAGTCTTAGGCTGTTTAAAACCTACCTTCATAATGGCATAGGGAAATGGTTTTGGCCTGGGATGTTAGGTATAGTGATGGGATTATCTTTTATAAAAGAAAAAAGATTTTTGCTGCTTTTGGTATTTTTCTTCTCATATGCAACTCCCTTTGTGTTTTCCCAGCAGCTTCATATCTGGCATTTAATACCTCTTCATCCAATAGTTATATTACTGTTTTTTGGTGGTTCATTTAATTTAGGTACTAAGCTGTTTAATTTGCTAAAGATTAAAGCTAGTTCATTGCTTTTGGGGAGTCTGCTTATGGCTTTTTCACTATATTTCGCATATCTGCAGATTAAAACCAGTTGGTATCAGTTTATTGACATACCAGCTTTTGTTTCAGATGAGGCTATTTTGTCCAGAGAAGCTAGCAAATATCCGGGTAAAATTTACATAGATGGAGATTTTGATCCAGCAGCCACTTTTTATTCTAGAAAAGAGGTGGAAAAGATCAAAAAAGAGCAGTTAAAGCAGGTAATAGATCAGGATAAACAATTTCTTGTAATAACAAATACTTGGAGACTTGAGGTAGAAAAAATTGATCCGCAAATTTATGAGATTTTAAAACAGGATAGGGACAAAGTCTTGGTTCGGAACATAAACTAATGTTTCTATCAAGCTATTGAATTTCTGGTGGTTAACTAGTAAAATTACACGGTCATGCAAAATTATTATTTAACTCTGGTGCTAAAACCTGATTTAGAAGACAAAGATAAAGACCGTATTTTGGATGCGGTTAAAAAGCGTGTTGTGGGGGAAGAAGGCAAAGTCAGCAAAGAAGATAAATGGGGAAGCAGAGATTTAGTTTATCCAATAAAGAAAAACTCTAAAGGATTTTATATGCACTATGAGATAGAAACAGAACCAGCTCGGGTAAAAGGCCTTGACAAATTTTTACAACTAGAGGAAGATATATTGCGGTACCTGTTGGTACGAGTCTAAGTAAAAAGGCAAAAAGATGGCGAGTAGAAGTTGGAATCGGGTTGAGTTAATAGGAAATCTTACAAGAGATCCAGAGCTTCGATATACTCCAAATGGTGCTGCTGTTTGTACTTTCGGACTGGCTACTAACCGCTCGTTTGTTTCAGAGGGAGAAAGAAAAGAAGAGGTAGATTTTCATCGTCTTGTTGCTTGGAATAAATTAGCTGAGCTTTGTAATCAACTTTTGAAAAAAGGATTAAAAGTGTTTGTTTCTGGAAGGTTACAAACCAGGTCTTGGGAGGGACAAGATGGACAGACCAAGCAAGTAACAGAGATTGTAGTTGAAGATATGATAGTACTTTCACCCAAAGGAGAAGGATTATCAGTGCAGGCAAGTGAAGAGGTTAGTCTCGATGAGGTATCTGCTCCTAGGGAAAAGACTGAACGCTCTGTTGTTAAAGAAACTTCTCTTGAAGAAAAGAAAGAAGAAAAGCCAAAGGTTGCTGCTTCTGCTCCAAAAGAAGAGGTTAAAGAAGAAGAAATTGACGACCTTCCATTTTAAAATCTTGATTAATACCAACAAATATGGCAAAATTGTCGGCATGAAAAAAGAAATACCTGTACAAGCCAAAAAAGCAATTATCCCTCTGGGGGCAGTTTCCCGTAGGCAAATTAAGCCTATTGCTCCTCGCTCAGATGCTGATGCTGTTGGAACAGAAGATAGCTTCTCAGTTGAAAAAGAAATTAGTGTTACCTCAGTCCAAACTAAGAGAAAATGCTCTTTTTGCGCTGCAAAAGCAACACCTTCCTATACAGATATAGCTACCTTAAAAAGGTACCTAACAGACCGGGCAAGAATTGTATCTAAAGAGAAATCCGGTATTTGCTCTAAACATCAACGCAGAATTACTAAAGAAATTAAACACGCAAGACATCTGGCCTTGCTTTCATTCACCCCCAGAGTTTAGTAGAATTAATGAAGAGTTGGGAATATTCTTAACTCATATTTATGCCTGCCTTAAAGGGAATTTTTGAGCAATTTGAAGATATAGAAAATCTTTCGGTGACAGATTTATCTCACTGGCTAAATCCCATCCAGCAAATAACAAATATTGAAAATCACATTGCAAATCGCATTCTTTACCCCCAAACCTTACCTGTAAACAAAGATGATTTTAAGATTGATTTGGCGATATTAAGGGAAGCTTTAAAAAGAGTCGGTATGGCAAATAAGGCAAATCGCTTTATTGATAAACAATCACACAAAATATTGATCCCAACTGATTTTATAAAATTTATCCCCAATCTAAACCAGCTAGTTTGGGCTTTTGTAGATGGATTATTTTCTGAATTGAATAAATCTGATGGTTCAAATGACTTATGGCTGATAGTTTTATCAGGCGATTCCAATGAAATTGTGGGAACACTTTTAATTCCCAATTTTCAAGGCGGAGGAGATTTATTGGAACTTGGTGTGCAAGGAAAGATTTTTAAGATTAAAGCTGGAAGTTTGAGTGTTATCCCTTGTTTTTCTGACAGCTGCCGTGTGGTGTTTAAGGTAAATAAAGGATTATTACTAGGCTCACAAGAGAGTGCAATTGATTTAAGAGGTGGAAAGCTTGGAATTATGATAGATGGAAGGATTAAATAATGCAGTTTGTTTACAAAAGGGTAAGAATTGAAAAAGACAAGATAATTAGAATAGAAAGAAGCATTTTTGGATCAGGTAAAATTTTGGTTCAAGTTGGGCAAGAAGTTTCTCCGGCTGAGCTTATTGGAAAAACCATAACTACTGGAGGGTATAAAAAGATCAATTTAGCAATTACTCTTTCTGTTCATCCCAAACGAGTGAAAGCTTTTCTACAAAAAAGTTTGGGACAACGAATCTATAAAGGTGAGGTCTTGGCAAGAAAAAAAGGTAGTCTTTTTGTTAAAGAAAAAATTATTCTTGCCTCAAGTGATGCTTTAGTTGATTCCTTAGATGAGCAAACAGGCGAGGTAAAGCTGAGTTTGCTTCCCAAAACCTCAGAGATACCTGCTGCTGTTTATGGCGTGGTAGAAGAAGTAGATCCAATTAAAGGTAAAGTAGTCATCAAAACCAAAGCTGATCTTATTTTTGGTATATGCGGCAGTGGTAGACAAAGAGAGGGTATGCTGCAAATCTTTGATGAACGTGGGGGATTACTTAACAAAAACCAGATTCCAACAGGAAGCTTTAATCATATTTTGGTAGGTGGAGGATTGGTTTACAAAGAAGCAATTGCTAAAGCTATTTCAGAGAATGTAAGCGGGATAATTGCCGGAGGGATAAATGTTTCTGATTTTAGAGGAATCGGGGGAGGTAGACTCCAGTTTAACGGTCAAAGATCTAGTGACATTGGGACATCAATTGTGATTACAGAAGGCTTTGGGTCGCTATCAATAGGTGAAGATATTTATAATGTTTTAAAAGGTCATGAACATAAATTTGCTTTGATTGATGGTAACAAAGGCTTGGTTATTTTACCTGCCTTTGATGAAGCCAGTTTGTCAACAATTAAAAAGACCCAGCTTCCTAAAGTTGAAATTTCTTTGCATTCACCAATTTCTTCTAAGCTAGAATCAATTGAACTCAAATTAGGCCAAACTGCAAGAATAATAGCCCCTCCATATATGGCTGAACAGGGCAAAATAATTGCAATTGATAAAACACAAACTGAGTTACCATCTGGTTTAAAGTCATTTTTGATAACTTTGGAGACCCCTACCCGCAAGATTAAGGTTCCTCCTTTTAATATTGAGGTAATTTAGAGTAAAATACAAAATTATGAATAAGGCTCTGGAACAAATCAAGAACCTTTTCCTAAAAATTAACACAGGGGTTTTGCTTGTCACCATTTTAGCTTTTATTTTAGGCTGGCAACTGGGACATAAGGATGTAGAGCTTAAATGGCAAGGCTTTAGGTCTAGTATTAATGTAGAAAATAAAGAACCACCAAGAAATATCAATATCGATTTTAAGCTTTTTTGGGATACTTGGGATTTAGTAAATAAGCACTACTTTGATAAATCTGCTCTGGATCCAACAAAAATGTTTTATGGAGCAGTTCAAGGTATGGTAGCAGCAATAGGTGATCCTTACACAGTATTTTTACCCCCAACACAACAGAAAGTGAGTAAAGAGGAGTTAAATGGTAGTTTTGAAGGGGTTGGGATACAGCTTGGATTCAATCAAGACAAAAGATTGGTAGTAATGTCTCCTTTAAGCGGTTCTCCTGCAGAGAAAGCTGGTATCCAGCCAGAAGATATTATTGTGAGAATTGACGGTAAAGACACCAGTAATATGACTCTTCCTCAGGCAGTGGAGGTTATCAGGGGTCCAAAAGGAACTGAGGTTGTATTAACAATTTTTAGAGAAGGTGATACAGATACCAAGGATTATACTCTCATAAGAGATACGATTATTGTAAAAAGTGTTGAGCTCTCTTATAAAGATTCTACGGCTGGTAAAAAGATTGCCCATATAAAACTTACCAGGTTTGGTGAAAGAACCGAGGATGAGTGGAATCAATCGATTACTGATGTTATCTCAAAAAACGCAGAAGGTGTAGTTTTAGATGTCCGGAATAATCCAGGAGGTTATTTAGAAGGTGCTGTATTTATTGCTTCAGAATTTCTGGATGGAGGAGATGTGGTGTTGCAGGAAAATAATAGAGGAGAAAGGATGCCTTATAGGGTAAATAGGAGTGGGAAATTACTTAAGCTGCCTATGGTGGTTTTGATAAATAAAGGTTCTGCATCAGCTTCAGAAATAGTTGCAGGTGCTCTGCAAGACAGAGACAGAGCAGAGCTTGTAGGGACTAAGTCCTTTGGTAAGGGGACTATACAGGAGGCTCAAGAACTTCCCGGTGGTACAGGTATTCATATTACGGTTGCTAAATGGTTAACACCAAAAGGTAGTTGGGTAAATGACAGCAAGGGCCTTGAGCCAGATGTTAAAATAGAAATGCCAAAGCCTGAGAATGGTGTTGTTGATGCTACCAAAGATCCGCAGTTTGACAAAGCTTTAGAGCTACTAGATTAATTATGATGGATTTATCAAAATATAACTTACCAAAACCAAGTATCACCGGACTTTTAATAAGTATTTCACTAGGGGTTATAGTGGCAGTAGCTTTATACCAAGCGCAAGTTAGAGGCATTTTGCCTAGTAATGATTTTAAGTTACCTCAAATCCAAACTCAGGAGAAAAAAACAATAGTACAGGAAGAAAATGCCATTATTTCTGTTGTTGATGCTGTGTCCTCCTCTGTTGTAGCAATTGGTATAACAAGGAGGGTAGTAAACCCTTTAGACCCTTTTTCCTTGCCACAAAAACAAGATAGTACTATAGGTACAGGATTTGTAGTTTCCAAAGATGGAGTTATAGTCACAAACAAGCATGTAGTATCAGATCCAGATGTAAAGTTTATGGTTATTACAAAGGATGATCAAAAGTTTGAAGTTAAAAGAATCTATAGAGATACAGTATTGGATTTGGCACTGGTGCAGATTGATGCTTCGGATTTAAAGCCTGTTGATTTGGGAGACTCAGCTAAGCTACGGATTGGACAGACAGCTATTGCCATTGGTAATGCCTTAGGAAGATTTACTAACACTGTTACAACGGGAGTAATTTCCGGGTTGGGAAGGGCAGTGATAGCTGGTGATCCGTTTGAAGGTTCAGTTGAAAGATTGGACAATTTAATTCAAACAGATGCTGCCATTAACCCGGGTAACTCTGGAGGGCCTCTTTTAAACTCTGGGGGTCAGGTGATAGGGGTCAATGTGGCAACAACCGAAGGAGCGCAAAATATTGGTTTTGCGATTCCTATTAACTCTGTTAAACCTATTGTTGATGAGTTTTTAACAACAGGTTCAGTCTCGCGTCCATATCTTGGGATAAGATATAGGTTTGTTTCCCGCGATGTGGCAATTTTAAATGAGGTGCCTCAGGGGGTATATATTCAGGAAGTATTAGATGACAGCCCGGCTAAAAAAGCAGGTATTGAAGAAGGGGATATAATTACAAAAATTAATGGTCAAGCTATAGACCAAGAGAATAAGGTATCAGATATTGTGGCTGATAGTAATATAGGCCAAAACGTAAACTTAACTGTATGGAGAGACGGGAAGGAACTAAATATGACAGCAACTGTGGGTAATTCTCCGAGTCAATAACAAATCAACAATACCCTTTGTTTTTTGGCCAAATCTGTTTTTACCTCAACTTGAGCTTTAGGAAAATACTTTAAGGATTCAGATATTGCCAGTTCTCCATGAGTATAGTCAATTTCACCAACAATGAGCTTGGGATTTATGTTTGCCTTTTTAATTTGTTTAAAAAGCTTGCGGTAAAGTTCAAAACCATCTTTCCCTCCGTCAAGTGCAATATTGGGTTCATAATTTTTAACTGAAGGATCCAAATATGGAATTCTTTCTGATGGGATGTAGGGGAGATTAGTAATGATAATTAGGTTGTAGGTTGTAGGTCCTGCCTGCCGGCAGGCAGGTTGTAGGGGGTAGTTAGCAAGAAGATTGCTTTGGATAAATTTAATTTGGTTTTCAACTCCATGTAGTTTTGCGTTTTTTTGAGCTACTTTTAAAGCCCGAGAGGAGATATCTGTTGCGAAAACTTTCACACCGGGTGCATTTTTAGCAATTGATATGGCAATATTTCCAGATCCTGTACCAATATCGATAACTAATATGTTTTTTTCTTCAACCTTACTACTTAATACATCATACTTAATACTTTTTAGTACCTCATCTACCAGTAACTCAGTTTCCGGGCGGGGAATTAGCACATCAGGGGTTAGCTTAAGTTTTAACTTATAAAATTCAGCAAATCCTTGTAAATACTGCTTAGGCGGTTGATTCATTTTGCTCTTTTTCCCGCAGGGCAGAAATTACATCTTCTAAACTACCTTCCATAATTTCCTCCAAGTTGTACCAGGATTTGTTAATCCTGTGATCTGTTATTCTATTTTGCGGATAATTATAAGTCCTGATTTTTTCGCTTCTGTCACCTCCACCAACTTGTAAAGATCTTTGTGAATCCAGCTCGCCAAAGGTCTTTTTTTGTTTAATTTCCCACAGCTTGGCTCGAAGTAGTGCAAAAGCATACTCTCTGTTGGCAAGCTGACTTCTTTCTGTCTGGGCAGTCACAACAATGCCTGTAGGCAGATGTTTAAGTCTGACAGCAGTATTTACTTTATTTACATTTTGTCCTCCTGCCCCGCCTGATCTAAAGGCTTCAAACTCAATGTCTGCAGGGTTTATAACAAACTCACTTTCTACAACTTCAGGTAAAACAGCCACTGTGGCAGTTGAGGTATGTATCCTTCCTGAAGATTCTGTTACGGGAACTCTTTGTACTCTATGCACTCCAGATTCAAACTTTAGTCTATTGTAGACATCTTTGCCGGTAATTTTTAAAATAACCTCCTTTATTTGTCCAAGCTTGCCTTCTGATCTGTTCAGCTCCTCGGTTTTCCAGTTATTATTTTGAGAAAAGCGGGTATACATTCTTTGTAAGTCTCCGGCAAAAAGTCCTGCTTCATCTCCTCCCGCAGCAGATCTAATTTCCAATATGGCTATATTTTGTTTAACTCCACCCAAGCTTCCAGGTTCGTTACTTGATGAGGAATTATGGCTCATAGGGGTTGAGGCTGAGTCCATAAGTTCTTGCTTTTGACTTTCAATCTCAGCTATTTCATCTTTGGCAAGTTGGGACAGTTCAGGATCCTCAAGCAAAGGCTGTAAATCAGCGATCCTTTGATCAAGTTCTTTTATTTGTTGTTGAATATAATCGTCCATGACTATCCAGTGCTGTTTGTTTCCTGAATTCTAACTGGCTGCTTGTTTGCGGGCTCTTAGAAGCATATCTTTGAGTGAGGGGCGGTCTTGTTTCTTTTCTTCTATCTTTAACTTTCTTGCTTCCACAATTTTCTTTCTTTCTTCTTGTTTTACTTTTGAGGCTTCAGTTTTTTTCTGGAATCTTTCAACTTGACCTAAAGTATCAATAAGCTTTGATTGACCAGTAAAGAAGGGATGACATTTGCTGCAAATCTCTACACGAATCTCCCCCAGAGTAGATCCGGTTAAAAAAGAATTACCACAAGCGCAAACTACCTTAGCTTGCTCATTCCATTGAGGGTGAATTCCTTGTTTCATAGCGGATTGTAGTATAGCAGGCTAAGAATAAAAAATCAAAGATTAAACCCGGTGGAATTTATAGCCTTTATGGTGAATTTCTTTTGCCAAAGTTCCTAAAAATACCCCTATGCCTATAAAGACTGATCCTATCAAAAATGGAATAGTTATCTTCTCAGATAGTATCAGTACTGCAAAAAATGCAGCAACAAACGGTTCGATGTATTGAAAAAGCTGGGCTTGAGTTATATTTGTTTTAGCAAGGCCCCATTCAAATAAAAGATACGCTGAAATAGAGGATAAAAGTGCCATATAAAAAATACCAAATATTCCAATTGCACCAACCCGAGTAGGCCAAGTTGGATCTACAAAATATTCTCTTAAAGCAGGTACAAAAAAGGCTACTGTTCCTACTATAAAAGCTATGGCAGTAACTGTTAAGGAAGGGTACTTTTTTAACATTCTTCGGGAAAATACAGATCCTACGACAAATGAAACAGATGCCAAAAATATTAAAAGATTCCCAAAAAGAGTAGTCAAAGAATAGTCGCCAAGTATGATTTGAGGTAGTCCGATAATAAGTAAAGCTCCCATCAAACCAAGGGTCAGGCCAAATAAGTTAATCAAGTAGATCTTCTCTTTTAAAAACCACCATCCTGCCAAAACTGAAAGTACGGGAATAATCAGAGTGATAACAGAGGCATTAATGGCAGTTGTTCTAATCATTCCTTCAAAGAAAAAAACAATGTTTAAAGTGACGATAAATACTCCTATTGCAACCAGTGTTGGCAGGTCCTCTTTTTTAATGGTTACTTTTTTGCCTCCGAATGAGGGGCGTGTTGTTTCAGCCAGGAAAAAAGGTGCCAGGAAAAGTGAGGCTACTGCAAATCTCAAAAACGCTAAAGAAGAAGGGGGGATCTCCTCAAGGGTAAGTTTGGCAACCACAAAACTGGCTCCCCAGATAAGATGCGAAACTAGCAAAGCAATGTAGGGGAGAGGCTTTTTTACAATTTGGGAACTCATGTGGAAATAATTTGTAAATAATAGTTACTCAGTTAAGAATAACTCAAAACCCACCAATCATCAATCTTTAACCGATCCGATAGCTTCATCGATAGTAACTACTTCTTGCGTTCTGTTTTTCAAATCCTTCAAAACTAATTTACCTGATTTAGCTTCATCCGGGCCGATAATAATTGCATAAGGGATGCCCTTTTGATCAGCATATTTAAGCTGTTTGTCTAATTTGGCTTCAGTATCTAACCAAACTTCAGTATTAACATTACTTGCACGGAGTTTGGAGCTTACTTCTAAAGAATTGTTTTGCAAATCTTGAGAAAATATTGTTACTAAAACTTCAGTAGTAGTTAAATCCTTGGGGAAAAGATTTAACTGATTCATGGCTTCTATTATCCTGTCAAAACCATATGCTATTCCTACAGCAGGAATATCTCTACCACTAAACATACCAACTAGTTTGTCGTATCTTCCGCCCCCCGCAAGCGAACCGCTTTTGTAATCATCGGAGACCAATTCAAATATTGTTGATGTGTAGTAATCTAAACCTCTAGCCAGACTTGCCTTATAAACATAATCTACCCCTTCTTTAAAGCCTAAGTTATTCAAAAGGTCAAATATCTTTAGAACCAGTGCGGTTGGCTTTGAATCATCAAAGGAGCGAACTAGTTTTTCCGCATCCTGTTTATTCATACCTTTGGTTATCAATTCAGAGATAACACCCTCTTTCCCTATCTTTTCCAGTTTGTCGATAGCAGATACAAATTTTGGTTCTAAGCCTCCAAAAATAGCTCTATCATTAATTAACATCTGAACATTCTTAAAACCTAATTCCTTAACAGAAGTTAGTACACAAGCTATGATCTCTACATCGGCCACAAGAGAACTTGACCCAACTGTGTCTATATCGCACTGCAACAATTCTCTAAATCTACCTTTTTGGGTGTTTTCCGCCCGCCAAACAGTTTGGATTTGGTATCTTTTAAATGGGGTGGGGAGTATATTTGAGTATTGGGCTGCAACGCGGGCTAGGGGGACGGTTTGATCGTAACGCAAAGCCACTTTTCTGCCCCCATTGTCCTTGAAACGATACATTAACTTATCGCCTTCCTCGCCGTATTTACCCATTAACACTTCTTCATATTCCAGAGCAGGAGTTTCTAAAGGCTCAAAACCAAAGGATTCAAAAATACCTGTGAGCTTGCTTATGACATATTGTCTTTTCCGGGTTTCACCCGGCAAAAAATCCCTAAATCCTTTTAATGTTTGTGCTTTAATCTTTTGCATAATTTCTCCTATATTATCAGTTGATAAGTTTTTTTACCACCTCTTTTGCCGAAGTACAGTTTTTTCTAGACTTTTAAGGTGGTCTTCCAGATCGGACGGAAAGAGGATCTAGAACGAACTTTATCTTAGGGTATGCTTTTTTTATCGAATTGATGATTTCTTTAAGATCTTGAAACTCCTCATTCACTTTTTACTATCGGCTCAAAAATAAAAGGTGTTTTTTGTGTTATATTTAAATTATGCCTTTTGAATACTTTCTTATATTACTAAGCTTATTTTTAGTCTTTCGGGTTATTCAAAAGATTAATAAGATAAGGATTTTCAAAAATATTAAACAAGCACTTTTTTTCTACTGAAAAAAACTTGATCTTAGGCTTGTTTTTTGAAAATTAAAGTTGTAGAGTAATTAACATGCGCGCACCGGAAAATGCATATGCAGTTATTTTGGCAGGAGGTGGAGGCACAAGACTTTGGCCAAAATCACGCAAAAATCACCCTAAACACTTATTAAAACTTGTCGGTAAAAAAACTCTTTTAAGGGATACCTTTGAAAACTTTAATAAACTTTTTCCCAATGAAAGAATTATTGTCATTACTCTTAAAAGCCATGTAGATCAGGTAAAACAGCAGCTTCCAGAAATTCCTGATAACAATTTTATTATAGAACCGGAAAGTAAAAATACTGCTTTGGCAATGGGAACTGCAGCAGCCTATATTCACCAGAGAAACCCTAATGCTGTGATTATTAATGAAGCTGCAGATCATCTATATCAAGACATCGGGCGTTTTCAAGCTATAGTTTTAGCAGCTTTGGATGTTGCCTTATCTTTTGATTATATAGTTTCAATAGGTATAAGACCGACTTTTCCTCATACGGGACTTGGGTATATTTGGGTTGGAGAACAGTTGGGTCATGTTAAAGTCTACTCTGATGAAAAAAGCAGAGATATATATACTTTTAAAGCACTTGGTTTTAAAGAAAAACCAGATTTGGCAACTGCACAATCCTTTATTGCAACAGGTAAGTATTTATGGAATGCAAACCTTTATTGCTGGTCAACAAAAACTATATTAGATGCTTTTAAAAAACATTCACCAAAAATTTCTGAAGGTTTAGAAAAAATATTATCAGCAATAGGGACAAAGGAAGAAGATGAAGTAGTTAAAAAAGTTTATTCAGAAGCCCCAACTGAACAAATAGATACAGCTGTTTCTGAAAAGGCAAAAAATTTAGTAGTTATTCCAGGTGATTTTGGATGGAGTGATATTGGAGATTGGAATATTGTTTTTGACAGTTTAAAAAAAGATGAGTTTGGTAATGCTATAGCTGATACGAATGGAAACCATTTAAGTATGGATACCCGCGACTCGCTTATTGAAACAAATGGTCGATTGGTCGTAACAATAGGGGTTTCTGATCTGGTTATTATAGACACAGAAGATGCAGTTTTGATCTGCCCTAAAGACCGGACCCAAGAGGTTAAGAAAGTAGTCGAGAAACTAAAAGAATTAAAAAAAGACAAATATCTTTAATTTTTCTTGGAAGACGGAGTAGAGATTTGTGCCGAAGGTGTTGCTAGCTTTTTTGGTCTTAGTATTCCGCCTTGAGGAATAAGGTAAACAAATTCTGTTTCGACAACATTTTTTTCATTTGACCCCCCAGTAAAAATTATAAAATCATTTGTATCTAAGGTCTCAAAGCTTACTTTGTTTTTTCCCTCAAAAATCTCAGCTTCGGGATCAACAAAGACAGTGTAGCTTTTATATTCTTTATCTTTTAGGACCAGCTTTCTTCCTGAAACCGAAATAATTTGTCCCCAAAAATGCTTCTTACTATCTTGAGAAGAGTTCAAAAGCACTATTTTTTTAGCTGTTAAGATCCCACCATCGTCCGCATCTCCTAAAGCAGCAACATAATCTTCCCCGGCTAAGGTTTTAAATGAAAATTTTGTCTTTGATTTTTTTTCACTTTCAAACTCAGTGTCTTCGCTGATGCTAATAACTTTGGGGCCATTTAATGTTGTCAGAGTTATAGAGCTTGCTGTTTTTGTTTTAACTGGTCCTATATATGCTTTATTTTGTAATTTCTGGGTAATTTCTTGCTTTAGCTTCGCCGCTTTAGAAGCAATATCTTTTTTTAACTCCTCAAGCTTAGATTTAACATCTGCCGAAGGTGAGGATTCTGTAGCCTTTGCACTATTTGTGAAGAAGAATTGATTAATTAGCAAAATAACTACCAAGGTAAGAATAATATTTTTAAGTATTAATTTATGGATTTTTAGCCTTTTCATTAGATTTTCTCCTTTGAGTAATATACTGTTCTTGTTTCAAATCTTGAATCGCCATTTACATCGAATACAGAAATAGTAATTGTATTAACTCCAGGTTCAAGTTCTAGGGTGGATGAAAATTGCCCATCAGATTTTGAGTTAATTACTAAGTTACTTGATTCTGTTGAGATTACTATTGGTAAATTTGGTGTGGTTTTTCCGGATACTAGGATGGATGGTTTAAATACCAAGCGGTCATTATCTGGCTCCTCTACTGAGATAAGCAGAGAGCGTGGTTCACTGGTTACTGGTCCTCCTCCAGGGGAATAGAGAGCTATAGTAGGAGGGTTTTGGATATTTAAAACATAGTAAAGCAGGCTAATAAACACTAAACCAAGCAGTAAGATTAAACACTGAGAAATCACAAAGGTTTTAGTAGAAAGCTTCTTCATTGGCCGTTATATATTAATTCTATCTTGTTTGAGATTCAACAGCTATGTTAAAATTCAAAGCATGGATATTTATTGGTTAGGTCAAGCTTGTTTTAGACTCAAGGGTAAAAATGCTTCGGTTGTGATAGATCCTTTTGATCCAGACTTTACAGGGTTAAAACTACCTAAAGATTTTCAAGCAGACTTTGCTTTATCAACCCACTCTCATCAAGATCACAACAACACTTCAGCTGTTAAAACTACCTCAGGTGAGCAGGCAATGGTATTTAATGGTCCAGGGGAGTATGAGGTGAATGGGGTTGTGGTTACAGGTATTGAATCTTTTCACGATAACTTAGGTGGATCAGAAAGAGGAAAAAATGTTATTTTCCACCTGCTTTTTGACAACTTGAACATTGTTCACCTTGGGGATTTAGGCCAGGATCAACTGAGTGAAGAGCAGCTTGCAGAGATTGGTCAAACAGATATATTACTGATTCCGGTAGGATCTGTTTATACCATAGATGCAAAAGTTGCAGCAAGCATAGTTTCCCAACTTGAACCAAGTATTATTATTCCCATGCATTATAAAATAGAGGGCTTAAAATTTGATTTAGATCCTCTGGATAACTTCTTGAAAGAAATGAGTTTAGAAAACATCGAGTCCCTGCCTAAGCTCTCCATTACCAAAGACAAGCTTCCAGAAGAGCCACAGGTTGTGGTATTAAGCAAGGTATAAAGCAAGATCAGTTAAATATATGTCTGTTTCTACAAAACTGCCTCCACAAAATATAGAGGCTGAACAATCCCTTTTGGGAGCCTTGCTTATTGATAAAGATGCCATAGTAAGGATTGCAGAGCTAATAAACCCCACAAACTTTTATAGAACAGAACAACACGGCTCTATTTATGCGGCTATTCAATCCCTTTTTGACAAAAGAGAACCAATTGATTTAGTTACTTTAACTGAGGAGCTAAAAAGAAAAGGAGTTTATGATAAGGTTGGGGGATCTGCATATTTAACATCTTTGGTAAACACTGTTCCTACCTCTGCGCATATCGAACAATATGCAAGGATTGTTAAAGAACATGCTCTCAGGCGCAATTTAATTGTTCAAGCGACAAAACTGATTGAGAGAGCATACGATGATGGTGAACTTGTGTCTGAACTTCTAGAATATGCAGAAAGTAGCCTCTTTGCTATTTCACAGGATAATGTTAAAAGAGACTTTATTCCTATTAAAGATGTTTTGACTGAGTCTTTTGATAGGTTAGATGAGTTGCAAAAAAATGCAGGTAAGCTAAGAGGAGTACCAACTGGTTTTAGGGATTTAGATAATAAACTGGCTGGAATGCAAGATTCCAACTTGTTAATATTGGCTGCCAGACCCGGTGTGGGAAAAACTTCCCTTGCTTTAAATATTGCTCAATATGTTGCAGTGGTGGTAGGTCTGCCAGTAGGGATTTTCTCCCTGGAAATGAGCCAAGAAGAGCTTGTAGACAGGTTGTTGGTGGGACAGGCTGATATTGATGCCTGGAAGCTAAAAACCGGAAGGCTTGACGAGAAAGACTTTGACAAATTATCTATTGCCATGGGAGAGCTTGCGGAGGCCCCGCTTTTTATTGATGATACTCCTGGTTTATCTATTTCTGAGCTTAGAACAAAGGCCCGTCGTTTACAGGTAGAGCATGGACTTAAGTTTCTGGTTGTTGACTATTTGCAACTTATTCATGGAAGAAACTTGGAAAATAGGGTACAAGAAGTATCAGAAATTTCCCAAGCTTTGAAAAATCTGGCAAGAGAGCTAAAAATTCCAGTTTTGGCTCTTTCGCAGTTATCAAGGGCAGTAGAAAACAGAGGCACAAGAAGACCTCAGCTGGCTGATTTAAGGGAGTCAGGAGCCATAGAGCAGGATGCTGATGTAGTGATGTTTATATATAAAGAAGATCCTGAACAGCCGGAAAACATGACCTTGGATATTCAAAAGCATAGAAACGGCTCGATAGGAGAGATTCAACTATTCTTCAGGGGTGATAGAACCAAGTTTTATGGAGTGGAAAAAGCCCGAGTCAGTAAACCACCTGAGTCAAAGCCAAGCAGGCTTTAGAACTTGTTCGGTGAATTTCTCAATTTCTTTTTTAAACTCATCAAGCGTATTGTTATTGACAATTTTATAATCTGCTTTAGATCCTATCTTAGGAATTAGAAGCTCAGTTTGTATTTTTTCTTCTTCCATGAATTGTGCCAAAGAGACTCCAGCCTCACCAACTTTGTCACTTTTTAATTTTAGCCTTTGGTAACGTAACTGCACCTTAGCTGTGATATATACCATTAAGTTATTGGGAGATTGTCTGATCATGTTACCATCCTCAAGCCACCTGACACCATCAATTAAAATAATATCAGCTTTTTGATTTTGTATCCTTTTACTCATGGTATGGGTAAGGGTACCACGTCCGTAGCCTGTGTTCATAATAATAGCTAGCTGCTGAAGGTTACTTCTGGTGTTGGGAATGTCCCAAAGATCTAAAGTTTCTGCTAGGATATCAGAGAACCGGAGCTGTACAATTTTTCTCTGAGGGGTAAGCTTTTTCAAAAACTTAAAAAATGTTTCCTTGCCAGATCCTTTTTCGCCGACTAAACCAATCACCAGTTTCACAAGATGTTTGTAACAGAAAAAGGGGAGGGTAGTCAATTAGAAATTAGTAAGTGCATAACCCAGATTTGACAAATAGTTTATAATAACGGTTATAGGTTAACATATGCCGGAAGTAGTAAATCCTTATTACGTCAGATACAGCATCTCAGCAGCTAGTGTTCTCTACGGCGTGAACGGCGTGAGCAAATTTACCGTAGCTGATATTGCAAATTGGGCAGATTTTGAAGACGTTGAGGGGTTTGCTGAACGATTAGGATATGAAAAATCTAGCTGTGTTCTTACGCAAAGGGGGCGTTGGGAAGTATGGAGCCGCTTTAACCATGCTGTGCCTAATTTTCCGGCAGGTTCAACCACAGTACATTCGATGGTTGCTTTATATGATGGCAGATTTCCTGCGGAGCATGCTTTGGCCCGGACTAATATTGAGAATGGACCATCTTTCCGGCCGGAGCAATTTATTGACGATCTAAAAAGGCTTACTAGATTTTATATTGAGAGGCCAGATTTTCCACGCCTCCCTATAAGTATTGCAGAAATACCTCTTTTACATCCTTTAAGCGCAGCTCTTTTAGGAGGTATAGTCTTTGCAGGCATTAGCTTACTTCCTCCGGAATTTGACAGGGCCCGTACTCTTTATGGATTAGGAGGCGGGTATCTTTTAGGCATACTAACTCCGTATGCAGCATTGGGGTGGAATAAACTCAGTGAGGTAGCCATGAAAGACGGAATTAACCATAAGGAATATAGTGCGGGCTATCAGGTCCCGAAACTGTTACAAAGAGAAGAAGAGCATACCCTCAATGTACTTGCTGAAAGAGATTTATTTCAAGCTTTGGAAGGCAGGGATATTATCCTCAATCCGGATGAATTCCTAGAAAATGTATATAGACCCTTAGCTAACAGCGCATTACTTGCTCCAAGACTAGAAGAAATTAGAGAACAAAGAGGTAAAGACCCCACGGAGACATTGGCAAATTCTCCTGCCAGAGAAAAATTAATAAAAGCCGCAGTTGCTTTGCTTTAAACAAACCACCAATTGGATACAAAGCCTTTATAGAGCACAATTAGTCATATAAGCGGTTAGTTGAGCTTAAAGATCAGATGGAGGAGTAAATTGTAGTTTAAGAGGCACATCAACTCTTGCTTTTTCTTCCAGTGTTTCTAATCTCTTTTCTGCTTTTCTTATATTAGTATCATTTGCCTGGTATGAATCAGCATAACCTTTGATTGTACTTTCAAGTCCTACAATAGCTGCTGTATTGGTATCCAATCTATCATTTATTCTTTTTAGCCCTGTATCGGGATCTTCTAATCTTCCTTCAACACCTTCTAATCTTCCATTTATAGCCACAAGCCCCGTTTCTGGATTATTAAGTTGGTCTAGTATAGGTTTAATAGCTTCCCCAATAATACTTTTTAATTTGTTTTCATCCATAAGATCTATCTTATTATCCTAACCTTTAAAATACAAGGTAGAATTTGTATATCAAAATACGGTAGCAAGAATGGTAATAATTGATGAACTTTAATTATGCACAAGACTTGACCTATAGAGCGTTTCTTCCTTTTTGTCACGAAATGTGCCGAGAGAGGGAGTCGAACCCTCACGGGCGTAAAGCCCAGTAGTTTTTGAGACTACCCTGTATACCATTCCAGCACCTCGGCTCATTGATCCTGTAAATTATATCAGTTTTTTAGAAAGCGTGAGGATATACTAGACATAATCAACTTGTTTGGGTATAACTAGTAAACTTATGAGGATAACAAAAACGGAGATTAGACTACCTATCCATATTTCTCCAGAAAGATACAAAATCACCTTAAAACCTGATTTGAAAGAGTTTAGCTTCTCAGGCGAGGAGACTATTTATCTTAAATTAGATAAAGAGAGTATTGAAGTTACTCTTCATGTGAAAGATTTAAAAATAAGTGATGCTTGGTACCTTCATAATGGTAAAGATCATCTAAAGGCAGTAGTTTCATATAACGCAAATAAAGAGACAGCAACATTTAAGTTCCCAGAAAACTTACCAAAAGGCAAGGGAGAGTTAAAGCTTAAATTTAGTGGTATCTTATCAGATAAGCTGAAAGGCTTTTATAGAAGCAGATACGAGGTAAATGGAGAGGAGAGATTTTTGGCTACCTCTCAGTTGGAAGAAACACACGCCCGCAGTGTTTTTCCATGCTTTGATGAGCCTTCACAAAAAGCAATTTTTGATGTAACCTTGCATATTCCATCGGATAAAACTGCTATCTCAAATACCATAGAAACAGTTGTTGCAGAGCATGAGAGTGGAATAAAGGTGGTGGAATTTGCCCCAACTCCTAAAATGTCTACTTATCTCCTAGCTTTTATAGTGGGAGAGTTTGAAAGTATTGAAGCCAAAACCAAAAATGGTAGTTTGGCTCGGGTTTTTACAACTCCCGGTAAAAAACACCAAGCAGAATTTGCCTTGGAAACCACTGTTAGGTGCTTAGAGTTTTATGAGGAATATTTTGATATTCCTTATCCATTGCCTGTAATAGATATGATAGCAATTCCTGATTTTGCATCAGGTGCTATGGAAAACTGGGGAGCAGTGACATACCGGGAATCTATGCTTTTGGTGGATCCAGAGCATTCTTCAACTGCCACAAAGCAATGGGTTGCCTTAGTAATAGCTCATGAACTAGCTCATCAGTGGTTTGGAAATTTAGTGACAATGAAGTGGTGGACACATCTTTGGTTGAATGAAGGATTTGCAAGCTACATAGAGTTTCTGGCTGTGGCGCACCTTTTTCCAGAGTGGGATACCTGGACTCAATTTGTGTCTTTGGAGCACGGCAGTGCTTTAAAACTGGATTCTTTAAAAAGTACCCATCCAATAGAGGTTGAGGTGCATCATCCAAATGAAATAACAGAGATTTTTGATGCAGTTTCTTATTCAAAGGGTGCAAGTATTATCAGAATGGTTGCAGATTATTTAGGTGAAACTACCTTCAGAAATGGCTTAAGGCATTATCTAAAAAAGCATGCATATGCCAATGCTGAAACAGAAGATTTATGGCTTGCCTTAGAAGAGGTTTCAAAAAAGCCGGTTAGAAAAATCATGAAGGATTGGGTAATAAAACCTGGATATCCAAAAATTACAGTATTGGAAAGAGAAGACAAGCTGACCCTTTCCCAATCCAGGTTTTTTGCAAGCCCGATATCAAGAAAGAGAAGCAAAGATAATACCCTTTGGCAGGTTCCAGTCCATATTAGAAGAGGAAGTGGGGCTCAAGAGCGTTTACTATTGAAAGGAAAAAGTATTGATATTAAAAAAAGCAAAGAAGGGGAGTGGATTAAGGTTAATGCTGGTGAAAGTAGTTTTATCAGAGTTGATTACCCAGCAAAATACATTCATTTGTTGAAAAAACCAATAGAGGATAAAAAATTAGATGTTTTAGATAGATTA
This sequence comes from Candidatus Daviesbacteria bacterium, assembly GCA_016187025.1. Lineage (GTDB taxonomy): Bacteria > Patescibacteriota > Microgenomatia > Daviesbacterales > UBA10151 > JACPKM01. The sequence continues at coordinate 162,516 of JACPKM010000004.1, forward strand.
GGACTGATAAGAGATGCTTTTGACCTTGCTGAAGCAGGACAGTTGCCAACACATGAGGTACTTAACTTGCTACAAAGCTACACAAATGAAGATGATCTCACGGTTTGGATGCCAATTTCCCAAGCTATAGGAAAAATTGAAATATTAATTTATAAGGAGCCATTTTATCCTGTGTATAGAGAGTTTGCCCAATATATCTTTTCAGATATTGCCAAAAAACTAGGTTGGGAGAAGAGGAAAAATGAAAAGCATACAGATACACTTTTAAGAAGCCTTGCTTTATCAAAATTTGGAAGGTTTGGTGATGAGGAAACTGTCAAAACAGCACAGGGGTTATTTGTTAGCTATTTTAAAGGCCAAATATCACTTGATGCTGATTTAAGGGGAGTAGTGTATTCCTTAGTTGCAGAAACCGGAGGAGAAAAAGAATACTTGCAACTTAGGAAACTGCATAGCAAAACTAGTTTAGCAGAAGAGAAAAATAGAATTGCCAGAGCTCTTGGTTCTTTCAAAGATAGAAAGCTCCTTTTAGATACCTTAAAATTTTCCTTGTCAAAATCGGTAAGGGTGCAAGACGCTTTAATTGTTATAGGTAGTGTATGGAGAAACCCAGAAGGAAAATATCTAGCATGGGAGTTTGTAAAAAATAATTGGGAAAAGCTTTTAGGCTTTTATGGGGGTAGTTATCTGCTCGGAAGACTTGTTGAAGATATAGAGGTTTTTAGCAGTGAGCAAAAAGTAAAAGAGATTGAGGAGTTTTTCCAAAAAAATAAAGCGCCGGGTGCTCAAAGAACCATTGCGCAAGGGTTAGAAACAGTCAAATCAAATATCGACTGGCTAAAAAGGGATAAAGATGGGATTGAGAAGTTTTTAAGAGAATGGAGAGGGTAAAATAAAGCTTCTTTGTTGAACAAACAAAAGATAGCTGCTAAAATAATCAACTTGTATGGCAATGTTAAGCGTTACGGAGCTTAGAAACGGCACTTTTTATAAAGAGGGGAATAATACTCTCCTGGTTTTAACATACGAACACGTTAAAACAGGTAGAGGTTCCGGAAATATCAAGCTCAAAGTTAGAAATATCAGGTCAGGGGCTGTTGTGGAAAAATCCTTTATTACCGGGGCAAGAGTAGATGAGGCAAATGTTGAAAAGAAGAAAGCTGAATTTCTCTACAGAGATGTAGATTCGCCAGCTGGCGAATTTAACTTTATGGATCCTGTCTCTTTTGAGCAATTTACTATTTCTTCACAAGTAATTGGGGATCAAGCCAAATATTTAAAAGACGGCTTAGAGGTAATGTTAATTGTGTCAGATGGCGAGGCCTTGGGTTTAGAGCTTCCCATGAGCTTAGTTTATACGATTTCCGAAACCGGTCCCGGAGAAAAAGGAAATACAGTTTCCAATGTTTTCAAAGAAGCAATTCTTGATAATGGACTGGTTGTTAAAGTGCCTATGTTTATGAAATCTGGAGAAAGAGTTAAAATAGATACTAGATCTGGAGAATATGTAGAAAGGGTGAAATAACAGATCGTGTATAATCAGAAAATATGGCCAAAAAGATAACTAAAGCTTTAATACCAGCTGCAGGGTTTGGAACACGTTTTTTACCCCAAACAAAGGCAATGCCAAAGGAAATGCTTCCAATTGTAGACAAACCGGTTATTCAATATGTAGTAGAGGAAATTGTTGCCTCAGGAATTGAAAACATAGTAATAGTTACAGGTGCTACCAAAAGGGCTATAGAGGACCATTTTGACGTTCCAAATGAGGATTTGGTACAAAATCTGGTAAACGGTAAAAAAGCTGCACTTTTAGAACAAATTGAACATATCTCCAATATGGCAAACTTTATCTATGTTCGTCAAAAAGGACCGTATGGAAATGGAACTCCAGTGCTTTGTGGTGAATCCGTGATAGAAGATGAGCCGTTCGCAGTAATTTGGGGTGATGAGTTCATCTATGCTGAGCCCCCAAGACTTAAACAGATGATTGATGTTCACGAAAAATTCGGTGGAATCGTAATCTCTGGAGTGAAAATTGAGAAGAAAGAAGATCTTAAACGTTATGGAATAGCGGACTTAGAGCCGGTTGAAGGAAATGTCTACAAAATTAAATCTATAGTTGAAAAACCTGATCCTGACAAAGCTCCGTCAAATATTGCAACCCATGGTGCCTATATTCTGCCTCCTGAAATCTTTAGTGCTTTAAAAAGACTTACTCCTGGACAAGGTGGTGAAATTTGGCTCGTCGACGCTATAAACCTTTTAAAAAAAGAAGGAGTACCTTTGTACGCTGTAGAGATTGAAAATGGAAAATACTACGACACAGGCAATAAATTGGAGTATATGAAAACAGTAGTTGATTTAGCTAAGTCTCATCCTGAAATAGGGGAAGAATTTACTAAATACTTAGAAGATTTAATTAAAAAGTCTCAAAACTAATACTATTCCTGTAACTGTTAAAACCTGGTTTAGTATACCAACCTGCATTGTTTTTGTTTTGCCCTGAAGACTAGACTGTATTTTGTAAATTAGACCAAAAGGAGGAAACTTCCAACCAAAAAACCAGTATGGTGCTTCTAATATATCCCAAATTTCAGATGCTAAAACTGCTGCTGAAAAATACCAAAAATCAATATTTCTGCCAAATAATAAATAGGCCAAGAGAAAACCGAATACCAGATCAAAAGTGGCTTCTAAAAACAACCTTAATTTAGTTTTTTGTCTCCATCCCCAGCCAAAGTCCCAGTGTGGAATTAAATCAAGCAAAGGATGCGAAACTGCAGATAGAGTTATTCCTAATACAGGGTTTTGCATCGAGGCTGCTATTGCGCCTCCAACTAATGCATGTGCGGTAGCGGTCATGTTCTTCTTAGTATATCAATCTTTGTCAATTTGATTCAAGTTATTTCTTATGCTAAGCTTACCATCATGTTTCCCGTGTTGTTTTCCATAGGTAAGGTTTCTATTTCATCCTTTGGTTTTTTCTTAGCTGCTGCATTTTTATATTCTATCTTTTTAATTTGGAGACAGGCAAGAGCTGCAGAAATGGATGAAGAAAGAGTGCTGGATTTGAGTTTACTGACATTTTTAGGCGGTTTCCTAGGAGCCAGAGTCTATTTCATCTTGGAAAACCTGCAATTTTTTGGACTGGATATAGTGAAAATGTTTCATTTTTTAAAATACCCTGGTGTTTCTTTTTGGGGTGGATTTCTTGGTGGTTGGATAAGTCTGTATTATCTTTCCAGGCGCTTTAAATTGGATTTTTGGCAGATGGCTGATATTGGGTCAGTTGCTTTTTTAGGAGGTTTGATAGTAGCCGATATCGGATGTCTACTGGGTGGATGCAGTGTAGGGATCAAATCTAGTTTTTTAGGTATTGAGATGGTAGGGGTGGTTGACAAGAGGTTCCCTGTTCAATTACTTGAGGCAGTGTTGTTTTCCTTGATTTTGCTCAAAATCTGGCCAAGTGTAACTCATTTTCACCTAAGAGGGAAAATAGTTAGCTCAGTTTTAATATTTATTGGTATAGTGAAATTTGCAACTGAGTTTTTAAGGGACAGTCAAGGTACAGGTTTTATTTTTTCAATTGTTTTGATTGCACTGGGTATTGCAGTTTTATATAAAGTAGTGAATGTATCACTAAGATCCGGAAAGAGGGATTTTACAAAAGATCTTAAAAACCTAGTTTCCTTTCCGATAAGATTTGTAAGAAATAAGCAATTAAGAGTTGATATATTCCAAAAACTACACAAGAGTTGGTATAATTACATGGTAAATTTTTCATGGAAATGGAAGATTTTGGCCAAAAATCTTTCTTTCAATAGATTATTAAGGAGGATACATGTTAGACCTAAAATCGAAAACAGTTAAATTAATCAAAAATAAGCTACTTAGGCAAAAGAGTGAAGTTGAGGTAAACCTAAAAGAAGTGGAGCAAGATGACCCAGCATTGGAAACAGTGGTAGAATCCAGTGAACCCGGGACTGACTCCTATATTGCTGAAACTCACACCAGATCGGTTATTTTAATGAGTAACTTGAAAAAGATAAGAGAAAATATAAAAAAATCCTTGGAAAAAATCAAAAGTGGAATTTATGGAAAATGCGAGAAATGTGGAAAACAGATAGAAACCGCCCGTTTGATTGTAATGCCTACAGCAGACTACTGTGTTTCTTGTAATAATAAAAAGAAGTGATCTGATACAAGAAACCGAGGGCCAAAAAGCCCTCGGAAATTTTCCTTACCAAATTCACCTAAAACCTAATCTGTGTGCCAAGGCAGCCTTGCCTTTGGATTGCTCCAGAAATAAGCAAGATATAATGCTACTGCAAAACCACCTGCTAAAAATGACCATAAATTAGTACCCTCCAAGTTAGCGTTCCATGGTAGAACCAATCCTCCTTGACCCGAGGCCAAACCCAGAACATATAATGCAATTAAAACATTAACAAAACCCCAAATAACATTAAGCTCTGGTGAAGAAACCCTTTTGAAAGGAGTCATATGTTTTTGGCCGGTAATTCCTTTTACCAGATGCGGAATTGAATTCCAGGCAAAAAAACCTGCAACAAAATACCAAAGAAGTTCCAAAACTATTCACCTCCTTTCAGTTATACTATTATCATCATGAGCATAATAAGAATTGATTGTCAAATTAGAAAAATTTTTATGCTTAAGCTACAATAAAATTATGGTAAGAATAAAACTAGCCGTGAGACAAACAAAGTTAATAAAGTTGCCTGGAAGTGATTTAATAAAACAAATTTTGGAATATGTACAGGTAGAAAGATTGCGCCCTCAGGTAAAAAAAGCAGCTTTGAAAGCAAGAAAAGGGGAAATAATCCTCATACCGGCTGATGGTGTATATAATCTTTCTACCAATGGCACCTTACCTCATGCTGTAGAAACCAGTAGAGCAATCAAGCAAAGGACTAAAGCACATAGAGAAGGCATGATAACCCCTCCAAAAAAGCTTTTAAGATATATAGATTTAAAAACGCTAAAAGAACTTAACGGAATCGGGTTTGAGGTAATAGATAAATTATATAAAGCCGGTCAAATAGGCTTAATTATCCCTTGTTTAGAAGAAGTTACTCCTTCGCACCTTATTACTTACCATGAAATCAATGGCAAACAGATTCCTACTGTTTTGAATGTTTGGAATTACAAATGCAAAATTTGGCAGCTACTCGATAAAGAATTTTCGAAAGACCCTAATATGCTTTGGGTGGGAACATCGGCAAATATTAGCAATAATCCTTCTATTACTGATTTTGCCACAGCTATTGAAACTTTTGGCCAGATGGTTTCAGCTGCTATAAAGGACCCCAGAGAGCATAGACATATTTATACTGGTTCATATACTGTTATAAATTTGGCAAAAAAAATACCTGAGGTTCATAGGATAGGGTCTATCGACCCAAATAAGCATCCTGAAAAGTTTAATAAGCTTGTGAAAGTATTAGCAAGTAGTAAAATCAACTTGGTAATCCCGTCCGATACAAAAAAAACCAATTGAAGGCACTTTCATCCCAAGAGTAGTCTGGTTTATACTGTATATATGCTGATAGGGATAATTGCTTTAACAGTTTTACTTTTGGTAGTTGTTCTAATCCTGAAACAGCTATATCAAAAGTTTAATAAGCAAGTTGCCAAGCTATCCTATCAAAATAGACTACTGCAAGCTTTAAGACACCTAGATATTGCAGCTCTTTCTACTACTGAGTTAGAACCTATCTGTCAACAAATAGTCAATGCCATAAGAGGAGAGCTGGGGTATTTTTTTGGTGCAGTGGCGCTAATAGATGAGAGGTTAGGGGGGTTAAGAAGAATCGCAATCTCAGAGGATCCTAGGCTAAAAGAAGTTCTCCGCCGTTTACCTATAGAATACAGCAAACAAGTAGTGCCTTTTGATAGAAAAGATAATACTTTAATACAAGTAATCACAGATCAAAAAAGTAGGTATACTGATCGGCTATTTGATTTACAAAGGGGTGTTTTCTCGCCTGACATTTCTGATAATATGCAATCAACTCTGAGCATGAAGGGTTTTTTTGTGTACCCTTTGGTTACCAAAAGAAGGGTGCTTGGTATCATGTATTATTGCACTACGGTTCCAAAAGAAAAGTTTTCTAGTTTTGAGTTTGATGTGATGGATGAGTTTAGTAGAGAAGTGGCCCGTGTTTTGGATAACGCCCTGTTGTATCAAGATCTAAAGCAAACTACAGGTGAGCTTAGTGTTGCTAATACAAGGCTTAAAGATCTCGATAAACTAAAAGATGATTTCGTATCAGTTGCTTCACATGAGTTGAGAACTCCTATGACTGCAATCCGTTCATATGCATGGATGGCTCTTAACCGCTCTAATGTAGTTCTATCACCTCAACTGGAGAAATATTTAATAAGAATTTTAATCTCTACCGAGCGCTTAATTAACCTTGTTAATGACATGTTAAATATTTCCAGGATTGAATCAGGTAGAATTGAGATAAACCCAGAACCAGTGGATATGATCTCTCTTTGCAGAGATATTATTGACGAAGTCTATTATTCTAAGGTTTCCGAGAGAAATATCAATTTTATCTTACTAGAAGAGCGTTTACCTAAAGTGTTTGCTGACCCTGAAAAATTTAGACAAGTGCTTTTAAATATTGTGGGTAATGCGCTTAAATTCTCTCCAAAAGGAGGGAAAATTACCATAGGATTTTTAACTGATGGTAAGGTAGTGGAAACATATGTTCAAGATGAGGGGCCGGGTATTAGCAAAGAAGATTTAGGTAGATTATTTACTAAGTTTGGCAGGCTAGATAACTCCTATACTGCTACAGCTACATCTGGTGGAACCGGTTTGGGTTTGTACATTTCAAAAAATCTGGTAGAGCTAATGCATGGTAAGATTTGGGCCAGTTCAAAAGGTCTTGGTAAAGGAGCTACTTTTGCTTTATGTCTACCCATTGCTTCTGAGGAGGTAATAAAAAATGCCGAAAAGTTTCATATAAAACCATCAGGAGAAGTTAGAGGTTTAGAGCCTGTTGCAATTTAGCCCTGTAACGAGTAAAAATAAGGTAGCAAGCCTTTGTTAAAAATATGGATAATAGTCAAAAAAGAATTTTAGTTGTTGAGGATGACCAATTTTTAAGAGAGTTCTATCAGGAACTTTTGATGGGTGAGGGTTATAACGTAGATGTAGCAGCAGATGGAGAAATAGCTTTCCAAAAGGCTCATGAAGGAGGATACAACTTAATCCTTTTGGATATAATGTTACCTAAAAAAGATGGCCTTCAAGTTATGCGGGATCTAAGGATTCACTCTCCACTCAAGCCAAATGGTCCGATTATTGCTCTAACTAATTTAGGCCATGATGTTGTAATCAAACAATGCTTTGAGCTGGGAGCCAGCGGTTATTTAATAAAATCTGCTTTAAATCCCGATCAAGTATTAACAGAGGTCCGTTCATATTTGCAAAAGTAGTCTTCTTTTTAATCCATTATGGAAAATAATCCCTATACACTTCAGGTAATTTATGAAGATGAGTATATTTTAGTAATTAATAAACCAGCTCATTTGATCACTGCCAAAACAGATACTGGTAATCAAACAACTATTGAGGATTTATTAGCAAAAGATTTTAAAATAGATACAGAAAATGCAGGTTTAGTTCATCGGCTCGACAAAGAAACTTCGGGTTTGCTGGTTGTAGCAAAAACTCCTCAAGCACGCGCGAACATTCAGGATCAGTTTAAAGAGAGGCTTGTTAAAAAAGAATACTTAGCCTTAGCACATGGTTTTATATCTGAAAAAGGCGAGATAAATTTGGCAATTGGTAGAAATCCTTTTAGGCATGATAAGTTTTCTGCAATCGAAGATGGAAGAGAGTCAGTAACAGAATACGAACCAATTGAGAAAAAAGCGATAAGCGCACAATTAAGAAGTGTTTTAAAAGAGCAGTTAGGTAAGCAAAAGTTTAAAAAAATGGAGCAAATGAATTATGGAAAATTTACCTATCTTAAATGTAAACCAAAGACTGGACGGACCCATCAAATTAGAGTACATTTAAAGTATATCAACCATCCAATAGTTGGGGATAGTAAATACGGTGGGCGGAAAACCCAAAAGATTGATTCTATTTGGTGCCCAAGGCAATTTTTACATGCAGCAAAATTGGAATTTTATCACCCCATAACAGCTGGTTGGTTGGAATTTGAAAGTGATTTACCAGAAGATTTAGTAAAAGCTCTAAATTTGTTAGGTAAACATCAGTAATTTATTCATGGACAATATATTCGTTCAACTTGCGGCAATTTTAGGCTCATCATCGATACTAGGCTATATTACTCATAAGTTAAAACTACCCATACTTATTGCCTATCTTTTGGTGGGTTTGGTCATAGCAACCGTAACAATTTTTAATCTTAAAGATTCTGAGGTTTTACGGTTTCTACCTGAAATCGGTATTGCTTTTGTTTTATTTCTGGTAGGAATGGAACTAGATCTAAGAGAAATTAAAAAATTTGGCAGGCCAATAATTATAGCCTCAATTTTACAAATACTAATTTCTTCTTTTGCTGGTTTTGCCATAGCCGGAGCATTTGGTTTTGGCATGATTGAATCTATATATTTGGGAGTAGGACTATCATTTTCTTCAACAATAGTTGTTATAAAGCTGCTTTTGGAAAAAAATGACTTAACTTCCTTATATGGAAAGCTTTCGGTTGGCATTTTGCTTATGGAGGATTTAATTGCTGTTTTGATCTTGCTTGGACTGACAGTATCTCCATCTTTTTTCAATTTTGGATTTCAGCAAACCTTTCCGATTGTGTCATTTGTTTTTAAGGTATTTATTTTATTTGCAGCTACTGTTTTGATAAACAGATATGTGCTACCAAAAATTTTTGATGAAGTTTCTGAGTCGGTAGAATTGCTCTTTTTGTCTGCAATTGCATGGTGTTTTGTTTATGTAGCTTTTGCTCTTGCCTTGGGTTTTTCAGTGGTCATAGGAGCATTTTTGGCAGGTATAGGATTGGCATCTTCCCCATATCACTATCAGATTCAAGGTAAGGTTAAGCCTTTAAGAGATTTTTTCCTAACTTTATTCTTTGTTTATTTAGGCACGCAAGTGAATTTTTCAGATTTAAAAAATGTATATCCGGCAATAATAGCTTTTACATTATATGCAGTAGTTGCCAAGCCAATTATCTTTTTACTGGTTTTAGGTAGTTTCGGATTCAGAAAACACACGATGTTTCAAACTGCTATAAATTTATCAAACATTTCAGAATTTTCTTTAATTGTACTTTTAGTAGGGCTTCAGATGGGTTTTGTCAGCAGTTCATCTTTGACAGTGATTGCAGTTTCACTAATTCTTTCTACAATCATATCCTCACTTTTAATCTCTAAATCTGTGGCAGTATACAAATACATGAAATCATTAATTTCATTTTTTGAAAGAAGAACTCCCCATAAACTAGTGCAAGATACCAGCAATTATGATTTAAAAGACCATGTAGTAATAATAGGTTCACAGCATGTAGGAGAAAGTTTGGTTAAATACTTTCAAAAAGAAAGTATCCAGATGGTAGTTTTGGATTTTAATCCATACCAGGTTGAAAGGTTGTTACTGGGTAAAATACCTGTTGTGTTTGGAGATATGGGAGATCCTGAAGTTTTGGAGATACTAAACTTAAGTGAGGCTAAAATGATTATTTCAACAGTTCCCAACTTGGCAGATAATAAATTATTGATTGAAGAAATAAAGGATAGAAGCCTAAATATTCCTTTAATAATCCGCGCAGATACTATTAAGGAAGCAAAGGAGTTATATAAATTTGGGGCAACTTTTGTCTTTGTACCAGATTTGGTTTCAGGAGATTTCTTAGTAGAGATGTTAAAAAACCACTTAGAGGATAGGGGATATTTTAAGGAAAGGCCTAAGGTAGAGATGGAGAAGTTATCGCGTAAAAATCTAGCCTGGGAATAGAATTGGGTAAAATGTAGCTTAATGAATAGATTTAAAATTTTGCACAAAGATAAAAGTAGTCGGGTTGGTATTTTAAAAACAGCCCACGGAGAGATTGAAACACCTAATTTTATTCCAGTTGGCACTCAAGCCTCTGTAAAGGCTGTTTCTCCGAGAGATTTAAAAGAGCTAGGAGCTCAGGTAGTTTTGGCTAACACCTACCATCTAATGCTTCGTCCAGGTGCAAATTTAATAGAGGAGATGGGTGGGTTGCATAAGTTTATGGGTTGGAACGGCCCGGTAATGACAGATTCAGGGGGCTTTCAGGTGTTTTCTTTAGGGTTGGCATTGGAACATGGCGTAGGGAAATTTTTACAAAACGAGTTTACTAAATCAAAACCCAGACTGAATAAAGTAACCGAAGAAGGAGTTATTTTTCAATCTCACATAGATGGTTCAAAATATACTTTGGATGCAGAAAAAAGCATAGATTTACAGGTTAAATTAGGGGCAGATTTAATTGTTGCCTTTGATGATTTGGAGTCACCACTTCACAGTTTTGATGAAACCTTAAAATCGCTGGAACTGACTGAGAGGTGGGAGCAAAGAAGCCTTAAGGCTTTTAAAAAATATGCTAAAGCAGGTCAACTGCTTTATGGGGTAACTCATGGAGGTGTTTTTGAAGATCTCAGGATTAGGTCCGCCAAGTTTGTTGACAAACACTTTGATGCAATAGCCTTGGGAGGGGCTCACGAGGATCGCAAAACCCTCTATAAAGTTGTAGAGTGGACTGTTGGTAGTATCTCTGAGGAAAAACCAAGGCATCTTCTAGGTATCGGTGAGGTGGAAGATCTGTTTAATTGTGTAGAAAGAGGGATAGATCTGTTTGACTGTGCAGCCCCCACCAGACGGGCAAGAAACGGTTCTTTATATGTTTCACCTGGTTCTGGAGATTATTCTTCTTTAAAAGGGTATCAGGCAAAAAATTACACTATTAACATTAAAACTTCTAAATTTTCTAAAGATAAAAATCCAATTGATAAAAATTGCAAATGTTTGTGTTGTACCAACTTTACCAGAGCCTATTTGCATCATTTATACTCTACTGGAGAAATTTTATACCATGAGCTGGCAAGTATTCATAATTTGTTTTTTGTAATTGATTTAATGAAGAAGATAAGAGAGAGTATTGGCAACAACCGGTTTGATACATTAAAAAACTCATGGATTTCCTTTTAAAAAGCTAGGGCGATTATCTCAACCCTAGCTTTTTAAAATTCTTCATAATTAAAGAATCTACATTCCGCCCATTCCTTGATTACCACCTGTTTGATCTCCACCGGTAGGATTTTCACCTCCCATAGGAGGAGCAGGGTTACTTATTGGTTGCTGCTCAACTGGAGCTGGTTCTGGAGCTTCCATTGGAACTGGTTGCTCAGTCACAGGTGCTGCAGGAGCAGAAGTTGGCATACCAACTGCTGGAGTTGCTGGTTGATCAGCTGGCGTTGGGTCAGCTGGCATTTGTGGTTGTGGAGCGTTTGGATCAGATGCTCCACCTTGATTTGGGTCCATTAATAAATCACCTCCTTTTATAAAGACTTTTTTCACGATAACTTAATCAAAATTAGAAGTCAATCCACATAAATTTATATGTAACTTGTTGCGCTTAGATCTAAGGTATGTCTACAATTGAATAATAGGGGTGACTTGATTTTTATGCCCAAAAGACCTGTCCGGAAAAAAAGTAAAACCAATTGGAAGATTGCCCGATTTGATAATAAGCTTCACAAGAAAAATAAACTAGCCTTTGGTGTACTAGGTCTGCTGATATTTATTTTACTAATAGGTCAGACAGTAAATGCTGTATATAAACTATTTTCCCCTATAAACAACGAAAGAGAATCAAAGCGGCCATATAGTATAAGCAAAGATTTTAATATCAACTTAGTATTCAAAAGTAACCCATTTTCGCTGGTTAACTTTAATGCTGAAGAAAAAACAGTCACCCTCATAAATATTCCGGATGATATATATATCGATGTTCCTGGAGGCTTTGGTATCTGGCAAGTGAGGGCAATTCATAATTTAGGTGATACAAACAAGATCTTTGGAGGATGGAGTTTACTTAAAAGATCTTTTTCTAATCTATTTGGGTTACCAATTGATGGATATGTGGATTTAAAAAGCCAAAACACAAAAACAGGCACAGAAATTATCGATTCTTTAAGACAAAATCCTCTTAATGTTTGGTCGATACTATCTAATGTAGAGGCTGATTTAACACCATGGGAGTTAATTAACCTAAAATTAATCTTTTCAGGTGTTCGTTTTGATAAAGTACAAACCATAGATTTGAAAAAATTCAAGCTTCTTGAAGAAAGCAAACTTGGGGATAGTACACCAATTCTGGTTGCAGATCCTTTTAAACTTGATAGCGCTGATATAGATTTTGTAGATAGAAAGATCAGAAAAGAGCAGTTGGGTATTGCTATATTTAATGCAACAGATCATCCAGGACTTGCTCAAAAAGCTGCCAGAATAGTTAAAAATATTGGCGGTAATGTCATAGTAACTGGAAATACCATAAAAAAAGTAAAAGATACACAGGTTCTGACGCAAGATGACGAGGAGTCAGAGACAAAAAAGAGGTTAATGCAGATTTTTACCCGTAAATGTTTTAAAGATGAAGGATGTGATAGAATTACTGATGATCCTGAGGTGAATAGTTCGCGCGCTAAGATAAATATCATTCTCGGTGAAGATTTTTATAGTTTTTAATAAATCTGCCTCTGATTTATGATTCTTTGGCTAATATTATTCTTCTTGGTAATTGGAATTTCCCTTGTGTTGGCTTACCAGTCAATGCAGGATTATTACGAAAGCCCTGTTTTTGCAAAGATTGAATATAGTCCATTTTTGGTCCGGCTACCTCAAAACTTTACAGTACAACTACTCGATAAGCTCCATACTGAAATTGCTAAAAAAGATTTTATATTAAGTATCGAGAGGCTGTTTAAGGGTGGCAAAACCGCACTTGTTTTATATGGACCAAGAGATATTTTATTAAAATTTAGTAATCAGTTAAACTTACTTGAGCTTGAGGACTATACCAATATAGATAAAAACAGTATACAAGCCTGGGAAGCTGGGCCAAAAAATAATCAATCTTTTGATATTTCAGTTAATACTGATGTTTTTCAAAATCTACCACCGCTTTTGACAAATGAGCAGTTTTGGTGGCAAATAACCCTTCGGGCATCATCAAAACAGGCCAACAAATCAAAAGATAATACTCAGACCAGAGGACAAGTCTTTCAGGGACAAATCAGATCTGTTTTTTTTACTGAGGATTCAGGTAGAAGATCTAAAATATCTGCCCAGTTGCAAGACTTGCTAAATGGTCAGTTGGTAAAAATTCCTCAACCCTTTACCAGTGGTCAAATCTTTGATTTCTATAAACAGAGAACTTTAGCAATAGGCCGGGGGGATCTTTTGATCCTACCTTCAGAGAGTTGGATAGTTTTATCAAGGGTTATCTAAACTTCTTGTTCTTCTGCTTCTTCGTACTCAGAGTTTTCACTATCACTTGTAGAATCATAAGAGGTAATAATTTCTGCAGTTGAGGAAGCAGGGTGAAAGTCCAGAAACGAAGGTTGATTTTTGAATCTCTTAGAGCGGAAAGCCTCTCTTATAAGTACAGTTAGTGAGTTTACTTTAACTGATTTGATATAGGTGTTGTATTTGTTTCCACCCTTAATAAGCCTTACAAGTCTATGAGATACATCATCTGGTAGGATGCCTAAATAGCTGCCATGCTGATCCAAAACAGTTATTTTGCGGTTTTTAATCTGTAACTCAACCTGCATACCACAATACGCTTTTGATAATTTTTGCGGTTCAGCAACCTTGGAAAGAGTTACGATTTTAGTTTTGCCAGGTTCTTGCAAAAATAACGAAGCAGTAAATTTTCTTAACTCTCCGTTTTGAACAAAATTATTTTGACTTACCATATTGTTTACTTCACCACTTTTTGAGGATTTTAAGATTTTTAAGTTTTTTGTAGCAATGGGGTTATATGGATCAGATTTTAAGGCTAGGTTGTAAAACTTTTTTGCTTGTTCGATTTTACCGAGTTCCATATAAGCTCTACCTAGGCGGGTTAGAGCATCTACGTTTTCAGGTTCAAGGCCGATAATTTGCTGGTTTAGTTTAACTGCTTCTTGCCAATTTGAGTTGAGAGCTGCATCAATTGCTAGTCGATAGAGTTGGGAAGAGGAGAGTGTGGAGTCGTCCATCGCTAAGTATGTGAGTATAAGTAGATGGATCCTGATTGTCAATGCTTCGTATTTACTTAGGGAAAGCACCAATCCTTATTCTTGAAAAATTGATTCTCACAAGATAAGATTTACCAGTATGTCAGGGCATTCTAAATGGTCAACTATAAAGCGCCAAAAAGGCGTAGCAGATATCAAAAAGGGCTTAACTTTTACTAAGCTTGCAAATGCTATTACCTTGGTAGCTAAGTTAACCAATTCAGGAGACCCTAACTCCAATCCCAGGCTTCGCACTATTTTGGAAGAAGCCAGAGAGGTAAATATGCCTAAAGAAAATATCCAGAGGGCTATAGACAGAGGCTTGGGTAATCTTCCAGGGCAAATTATTGAAGAAGTAACTTATGAGGGTTTTGGGCCCGCTAAAGTGGCATTTTATATTGAAGGGGTAACAGACAATAAGTTAAGAACTTTACAAGAGATCAAAAACCTATTTGAAAGAAGCGGGGGATCTCTAGGTAGCCAAGGGAGCACATCCTATATGTTTGATAAAAAGGGTGAGATTAGGGTGAAATCCAAAGGTGGTAGCAAAGATGATGAGATGTTGGAGCTAATTGATTTGGGTGCAGGGGACGTGGAGGAGTTTGAGGAGGATAATATACAAAAGTATTTAGTCTATGTGGAAAGCCCAGAATTAAATACTATGAGTATTAATATTACTCAGGCCGGATTTGTAGTAGAATCTGCAGCAATTGTCTTTAAACCCAATATATTGACTGAGGTTACTGATAAAGAAAATGCTCAAAAGGTTTTGGAATTTACCGGGAAGCTAGAGGAGCATGATGATATTCAAAAGGTGTTTGCAAACTTTGATATTCCAGATAATCTGCTTGACTAAATTTAATATTTGCGAAGTTTAGTGAATCTGTTATATTAGCAGCTAATGAAAAAACTGCATTATGAGTCTTCGGGTGACAACTATAAATTTAAGGACCCTTTTAAGCTAATTGCGCTAAACTATTCACAAAAAACAAAAAATAATTTAAAAAGGTTTAAAAGATATGGACTTGAGATTGTGGATGTTTCACAAAGCCGGGGTGAATCTGCCTACCGTATCCAAATAAAATCTGGTAAGCTTTCAGATTTTCAATTGGCTCATGTGGAGGAAAGCATTGGAACAAAAAACATTATTGCAGATGAGCTGGCAACTATCTATGGAAAGAGCTTTTATTTTAATAGTGCAATAGATAATGCTGCTTGTATCTTTAACGATTTATCAACCTGTGGTGCTTTTCCTTTAACTTTTATGCTGCATGTAGCAGCTTACCCTAATGAGTGGTATGCAGATTTAGACAGGTGGAAAGGGTTAATAGAAGGTACAGCAGCAGCGTGTGATATGGCTGGTGCATCTTGGGGGGGAGGAGAGTCAGCAACTGACAGAGATATTATAATCAAAGGAAAATCACTATTATCCGGTTCTGCTACAGGTATTATTTTTCCATCATCAAAGGCATTATCAGAAGAAAATCTTAGAGATGGAGATAGAATCATTCTGCTTAAAAGCAGTGGAGTTCATGCCAATGGAATAACTCTTTTAAGACGCGAGCTTCTAAAAAGGCTTCCAAAAGGCTATAAAACAAAGCTATCTGATGGTTCAACATATGGGGAAGCTTTAATTACGCAAACGGTAATATATTCAAAATTAGTAGAAGAGGCTATTTTAAATTGTGATGTGCATTATGCAGTTCATATTACTGGGCATGGATGGAGAAAAATTATGAGAGCAAAAAAACCATTTTGTTATATGATTGAGGGGATCCCTGTGCCTCAACCAATTTACGGTTTAATCAAAAAATATTCTGACTCTTCTGAGAAAGATATGTATGATACCTACAATATGGGAGCTGGATTTGCTTTATTTGTTCCAAGAGAAAGTGTTCAAAAAATTATGCAAATTGCCAAGAAAAACAAAATTCAGGCACTAGATGCAGGGTTTGTACAAAAAGGTCCTAAGCAAGTAGTAATAAAACCCTTGGGGTTAACCTTTACTACAGAAGATATGAGTATTAGGTAGCTAAATTTCACCTCTTTCATTTTTTAGAGGGTTTGTATATATTGATAAGCATTCACCTAACAACTCATGGGGAAGGGCACAGACAATGATTATATTAATCATGAAATACTAGGGGAAAAGTGCGGGGTTTTTGGGGTACTAGGGAAAGGCTTTGAAGCAGCTCGTTTGGTGCATCCTGGTTTATGGGCGCTTCAACATAGAGGGCAAGAGTCTTCAGGTATCGCTTCCTCTGATGGAAAAAGAATCCACTCTAAATCAGGTATAGGACTGGTAGCTCATGTTTTCCAAGAAGAGGACATAAAAAAATTGAAGGGATTTTTGGCAATTGGGCATAACCGTTATTCAACTTCAGGTTCATCAACTGAGCATTGCCAGCCTGTTGTCCGCTCAGCTGGTAAGAGGCAATCAATTGCTCTTGCTCATAATGGTAACCTACCATCAACTAAAGCCTTAGAAGACTTCTTAAAGAGTAAAAAAGTATCCATAAAAGGATTAAATGATTCAGAGATGATGACTGAGGCGATTGCATATTTTATGAGACAAGGATCTTCTTTGGTAAATGCTATTAAAAAAGCCTACCCGTTATTTACAGGGGTTTTTTCTCTTTTGGTGATGGATAAAAGCAAAATTGTAGCCCTAAGAGATAGTAAAGGGATTAGACCATTGTGTATTGGAAAGCTAGATAAAGGTTTTGTTTTTGCCTCCGAAACATGTGCACTAGATACAGTAGGGGCAGAATACTTACAAGAGGTGAAACCAGGGGAGATGGTGGTATTGAGCAAAAATGGTCTAAATTGTATTCAGCTGGAAAAGGGAGAAGAAAAACTTGATATATTCGAGTTTATTTATTTTGCCAGGCCTGATTCTGTTTTACTGGGAAAAAGCCTTGATCAAATAAGGCAAAATCTTGGTAAAGAGCTTGCCAAAGAATATCCTATTAAAGCAGATGTGGTGATTCCTGTACCTGATTCGGCAATACCTGCAGCACTGGGATTTTCTAAAGAATCTGGTATTCCTTTTGAGATGGCATTGATTAAAAACCGTTATATACATAGAACATTTATTCATCCAGAGGAACATATTCGAGGAAAAATCGTACAAATTAAACTAAACCCAATGCCGCATTTAATAAAAGGCAAAGATGTAATCGTTATTGATGATTCTATAGTAAGAGGTACAACCTCAAGGCAATTAATAAACATGCTAAAGAAATCCGGAGCAAAAAAAATACATTTGATGGTAAGCTCTCCTCCGGTCAGGTTTCCGGATTTTTATGGAATCAACACTCCAGATCAAAATGAGTTAATTGCAGCAAAAATGAGTATCGAAGAGATTAGAAAAACAATCGGAGCAGATTCTCTCAACTATCTGTCATACAAGGGATTGGTAAAAGCAACCGGATTACTAGAGAGTTCGTTTTGTATGTCGTGCCTTAATGGCACTTATCCTGTAGATATTGGCGAAAAAGCAAAAACTGTCAGATATAATGTTGCCACAAATGGGATCCCCAAAAAAAGACTTGCTGTATTAATCTCCAATAAAGGAACAGGGACAAATTTACAAGCAATCATAGATGGTATAGAAAGTGGAAAAATAAATGGTCAAATTGCAGTGGTTATTTCTGATACAGAGCAGTCTTTAGGATTAAATAGAGCAAAAAAATATAATATAGAAATTGCTATTAATAAGAAAAAAGAAGACTTGCTAAACTTACTAAAAAAATACAACCCTGATTTTATTTGTTTAGCCGGATGGAAACAAATAATTACATTTGATGTTATTAAACATTTTTCCAACAAAGTTTTAAATGTTCATCCTGGATTAATTCCTGAGAAAATAAACGGATTTGTTAAAAATCCTGATGGTACAAAAGCTCTTTGGAATAAGGGTAAGTTAACAGATCTAGCTATCCAAAACTTTTTAAAGGCAAAAGCAACTTATGCAGGATCAACAGTGCATTTTTTATCAGAAGAGTTTGATTTTGGATTGGTGTTAGGGAGGGCATTTGTTAAAACAGCCCCAAAAGATAATGTGGAGTCTTTGTACCAGAGGCTAAAGAGCAAAGAACATGAAATTTATGTGGAGGCTTTATCAAAGTTATGCCGGGAATGTTAGGAAAAACAGTTCTTATTACAGATGGTGGAGGAAGAGGTGCTGCCTTAGTTGATAAATACGGCCAAAGCAAATATGTAAAAAAAATTATTGTCGTTCCTGGAAATGACTTAATGCAAATAAATACTAAAACCCAAGTTAAAATCTTTCCTGATTTGAAAACCACCAGCATTTCAGAAATTTTACAAATCTGCAAAAAAGAAAAAGTAGATTTAGCAGATGTCGCTCAAGATAATGCCGTAGAAGTTGGGCTGACAAATGAATTAGAAAAAATTAATATTACTGTGGTTGGTCCTACTAGAGAAGCTGGACAAATTGAATGGGATAAAGCTTGGGCAAGAGAATTTATGGAAAGAAATAATCTGCCATCTCCAGCTTTTAAAATATGCACATCTGAAAGAGAAGGAATGGATTTTTTAAAAAAACAAAAAGATTCCTCATGGTTTATAAAAGCCTCAGGTCTCGCAGAAGGTAAAGGTGCACTTCCTGCTAGAAATAATGCAGAGGGTATAGAGAAAATAAAACAGTTGAAAAGTTTTGGCAAAGCAGCGCAAACTTACTTAATTGAGGAATGGTTGGTAGGTGAAGAGTTTTCAGCATTTGCTTTGTGTGATGGGAAAGACTTTATTTTTGTTGGTTGTGCACAGGATCATAAAAGAGTAAATAATTTTGACCAAGGAGAAAATACAGGCGGTATGGGATGTGTTTCAAATCCCTTATTAATAACAGACTCTATAAAAAAACAAATTAACACAATTTTTAGAAAAACTATTAATGGACTGATTAAAGAAAAACGAGATTATAAAGGTGTTTTATACTTGGGGGGAATGG
Source organism: Candidatus Daviesbacteria bacterium (assembly GCA_016187025.1). GTDB lineage: Bacteria > Patescibacteriota > Microgenomatia > Daviesbacterales > UBA10151 > JACPKM01. Next base: position 181,762 of record JACPKM010000004.1, read on the forward strand.
TAGTTTTAGGGAAAGTTTATATTATTGAGTTTAACGCTAGATGGGGAGATCCAGAAGCACAAGTAATTTTACCAGGTATCAAAAATGATTTATATAAAGTAAGTTTGGCAATTTCCAATGGAAAATTAAATAATCTAAAAATTAAAACAGATCATTTAGTACGGGTTATTGTAACCGCAGCATCAAAGGGTTACCCTGTTGATTACTCAAAAGCCAAAGGTAAAAAGATTTTTGGTATTAGTGAGGCTGTTGGTATTAAAGGAGTGAGCTTATATGGGGCTGGAATTAAAAGAGTGGGAAAAGATTATTTAGTAAACGGTGGAAGAGTTTTATATACTGTAGGCTCTGGAAAAAACGTTATTGAAGCAAGGATGAAAGCATATCAGGTAATGAGTTTGATAAGCATTGAAGAAAATAATTTACACTACAGAACAGACATTGGTTGGAGAGATGTTGAGCGAATGAGAAATTAAAATTATGTATACCATAGATGGTAAGAAACTAGCATCAATAAGGGAAGAAAAACTTAAAGAGAGGATTAAAAGATTAAAGATATGTCCTAAAGTTGTCAGTATTTTGGTGGGAAATGATCCTGCTTCGGTAATGTACACCAACATGAAACAAAAAAAGGCCAAAGATGTCGGGATCGATTTTAAGCCCTTAAGACTGCCTGCACAAACCACACCCAAAAGAGTAGTGACAGAAATCGAAAGGTTGAATAAGGATGAAGATATTGATGGAATTATGATTCAACTTCCCTTACCGGAAAAATATTTTTCTAAAAACCTAACCCCAAAAATTATTCAAAAAATAGATCCCCAAAAAGATATTGACGGTTTAACGGGAAAGGGGAAATTTATTCAAGCAACTGTGAAGGCTGTTGTAACAATTTTATCTTCAGAAAAAGAGCTTGGTAAAAATAAAAGGACTGTAGTTGTGGGAGGAGTAAGGGGAATGGTAGGAGTAGGGTTGGTTAATGAATTAAAGCGTTTGGGGGAGGAAGTTGAAGGGATAAGCAAATCTGATCCTCAATTAAAAAATAAAACCAAGAAGGCAGATATATTAATTTCTGCAACAGGAGTAAAGAATATCATAACAGCTGAGTTAGTTAAAAAAGGAACTGTAGTGATTGATGTTTCGTATGACGTTGATTTTAAAGATGTTTCAAAATTTGCTAGTAAGATAACTCCAGTTCCAGGTGGTGTAGGACCGATGACAGTAGTTTGCTTGATGGAGAATATCTGGGAGAAGTATTTATGATAGTAAGAGTTGAGGTTACATCAAAAATCATCGATTCCCGAGCCGAAGTTTTGAAAAATAAAATAAAAGGATTGGGTTTTAGAAATAGGATTAGAGACGTTAAGATTGCCGATGTCTATACACTGGAAAAGACCTTTACTAAAAAGCAATTAGAGAAAATAACACAAGCCGTTACAAATCCTGTGTCACAACAGTCTTATACTAAATTTGACAGTAAATCAAATAATATAGAAAAATTTCTACCAGTAGAAAAAGGTTTTACTCTGGCAATAGAGGTAGGGTTTTTACCAGGCGTGACTGATAATGTGGGGGCAACCACCAAAGAGATAATAGAGGATTTGTTAAAACTTAAGTTTAAACGCACAGAAGGAGTTTATTCTTCACAGTTAATTTTTATACTAGGTAATCTTTCTAAGATGGATGCTGTAAATATAGCTGAGAGCTTAGTAAACCCCCTAATCCAAAGAATTCATGTTAAAAGCTTTGATGAATTTATGACAAGCCATGGGATGGACTTAGTAGTGCCAAAAGTAAAAATAGATAAAAAGCCCGCTGTTTTAGAAGTTGACTTGGATGTAGATGATGATGAATTAATCATGATAGGAAAGCAGGGAATAATGGACCCAAATGGAATAAGAAGAGGTCCTCTGGCCCTAGATTTATCTTATATGAGGGCTATCCAAAGGTATTTTCAAAAAATAGGAAGAAAACCAACTGATGTTGAAATTGAATCGATTGCTCAAACTTGGTCTGAACATTGTAAACACACAGTCTTTAGTGACAGGATTGATGATATTAAAGAAGGGTTATTTAAAGCTTATATAAGGAAAGCAACTGAAAAGATCCGTAAACAAAAATCGGCCAAAGGCCGATGGTCCTCCGGACGAGATTATTGTGTTTCTGTATTTGGTGATAATTCAGGAGGAATAGAATTTGACGAGAATTATTTAGTTACTCATAAGGTTGAAACCCACAATACCCCCTCTGCTTTAGATCCTTTTGGCGGATCTATCACAGGAATAGTTGGAGTAAACAGAGATACAATTGGTTTTGGGTTAGGAGCAAAGCCGATAGCCAATGTTTACGGTTTTTGCCTGGCTGATCCAAGAGATTCTGAATTGCTGTATAAGGGGCCCCATTACACACAAAAGATGCTTTCCCCCAGAAGAATCATGGAGGGAGTAATTGCCGGAGTTAACGCTGGCGGAAATCAGTCTGGAATTCCTACACCACACGGGTTTTTATATTTTGATCATCGCTATAAGGGTAAGCCGTTGGTTTTTGTAGGTACTATTGGTTTAATACCCAAATCAGATAATAGCAGGATACTATACGAGAAGAAAGCTCAAGTTGGTGATTATATTGTTATGATTGGAGGAAGGGTTGGGATCGATGGGGTTCATGGAGCGACTTTTTCATCTGAAGCCTTGGATAGTGGTTCTCCGGTAACAGCGGTGCAGATTGGCGATCCTATTACACAAAAGAAGTTTTCCGATGCAATAGTAAAGGAAGCGCGGGATTTAAACTTATACAACAGTATTACAGATAATGGGGCAGGAGGCTTATCTTGTTCGGTTGCCGAAATGGCCAAGGAGTCAAATGGCTGCAAGGTTTACTTAGACAAAGTCCCGTTAAAGTATCCCAATCTTTCCCCTTGGCAGACTTGGATTTCAGAATCTCAAGAAAGAATGACATTATCTGTTCCAAAAAATAAATGGAAGAAATGCTTGAATTTAATGAGAAGAAGAGGGATAGAGGCAACGGTAATTGGAAAGTTTAATGATTCAGGAAAGTGTCAAGTATATTATAAGAGTAAAATTGTCATGGATATAGATTTAGAGTTTTTGCATGGTGGTCTACCAAAAAGACCAATGTTAACCTCTTTTACCAAACCTGCACATATAGAACCTGAAATTCCTCAACTTAGCAATCTTTCAGAAATACTGGAAGAGATGTTGCAAAGGTTGAATTTAACCAGCTTTGAGTTTGTATCAACTCAATATGATCACGAAGTGCAGTCAAACTCTGTGATCAAGCCTCTACAGGGTAGAGGAAGAGTTAATGGTGATGCTGTAATTATTAAGCCGCTTATTACCTCAAATAAAGGTTTGGTAATTACAAGTGGATTGTATCCTACTTATAGTGATATCGATACTTACTATATGGCAGCAGCATCTATTGATACTGCCATCAGAAATGCAGTTGTAGCTGGGGCAAATCCTAACTCTTTGGCAATTTTAGATAATTTTTGCTGGGCCTCAAGTAATGAGTTGGAGATGTTAGGACAGTTAAAGAAAGCGGCGCAGGCTTGTTATGATTTTGCCACTGCTTATAAAACACCATTTATTTCCGGTAAGGATAGTATGTTTAATGATTTTAAAGGATTTGATGAACATGGTAATAGAATAAAAGTTTCTATACCACCAACCCTGTTAATTTCAGCCATAGGAACAATTGATGATATCACCAAATCAGTATCTATTGATCTGAAGTTACCGGGCGATTTAGTTTACATTTTAGGAGATACAAAAGAGGAGTTGGGTGGATCAGAATATTACGCATATTGGGGGGACAAGTTTAAGAAAAGATATATTGGTAATACAGTACCTATCACTACAGCTGCTAAAAATCTGAAACTCTACCACAAATATTTTATATGTGTCGGGAAAGAACTAATCTCCTCTGCAATTGGTATAGGAAGGGGTGGATTAGGAGTTGCTTTAGCTAAAAAGTCAATTTCCGGTTTAGTTGGTTTAGATATTAACCTGAAAGAATTAGCAGATAATAACAAAAGAGATGACTTTGCACTTTTTTCAGAGTCACAAGGAAGAATTATTGTCTCTATTGCCCCGCAAAATAAGGAAAAGTTTGAAAGACTGATGAAAGGATGTAGTCATACACTTATTGGTGTTGTAAGAGAGGATAATAAATTTACAGTGAAAGGAAAGAAGGGAAATATGATTATAAACACTGATGCAATGCATTTATTAAAAAATTATAAGAAAACCTTTAAAAATTATTAAATCTTTATGAAAAAACCTAATATATTAGTATTTTCTGGATACGGATTAAACTGTGAAGAGGAAACAAAATTTGCCTTTGAAAAAGCAGGAGGTGCTGCAGACATTGTCCACATTAACGATTTAATAGAAGGACTTGTAAGTATTGGTAATTATCAAATTTTGGCTTTTCCTGGAGGTTTTGCATACGGTGATGACACAGGTTCTGGAAATGCGTATGCCAATAAGCTAAAAAATCACTTGTGGAAAGATATAGTTAAATTTATTAGTCAAGGAGGGTTAATAATAGGAATTTGTAATGGATTTCAGATATTGGTTAATTTAGGCCTTCTCCCAGCATTAAACAAAAAATACGGTGAAAGACAGGTAGCCTTACTTCATAACAGCTCAGCAAGATATATAGATAGATGGGTTGATTTAAAAGTAGAAAATAAGTCTCCCTGGCTTGTTGGGATTAATAAACTTTCTGCACCGATATCACATGGTGAAGGAAGGCTTTATGTATCAGAGGAAGTATTAAAACAACTGAAAGAAAAAAGTCTAATAGCCCTAAGGTATTTCAAAGGAGAGGTATGCAATTACCAGAATTTAGAATCTAATCCGAATGGATCAATTGATAATATAGCAGGGCTTAGTGATGAGACTGGTAGAATACTGGGATTAATGCCTCATCCTGACCGAGCACTATTTTTTACACAGCTGCCAAATTGGCCATTACTGAAGGAAAAACTGAAAAGAGAACAAAAGCCACTGTTCCCTGAGGGACAAGGTTTACAAATCTTTAAAAATGGTGTTAACTATTTTGCAAATATTAAAGAAGGCTTAAGCAAAAACGAGATCTTCTCTTCTTTGCCCGTTACCAATAGCCATTAATCGGGCATCAGGTATAGTTGCAACAATTCCTAGAACATATTTTCTAGCCTTTTCTGGCAGATCATTTAAGTCTGTTATACCCGCTAAATCCTCGTTCCATCCTGGGTAGCAATCTTCGTTTCCATAAGCAGCCTGACATCGTTCAAAGTCCCTAAGGTTTGAGGGAATATGGTGTATTTCTTTACCATCTAAAATATAACTATTACAAACCATTAAATCTCCCATACAGGATAGGTTATCCAGTCTTGTAATTACTATATCAGTAAAGCCATTTACATATTGTGATTGTCCAGCTGCTACTCCATCAAACCATCCAAGCCTTCTGGGTCTTCCAGAAACAACTCCAAACTCATGGGCGCTTTTTCTAAGTCTATCTGCACCTTCATCAAATCGTTCAGTTGGCATTGGTCCACCACCTACTCTTGTTTGGTAAGCTTTGAAAACTCCAATTGCCTGAGTTAGCCACCTTGCACCAATTCCTGCACCTGCGAGCAATCCATTTATTGTAGTATTGGATGAAGTTACCATGGGATATGTTCCATCATCTACACTAAGCAGTGTTCCTTGAGCCCCTTCAATCAAGACCCGTCCATTTGAACCTGTAATGTGCCGATAAAGGAATTCGGATGTTTCCATCACTAGGGGCGTCAAGACATGTTGCGCCTCTCCTAAAAGATTCTCATAATATCCTGGATCAAATTGGGGAGAATTGGCAAGGTCAGGATGGTAACCCCTCTTATTTTTTAAAACACGGGCAATTTTACCAAGGCATTCTTCAGGATCAGCTAAATCTTCTGCCCTAATACCTACACGATTAGCTTTATCTGCGTAAGCGGGTCCTATTCCTCTTTTGGTTGTTCCGATAGCTTGTGCTCCTTTGGAGTTTTCTTCATGACCGTCTTCTAACTGATGATATTCAAAAACTAGGTGGGCTTTGGGGCTTATTCTTAAATTACTGGTAGAAATACCCCTTTCATGGAGTGCAGCCATCTCCCTAATTAAACCTGCTGCATTTACGACAGTACCTTGTCCTAAAATATTTATAGTTTTGGGGTTAAAGATTCCGGCAGGGATTAAATTGAGGGCAAACATACCTTTTCCATTAACTACAGTATGCCCGGCGTTGTCGCCTCCCTGGGCTCTGACTACAACTGTTGCACCTTGTGCCAGTTGGTCAACAACCTTACCCTTACCTTCGTCTCCCCATTGACCTCCAGCAACTGCGATTACTTCTGCGCTCATAGTCTAGATAGAATAAAGAGTTTAGCAAGACAAATCTAAAAAAACAAGATTTAACTTAATCTCTAGACAAAATTCTAACAATAAGTTTAAAATAGGCCATGAAATTCTCCAGCACTTACATAGTTACTCTTGGTTCACACTCTGCTTTACAAATTTTAAAAGGAGCAAAGGATGAAGGTTTTAAAACAGCAGTGGTTTGTACTCCTAAACAAACAACTCTCTATAGAAACTATGATAAATTTATAGACGAGATAATCCAGATAGATTCTTGGGCTTCTTTTCCTCAAATGGAAAAAAGACTAATAAAGCAAAATTCCATCATTGTTCCACACGGGTCATTTGTAGCGTATTTGGGAATGGAAAGAAACAAACAAATGAGAGTACCGTATTTTGGAAACAAACTTGTTTTGGATTGGGAATCAAATAGAAAAATGCAAAGAGAATGGATGATAGCAGCAGATGTCAAGGTTCCTCACAAGTTTAAAAAGGGAGATAAAATTGATCGTCCTGTGATAGTTAAGTCTCATGGAGCCCAAGGTGGAAAAGGATATTTTGTTGCCAAAAATCAAAAAGAACTGGATGAAAAATTGAAAGTTTTTAGTGAAGAAAAATTTATAGTACAAGAGTATGTTATCGGTGTGCCAGTGTATATACATTTTTTTTATTCTCCACTAACAGAAAAATTAGAAGTGATGAGTGTTGATAAGAGATATGAGACAAATGTTGATTCATTGGGCCGAATTCCAGCCAGGAACCAAAAAGGATTAAAAATAGAGCCTACCTTTGAGGTGGTAGCAAATATTCCAATGGCCATAAGGGAATCAATGTTGGCAGAAGCAATGGCAATGGGTGATAGAGTAATAAATGTTTCTAAAAAACTGGTTCCACCAAAAGGATTATTTGGTCCTTTTTGTCTGGAAACAATTATCACCTCAACTGATGAAATTTATGTAATGGAAATTTCAGCAAGAATTGTTGCCGGAACAAACTGTTTTATTGACGGTTCCCCTTATACATATTTGCTTTATGATGAACCAATGAGCACCGGAAGACGGATTGCCCGGGAAATAAAGTTGGCAATAAAGAAGAAAAGATTAAAGGAAGTATTAGACTAAATCATGAATAATCAATCACTTACCATTGCAGTACTAGGGTCTCATTCCGCTCTGGATGTTTGCCGGGGAGCAAAAGATTTAGGATTTAACACCTTAGTTATTTGCGAGAAAGGAAAAGAAAAAACTTATCAGAAGTTTTATAGATCCCAAGATGAGTTAGGTTGTGTTGACGGAGTGCTAGTTTTAGAAAAATTTGCAGATATATTAAAACCAGCTGTCCAGGAAGAACTAAGAAAAAGAAATTGCATATTTATTCCTCATAGATCATTTGAAGTCTATTTAAACTTTGATTACAAAGCAATTGAGGAAAAATTTAAAGTGCCAATTTTTGGAAATAAATTCTTACTAAAAATTGAAGAGCGGGGAGTGAAACCTAATCAATACGACCTTTTAGAAAAAGCCAAAATAAGGATACCCAAGCAATTTAGCGATCCTAAAAAAATAGATAGATTGTGTATTATCAAAGTCCTAGAAAAAGAAAGAGGTTTTGAAAGAGCCTTCTTTTTGTGTGACTCTTATAAAGAGTATCAAAAGCAAGTAGAAGAAAAATTAGATAAAGGAATTTTTACTAAAGAACAATTAGATAAATGTGTAATTGAGGAATTTATGATCGGTGTACAAGTAAACTTAAATTATTTTTTCTCTCCAGTAGATAAAAGATTAGAGCTTCTAGGGACAGATACCAGAAGGCAAACCAATATTGAAGGATTAATTAAAACACCTGCTCCTTATCAGCAATCAATCATGGAAAAAGTAAATATAAAATACGAGGAAGCAGGACATATTGCTGTGACAGTCTTGGAATCAATGCTTGAGCAAATTTTTGAGTTAGGGGAAAGATTTGTTAGAGTTTCTCAAAAGTTAATACCACCTGGAGTGATTGGCCCTTTTGCCCTGCAAGCAGTAATTGTTCCAGGCCCTCCCAAAAAAGATATTATTGTTTTTGATGTTTCGCCAAGAATGCCGGGTAGTCCCGGAACTTTTGCTACACCATATAGTGGGTATTTATTTAGGCAAAATATCTCTGTTGGAAAAAGAGTTGCAATGGAAATTAAGAATGCTTTAGAAAAGAATAATTTAGAAAAAATTACAACATGAATATGAAAAACCTTTCAACCTACCAATCTCCCTTTTCTTGGCGTTATGGGTCAGATAGCATGCGACAGATTTGGTCTGAGGAAAATAAATACAGAATATGGAGAAAGGTTTGGGTAACTCTTGCTAAAGCTCAATACACACAAGGCCTGCTGACGAAAAAAGAATTTGATGATTTGGAAAAACACCAAGACGATATCAATATAAAAAGAATTTTAGAAATAGAACAGAGCACACAGCATGATGTTGTGGCTGCAATTAAAGAGTTTGCAGAGAAGGCTAAAGTGGGTGGAGGAAAAATACATTTGGGTGCTACCAGTATGGACATTAACGATAACGCGGATGTTCTAAGAGTTCAGGAAGCGTTAAAGTTAATCGAGGGTCAGCTAAGAAGCCTTGTTAAAAAATTCTTAGAAAAGGGGGGAAAATATTCAGATCTTGCCTGTATGGGTTACACTCATCTTCAACCTGCTGAACCCACAACTTTAGGATACAGACTTTGTTTTTATATCCAGGATCTACTAACTGATCTAGAGTTTCTAAAGTTTGTTAAAAATAATTTAAAAGGGAAAGGGATAAAAGGGGCTGTGGGTACATCTGCAAGTTATGTCAAACTTTTAAATAAAATAGGTGTAGAAAAGATGGAAAATGAGGTAATGGATATATTGGGGATTAGCGCTGTTGAAATATCAAACCAGACGGCTCCCAGAAAAATAGAATATTTGATAGGAAGTCTTCTCGCATCAATCTCACAGACTTTATATAAGTTTGCGTTTGATCTAAGAATAATGCAATCTCCCGGATTTGGTGAGTGGCAAGAACCTTTTGGAAAAACGCAGGTCGGGTCATCCGCTATGCCTTTTAAGAAAAATCCCTGGAAAGCAGAGCAAATTTGCTCGTTATCCAGAGTTGTTGTAAGTTTATCACGGGTTCTTTGGGATAATGCAGCAAACATGGGTTTAGAAAGAACTTTGGATGATTCAGCTAACAGAAGAGTAGTTATCCCAGAAATATTTCTAACAACAGATGAGATATTGAATATTGCCAATAATATTTTGGATGGATTAATCGTAAATGAAAAAAAAGTTACAGAAAACTTAAACAAGTATTGGCCATTTTCTGTAACTGAGGCAATTTTAATAGAGGTCGTTAAAAAAGGAGCAGACAGGCAAAAGATGCATGAGGTTTTAAAGGGTATTGCCATGAGCGCATGGCAGGAAATATCGAATGGGGAAGAGAATCCTATGAAAGATCTTTTGGAAAATGATCCGGATCTAAGTAAATATTTATCATCAGAAGAGTTAGATCAGCTATTTGATGTAAAATCACACTTGGGAAATGCCCCGGAAAAAACCAAAAGATTTTGCAAAAGAGTCAAAAAATATGTTTAGATTATGGGGGAAAGTTAAAAGAGGTCAAAGCAGGGGAAAGAAGTTGGGGTTTCCAACTGCAAACATTAATTTACATAATAAAATGGCCCAGGGGGTGTATGTGTCTAAGATAAAGATTAAATCCCAGTTTTTTACTGCCCTAACATTTATCGGCAATGCTACTACATTTAATGAGGAAAATTATTTAGCAGAAAGTTATATTTTGAATTTTGATAAAGATATATACGGCGAGTTTATAAGCGTTTATTTATTGAAAAAGATTAGGGGTAATATTAAGTTTAAAACGGCAAATGATTTGATTAAACAGATGAAAAAAGATGAAAAGCAGGCATTAGAATACTTTAAACAATAAGTTATGTTTAGCGGAATCATAGAGAAAAAAACTAAAGCAATAGAGCTGAATAAAAACAAAAACAGCATAATATTAACTTTTGCTAGGCCTAAAAAATGGAGGCTTTCAGAAGGGGAGAGTATATGTATAGATGGTATTTGCTCAACAGTGAGTAAGATCACCTCAGATACTTTTTCTGTTTATTATATGAGTGAGACACTGAGTAAAACTCATTTAATATTTGTTGACGGTAGTCATGAATTTAATTTGGAACAGAGCTTAAGGTTAACTAGTTTAGTGGGCGGGCATCTTGTTTCCGGTCATATAGATACTGTAGGTAAGGTTGTGAATATTAGTAAAAAGGAAGACTCATCTGTTGTAAAGATTGAAATTCCTCCAGAGTTTTCAAGATACATTATTTATAAAGGATCTATCTGTGTAAATGGTGTTAGTTTAACTGTAGTTAATATAGACAAAAACGTATTTACGGTTTCACTGATTCCTTATACATTAGCTAAAACTAATTTAGGATCTCTTAAAGTAGAGGATTTAGTGAATATTGAAGTTGATTTACTAGCAAAATACCTGGAGAAATTAACTAAAACTGAGAAAAGATGAAAAACAAAATTGGAATTGTAGGTGGTGGGCAACTGGGAAAAATGTTAACCCTTGAGGCTAAAAGATTAGGTTTTACAGTAGTGATCCTTGATCCAACTAGAAAAAGTCCTGCAGCTCAGGTATCAGATTATCAACTAGTGGCAGATTTTAAAAATGAAAAAGCTATTAAACGGTTGGCTGAGCTTACAGATTACATAACTTTTGAAATAGAGCTTGCTAATGCAGATATTTTAAATGAAATTTCTAAACTAGGAGCAAAGGTTAATCCATCTGCAAAAACGTTAAATATTATTAAAGATAGGCTGAAACAAAAAGAGTTTCTTGTAAAAAATAATATTCCAGTAGCGCCTTTTAGAAATGTCAACAACAGAGAAAATATTTTAGAATCAGCCAAAAAACTGGGATATCCGATTTTATTAAAGGCCCGGCTGGATGCATATGATGGTAGAGGAAATGTATTAATAAAAGACGAAAAAGAAATTGATGATGCTTTAGAAAAGTTGGTGGATAGAGAACTTTTCTTAGAAGGGTTTGTTTCATTTAAGAAAGAGCTTGCTGTGATGATTGCAAGAAGCTCAAAAGGTGAAATAGCTGTGTATCCAGTAGTGGAAACAGTTCACAAAAATAGTATTTGTCATACGGTTTTTGCACCAGCTCCTGTTGATACTGCTATACAAAAAAAAGCAAAAAATCTAGCAATAAAGGTTATAAAGGTTTTAAAGGGTGCAGGGGTCTTTGGAATTGAAATGTTTTTGACTAAAGATAATAAAGTATTGGTAAATGAAATAGCTCCAAGAGTCCATAATTCAGGTCATTACTCAATTGAGGCTTGTTTAACTTCTCAATTTGAACAACATATACGGGCAATAACAGGACTACCTTTAGGAAGAACTGACATGGTTGTTTCTGCTGCTGTAATGATAAATATTTTAGGTGAAAGACATGGGCAATCAGAATTAAAGGGTTTAGAAAAAGCCTTAAAGCTGCCTAATGTTTCTGTACATATATATGGCAAGACTGAGACAAGGATAGAAAGAAAAATGGGTCATATTACTGCTATTGATTCCTCTTTAAAGAAAGCGTATAACAAGGCATTAATAGCAAGAAAACTGATTTCAATTTAATGAAGAGCGCGAATCCTTTAGTTGGCATTATTATGGGATCTGATTCAGATTTGTCAGTTATGTCTGAGGCAGCCAAGATACTGGATGAGTTTAATATTCCTTATGAGCTGATGATAGTATCTGCACACCGTACTCCAGATAGGATGTATACATTCGCAAAGCAAGCACAAAGCAGAGGAGTGAAGGTAATCATTGCAGGAGCAGGTGGCTCTGCACATCTGCCTGGAATGACAGCTTCGCTTACTTCACTTCCTGTAATTGGTGTTCCTATTCAAACAAAAACACTTTCTGGCATAGATTCGCTTTATTCTATTGTACAAATGCCTCCTGGAGTTCCTGTTGCTACTGTTGGAATAAATGCTGCTTTAAATGCCGGGCTTTTGTCAGTAAAAATTTTGGCAATATATGATGAAAAGCTATTAAAAAAGCTTGAAGAATACTCAAAATCCTCAGAAAGCTCGGTTGTTGCAAAATCCTCTAAACTAGAAAAAATTGGTTTTGAAAAATATTTAAAAGCAAAATAATGGTTCAAGCAAAAATAATTCTTTCTGCTTTGCCGAAAGTATTAAAAGAAGTTGATATTCCAGGTTTGGGAAAAAAGTATCAAGGTAAAGTAAGAGATTATTATATTCTCAACTCAGAACGAATAATTATTACTACAGACCGGCAATCTGCCTTTGATGTGATATTGGGATGCATTCCATTTAAAGGTGCAGTATTAAACCAGCTTGCTGCTTTCTGGTTTAATAAAACAAAAAAAATTATCCCAAATCATTTAATTTCCGTTCCGGATCCGAATGTTTCTCTTGTTAAAAGCTGCACTGGAATTCCGATAGAAATGATAGTTAGGGGATATATTTCTGGTGTGACAAATACCTCAATTTGGGGCTCATACCAGAAAGGAGAGAGGATGATTTACGGGGTTAAGTTTCCCGATGGCTTAAGAAAGAATCAAAAGTTAAGAGACCCTGTTATTACTCCGACAACTCATGGGGGTGGTAAAAATGGACATGACGAAAGATTAACCAGAAAAGAAATTTTAGAAAGGAAGCTTATCTCACCTAAACTCTACAAGCAAATGGAGGAAACAAGCCTCGAGCTTTTTAAGTTTGGGTCAAAACTGTGTGCAAAGCAGGGACTTATTTTAGTTGATACGAAATACGAGTTTGGACTGGATGAAAACAGCAACCTGATGTTGATGGATGAAATGCACACTCCAGATTCCTCAAGGTTTTGGATAGAGAAAACTTACAAGGATAGATTTGCAAAAGGTATAGAACCGGAAAACTTTGATAAAGAGTTTTTACGGCTTTGGTATGCCCAAAGGGGATATAAAGGAGATGGCAATCCTCCCAAAATGAGCAAAGACTTAATTGTGGCCTTGGCTGAAAGATATATAGCAGTTTATGCAAAGTTAACAGATAAAAAGTTTAAACTTTTTAAATATCCTATTGAAAAAAGAATAGAAAAAAACCTTCGTCCCATTATTAAGACCTATAGTAAATGACTAATCTTTCCTAATTGTATTAAAAGATGTAAGATAGGTTTTCGTATGACTATACTAGGTATTGACCCAGGTACAGCTACAACAGGGTTTGGGGTAATAAAGATACCTGATGACATTATCGGCAGAGAATTTGATTACGGAATAGAACTTATAAACTACGGTAATATCAGTACTCCAAAAGACCGCTTAATGCAAGATAGGTTACTGATGATACATAGGCAGTTAAATGAAGTGATTGAAAAATATAAACCAGATGCAATTGCTTTGGAGATGCTATTTTTTGGGGCTAATTCCAGAACCGCAATATCGGTAGGGCAAGCAAGGGGAGTTGCGCTACTTTGCGCTGCAGAACATAGAATTCCTTTACAAGATTATACTGGGTTACAAGTAAAGCTTATGGTTGCAGGAGGGGGTAGAGCTGATAAAAAGCAAGTACAAGAAGCAGTAAGAAAATGGCTAGGAAAAAATGGAGAAAAGCGTGCACAATTTGGAAAACTAAAAGGCGGACATTTAGATGATGCAATAGATGCAGTTGCGATAGCTATCTGTCATGTGCTAAAACTAGCAGCAAAGTAAGGTCCTGTAATGACAAACTTTCAATTGTTTATTCTAAACAAAAGACAAAAAATCATCATAGCATCTGCTATCTTAACCCTTGGTTTGCTTTCTACCCAGTTGGTTGATTTTAATCTGCGATTTAAGTTTATGGCAGGGCTTGGTGTAGCTGCCTATCTTCTATCACTATGGGCTTTGTGGGAGGGAATTAATAAAACTAAAGCCATGACTTTGATGATTTTACCGGTCTTTTTTACCTTAGCTGTTGCAAGCTTTTATTTTCTGCTTCCTATCAGATGGTTAACCAGGCTACCAGTAGCTTTATTCTTTGGATTTATGTTTTATTTGCTACTACTTGCTCAAAATGTATTTAACGTTGCCTCAATTAGAACCATACCTTTATATAGAGCTGCCTCAACGGCAGCTTTTCTTTTTACTCTTTTATCTGCATTCTTCTTATATAACGTTATATATGCTTTTAATATGATGTTTTTAATTAATGGTTTAGCAGTGTTTTTACTGAGTTTTCCGCTTATTTTGCAGGTATTGTGGTCTTTGGAGATGGAAGAAAAGATTTCAGCTTCGATAACCATTCAAAGCTTTATATTAAGTCTAATCTTGGCAGAGTTAGCAGTTGTATTATCATTTTGGCCTTTGGTGACAACAATATGGTCATTAACTCTGTCATCGGCAATGTATGTATTGTTAGGCTTGGCAACTCATATGTTAAGAGCAAGAATCAGTAGGAGAGCGGTGGGAGAGTACCTGATAATAGGGGCCCTAGTTTTAGTATTTGCCTTTTTTACTACTTCCTGGTCTGGTTAATGAACTACCCCGCAGCAGAGCTGCGAGGTATCGCAAGCGAAAGTTCTTGTTACCAAGTTGTAACCGCGCAGTAAACTGCTCGGTATTATGTAACAATAAATACTTTTTTAGCTTCAAAGAAAAAATTTACAAACAATCTAACGATAGAGGAGTAGGGTGTGAAAATTCAGTAAGAATATCGTGAAAATAAAATACTATGAGACTTTCGCGTACCAAGAAACTTTTTACTCCTGTGTGGATAACTTATTGCTTAAAAATTTGCACTAGATTGATATAGTTGCTAATTGCAGGCCCCGCTCCCCGGAGGAGAGGGCTAATAATACTTCCTAATTTACACTAACCTAAAAGGAAAGAAGCTTGTAAGCTTTGTTATTTTGGTCTTTTCCTGAAATATACTCCTTTCTGCTAGGCCACCCAGACTTACCTATATATTAACGTCGTACAATGTATCTTATACGACGTTCAGAAAGGATTTGCCAGAGGAGAGGTTATGTGGTTAAGCTAAGAGTTACTAATGCAAAATTTAAAATTTTTAACATGTATTTTTAATGCCTAATTTTAGCTGCAATTCTTCCATTTTTTTACTGATGATTTTTTTACAATGTCCGCTTTTTTACTAAATATCTTAGTTTTTACTTTGGCGCTCTATAGAGCGCTAAACTTGGATGATGGTAGATACTGCTAGTCCCCTAATCAACCGTTTTTGAGGCCTTTACGGGCTTCGTGCCTGAGAGGTCTCTTGATGTCGGACAATATTAACCATCTATTGACAAACTACTATTAAAAGTGTCAATCTGAAGTCAAGCTATGTTTGACAATCTAAGAGATAGTTTTTCAAAGAAAAACCTAATTAATCTATTGCTTCTTGGTATTTTAGTTCTGGCTGTTCCCCTATCTGTGGATCTGGTAAGACGCCAACAGGTATTTAAGTCATTTGCACTGGGTGAATCAATAGAGCTTTTGTCCAATAAGTGCGTAAAAACAAGAGATGGAAAGCAAGTAGTTGTTTGCCCGGAGATATCCTTTAAGATTACTCCTCCCAGGGAATTTTTAGCAAGCAATAATTCCCTAAGTAAAAGTTTAGCCTTAAATCAAAGTATTCTTGGCACGGTTTATGCTGGCCATCCGGAAGGGACAGAAGGATGGTATTGTGCAGATAATCAGATTTGGCATGATAAAGCTGATGGAAACCATGAGTTCTGGGAAGATTGTGGGTCAGACAAGGAGTGTGTTAGTATTTCTCCTCCACCTGGTTATTCTCAAGACGCAGAGTGTCGAATAAGGCAACAAGAACCAGAGCAGCAAGAATCTCAGCCACGAGAGCCTCAATGTGAATGGAGAGATTTACGAAACGAATGCACAGCCTGTAATGAGGCAAGAAAAATAGAAAAAAAAGTTTGTGATGGAAATGACACCGGAGAAACAAGAATTGCCCAAGAAGGTGTAAGCGATTCTGGATGTAGTAGCTGGTGTTCAAATCAACCAGAGCAAGAGCAGCAGCCAAGTGGAGGTACAGGTCCGCAGTGGTGTTCTGGGTATGTGCAAGACTGCTGGGAAGATGTAAATGGAGATGGTATTGAGGAAAGAGGTACTCAATGGTGCTCTGGAGGGGTAAATGAGGGAGGAAACTGCGCTTGGGATCCTCAAGTCACTACTTGTGGTGTTTGCGAAATAATAGACACTTCCTCTGGACAGACCTACTCACCAGGAGGCCAGTCACAGCAGCAATGTAACGGTGATGTAACTGTTGATACTCTCGCTCCGACAGGAGTGGATTATTTAGTTAGCGAAAAAATCGTTACTAATGAAAAAGATGGTACAAGATATAAGGCCTACACTACAGAAGACAAACGAAATAATAAAACTTGTGGTTATGAATATTTCCAATATATTTCCACTCTGAGCGATGGCAAATACTGTGCAAATTACGTTTTTGGCCCGTGGGATAATCAGCAGGTTTGTAAAGATGTTGCTGTTCCTCCGGCTCCAGATTCATCAGGTTGTACCACTGGTTCTGCAGGATCTATTACCCAACAACAGGCAGAGTGTGTAATTGGAAAAAGAAGTGATTTACTTTCATTTTTTAGAAATAATGGTTGGTGTACTGATAAGAAAGAAAATTATCAGGGAATAGTTAATAACTGGATGGGTATAAATACCCAGAATGATAAAGATCAAGTTGCAAGCTGCCTAGGGTCAACACCATCTTCTTGCACAACAGGGTCTGCAGGAACAGTTACTCTAGAACAGGCAAAATGTGTGTTAGGCAAAAGAAGTGATATTTTAACTTTTTACAGATCTAATAGTTGGTGTACTGATAAAGAGGACAACTACCCAGGAATTATAAACAACTGGATGGGTATTAACAACCAAAATGATAAAAATCAGGTTGCAAGCTGCTTTAGTCAACCCTCATCTACTTGTTCCATCAAGTTACAAAGGAGCGGTACTTCCGGTTGGAGCCAAGCACTTACTGTAAAAGTGAACGATCGAGTTAAAATAGCTGCTTTAAACTCATTAGATCAAGCTATCCCGGGCGTAAATCTTAGTGTTTCCGGTCCAAATAATTTCTCAAGAAGCTTGTCAAATCAGCAAGAATTGACGCTTTCTACGCAAGGGACATATAGTATAACTGCCAGAGGTGGTAGTTGTGACAGCGCCAGTGCTGCAACGCTGACTGTTTCTCCTTCAGACCAGTCAGATACTCAAATTGAGTTTAGAATTGCAGAAGAAAGAGCGGATTTAAGCAAGCAAAACTTTATTAAAATTCCTGCTGGCCGACAACATGAAGTGATAAACCATACTTTAGCCAACACAACTCCTGGTAAAAAGTTTATGTGGGTAGAGTTTAAAAAAGGCGACCAGTTTTCCTCCCCTATCTCTGCCGAAATAGAATATGTTGGACCTGCGCCTCAAATTGACACTTTGTCATGTAATCTAGATATAGCTGGTAAGGGTTTGGTGTTTGAAATAGAGGGTAATAACTTTAGTGCAAATCAAGGTCGTTTAACTGCAAATAATACACAAGTTACAATTACTGAATGGATTCATAATAAGATTAAAGGTAATATAGAAAATCCTTCCTTCTCCCCTACTGCCGGGCAATCTTATCAAGTAGTTGTTACTAGAAACGATGGTGAGAGTTTCCAGCAAAACTGTCTAATTGGTATTTCGCAAATTATTCTTGGAGTAAAACCTGTTTGTGTAGCCCCCAACAGAAACATTGCCAATGTGGAAGTAGCCATTAAAGAGGCAAGTGCAAGTGGAAATGCAGTACGGGAAACAGTTGAAATAGATAAAGAGGGAGTTATTAAAAACTTAAAGACTAAACTACAAGGCCCAACCGATGGAAAGCCCGGTAAAAGATATAAAATATCTGTAAAAGCTCCTCAATACCTAAGACGTCATGGTTTATTTACTGCAGCTAGCGGTACAACAGTTCTACCTGGCCTTAGTTTACCATGGGGGGATATCTGTCCTACCAGCGGAGATGGTATTATAAATAGTATAGATAAGTCTTGTCTCAACCAACAATGGGGTAAGGTTGCTTCGACAGCCAAGGTTTGCGACTGTAATGGCGATGGAGTTTGCAATGCTTTTGAATGGGGTTATATGAAACTTAATTTTAACGATGTAAATGATGCTGAATTATAACGTAAACGTTACAAGAAGTTTACGATGTAATCTAAACGATTATAACGTAAACGTTACAAGAAGTTTACGATGTAATCTAAACGATTATAACTATGGATAGTCCTGCCAACAACCAATTAGTAAACAACACATATTTTGAGGGGTCAAAATCTAGATTCAGACTGTTTAGAATAAAGTTATGGCCTTTTGGGGTATATGCAGTATTGGGACTGGTTCTTCTGGTTGAAATTGTATTAGGTATACAACAGTTAATTAAACCTCCCCCCTCACTACAGCCCTCGCAGCCTATTTCAGGTGGTAAGATTGCCCTTGTATCCTCTGCAAAAGAATATAAGCTGGGAGATGAGGTAACAGTTTCTGTTAAAGTATCTACCTCAGGTAATCCGACATATGGGGTAGATTTAGTTGTTATTTACGATCCCAAGGTCCTTGAAGCAACCTCCAGTTCTTTTTTTGAAAAGGGCACAATTTATTCAGAATACCCTTTAGCAAGCTTGGATACACAAAATGGAGTTATTAAGGTTTCAGGTATTGCTTCAGGCAATCAAAAAGGTTTTAATGGAAGTGGGACCCTTGCAAGTTTAAAGTTTAAGGCCAAATCAGCAGGCAATACAACACTGAAGGTAGATTATAAAAAAGATGCGACAAATGAAAGTAATATAATTGAATCAACTGAGGCCAAAGATATCTTAGACAAGACTTATGACCTGAAATTAACCGTTAAATGACTATGAAAAAAATCATTTCCATTTTCATCTTAACTTCTGTCTTTTTAATTTTACCGCTACCTGTTTTTGCAGCTACTCTTTCTTTGTCCCCTTCCACCGGTAATTTTAACAAAGGCTGTGATGTTACAGTTGATATAAACTTAAACACAGAAGGAGTGCAAACAGATGGGACAGATGCAATTGTTTTATATGACTCTTCACGCTTAACCGCTAATCAGATTGTTTCCGGCCAAATCTATTCAGATTATCCTGGAAATAATATCGATGAGCAGTCGGGCAAGATAACTATTTCAGGTTTATCATCTGTAAGCAGTGCCTTTTCCGGTAGTGGCACTTTTGCAAAAATTAACTTTACTGTTAAAGATAATGCTTCGGTAGGGGTAACGCAAGTAAAATTTGATTTTGACTCAAATGATAAATCCAAAACTACAGATTCTAATGTGGTTGAAAGAGGTACTGTAGCAGATGTATTAAGCTCAGTAGTAAATGGAAATTATACTATTGGTTCCGGTGCCTGCACTGTTCAAGGAAGCCCTCCGACTATTGTAGTTACCCCTCCTGTTTCTCAAGGCGGGATCTCTACTCCATCAGGAGCAGTAAAAACTCCTGTCAAAACAATAGATGATATGGTGGGTGGTAAAACCGGCTCTCAGGAATTTAGTTATATGCTGGCAATACTTGGGGTAACAATGGCAGTACTGGGAGTGTTAGGGTTTGCTCTTCTTTAAAACAATGTATGATTCTGTCGGCATTAATTACAGATTTTTTAGAGTATTTGGAGTTGGAAAGAAATACTTCACAATTAACAATTAAAAACTACGACCACTATTTAAAGCGGTTCCTGGATTTTGCCCATTCGACAAGCTCAGGGCAGGCCGGAGACATTGATCCAAAAGAGATAGATCTTAATCTAATCAGAAAATATAGGTTGTATCTGTCCCATTATGTAGACCCTAAAACGGGTAAAGGTTTAAAAAGGGTTACGCAAAATTATTTTATGATAGCCTTAAGGGCTTTTTTAAGGTATTTGGCAAAAAATGATATCGCTACCCTTTCGCCTGAAAAAGTAGAGTTAGGTGAGAGAGAGCCTCGGCCGTTCAAGGTTTTGGAAGAAGGTCATCTAAAGCAACTGCTGGATGCACCGGACACCACAAAAAAAGAAGGAATTAGAGACAGAGCGCTTCTTGAAACTCTTTTTTCTACAGGACTGCGGGTTTCAGAGCTTGCCTCTTTAGACTGTAATCAAATTAATCTAAACAGAGGTGAATTTGGAGTGGTGGGAAAAGGTGGAAAAGAGCGGGTGGTGTTTTTGTCTGATGCAGCTTCTTTTTGGCTTGCTAAATATTTAGAAAACCGTAAAGATACCTTTAAGCCGCTATTTATCAGATATCAGGGTAAGGTTATCACTGACAATTCTGGTGAAGCAATGAGGCTGTCAGCAAGATCTATTGAAAGAATAGTTGAAAAATATGTTAAAAGGTTAGGTTTGCCGATAAAAGCTACTCCTCATACACTAAGACATTCGTTTGCCACAGATTTGCTAATAAATGGAGCAGATATTAGATCAGTTCAAGAGATGCTGGGGCATTCTAATATTTCCACCACCCAGATCTACACCCATGTCACCAACAAGCATTTAAAGGATGTTCATAAAGCTTTCCACAGCGGGAATAAGGAAGAATAGCTGTAACCCTATAGCTACTGCATAAAACCATATTTGACCGCGTTAACTTGAATTATCTAACCAAATGATATAGACTTATAGTTTCAAATTATTGCATATTGTGATTATATGGTAGAAACAGGAAACAGCAGTGATTTTAAAATCACAGTAAATAATTCACCAAATTCCCCGGGACTGTTAGAGGGAGCATACCTATTGGAACTGGAGGTTGGTGGTAATATTTCGAGTCATCCAACTGTGCAAAGGGTTGCCCGGGTGGTGGCAGGGATGGGTTATATGATGAGATGGGCTGAGTTGATGTCGGGTTTGGCTGCTGCTGTACTCCCGGAAAATCCCAAAGATTTATTGGATTTACGGCAAAGAGCGCATGGTTTAATGATTGATACTGATAGGGGTATCGGATATGCTAGGCAACTCACTCGGGAGGCAGAGTCGCTTGTTGAAGCTGATAACTCATCAGAATCCGATTTAGCTGAACCTGAAGCATTACTTGATAAGGTAAAAGCTTTCGGAAGTTTTATAGTTCCTATGTGGGTGCATGATATGAATAACCATTTAACAGCAGCTAGTGGTATGGTGTATTGCATGCACAAAAATCCGGCAAGGTTGGAATATCCTAATTTCCGCGAGAGTATCATCGATTCTTTTTCCCTTATCCACAAAGAGCTATTACAAGAGGCGTTAAACCAAGATCCTGCGCTTTATTCTTTAAAATTCACTTCTTTATCTAGACTGAGTATGCTGATTAATATCGTACTTAGCACAGTACGTAAAAACAGTATGCAAAATATAAGGGCTGTTAACTCTGAATTTACCAACCTTCCCCAAGAGATCATATTAAGAGGTGATGTTTACTTACTATATCAACTACTAAAACAGTGTGCAGGCAATAGTGCCAAGCAGGCTCGTTTCAAAGGCGAGAGTTACCCAACAGAGTTCGGTATAACCACCCAACTGGCTGCAGATGGGAATACAGCTATTATGTATTGTGATGATAATGGTTCAGGGTATAGTAAGTTAATGATAGAAAAGGGGTTTATAGGTGCGTTAAGAGAGAGACAGGCTGGTAATATTCAGGCTCAAGGGTACAGGGATAATCGTGTACCAACCACTGGTTTTGCGATGGCAATGTTGACAGAGAAAGCTGAAAGAGCAGGGATTAAGGTCGAGCCTGCCAGGCGGACAGATAAAAACGGAAAAGTCATACCTGGCGCTAGAACAGCTATTTATGTGCCTGTTTTATCTAATTAACCATATGGATGGTATCACCTGCCAGTACAAATCTGCTAATATTTTAGTTAATGCTCAATTTTTTAAAGCTTTTTATTTTTATTCTGATTGTTATTTTTTCATACTTTTTAATTCAGTCTACCGATACCTCGCTTTTATCTGACAGGTCTTTGTTTCTAAAGTCCTTGGTTGCCTTAGTAAGCGGGGTTTTTTACACCTCTTTTCTAACTTCTCCGCTGGCAGTTGTGATACTAGTAGTTTTGGGCCAAACCACAAATATCTTTTCAGTTACACTTTTAGCAGGGATAGGAGCTGTGGCTGGTGATATGTTAATAGTTAAATCTTTCAGATTTATATTTAGGCAGCTATCTTTTGTCTCGCACTCCAACTCTTTTAATAACCTAAAAAAGCAGTTTATAAAATATCATCTTGATATATTATCTTTAATTATTGGAATAGTGATTGTGGCCTCCCCTTTTCCTGATGAGTTAGGTTTAATAATGCTTGGTGCTTCCAAGCTATCCTATTTTAAATTGGCTATCTTAACATTTGTCGTAAACAGTGTTGGGATATTAATAATCTTAACAATAGTTAAAGGGATATCATGAGTAGCTCAGGATTAACTACTATTCAAGCGCAACAACTTATAATTCAATATGGCTTAAATAAGTTACCTGAAAAAAAAGGGTCAACTGTAATTCAGCTTATCTTTTCCCAAATTAAAAACTATCTTTTCTTACTTTTACTAATAGCCTCCATTATATCTTTTGTTGTCGGGGATCCTCTTGATGGGGTATTAATATTGGGGATATTACTACTTAATACCATCTTGGGTTTTTGGCAGGAATATAAAGCATCTAAAGAGTTAGAAGCTTTGCGAAAGCTTGAGGTGCTAAACTCCCGGGTAATAAGGGATGGTCAGGAAATTGAGATTTCCTCGTTTAAACTGGTCCCAGGTGATCTGGTTATTTTAGAATCTGGGGATAAAATTCCGGCAGATGGAAAAGTTTTGGAGTCTGTGTCTCTTGCTGTTAACGAATCCTCTTTAACCGGTGAATCTTTGCCTGTAATGAAAACAGAAAAGGAGGGAGAAAATGATCTCTATTTTGGTACGATCGTCTCTTCAGGCAGGGGTAAGTTCCAGGTTACATATACCGGTGTTAACACAAAATTTGGAAAGATTGCTCTGACCTTGGCTGATGTGGAAGAAGAGGTTACACCTTTGGAAAAGTCTTTAAACAGTTTAGGTAAAAAGATCGGTCTAGGAGCCTTAGTTGTTTCTATAGCCCTTTTTGTGTTTGGGGTATTGCAGGGTAATTCGCTAATAGATGAGTTTTTTAATTCAACCGCGCTGCTGGTTGCTGCTGTTCCGGAGGGCTTACCGGCAGTTGTGACGATAGTCCTGGCTTTGGGGGTGCACAAGATGTACAAGAGGAAAGCTCTTGTTAGAAAGATGGTGGCGGTTGAGAGTTTGGGAGCGGCAACAGTTATCTGCTCTGATAAAACAGGAACCTTAACTCAAAACCAGATGGTAGTAAAAGAGGTTAAAACCCATCAGGTTAATGAAAAAGAGCTAATAAAGTGTGCGGTTTTGTGTAATAGCTCCAGTTTGGTAGTCAAAGAAAATCATGGAGGATTTGATATCTTAGGCGATACCACAGAAGGCGCACTCCTTTTATGGGTTAAAGAAAAAGGGGTCGATTATGAACTTTTAAGGTCCAAAGGTGAGCTGGTTGATGAGAATCCATTTAATCTAAAATCCAGGATGATGAGTGTTGTTTGGAGAGACATGGGCAAGGATGTAACTTATGTTAAAGGAGCTCCTGAATCGATTTTACCAAAGACAGATTTGTCAGAAGAGCAGATTGAAAAAGTGGAGCAAGATTATAAGAGGATGGCGAGTAAGGGTTTACGGGTGTTGGCTTTTGCGTCCGGGAAAGAAGGCTCACCTCTTAATTTTTTGGGGATAATCGGTATTGCTGATACGCCCCGGATTGAGGCAAAGGTTGTTATAGAACGTGCCCGTCAGGCAGGGATTAAGGTGATAATGGTTACAGGGGATAACGAGCTAACAGCCAAAGCAATAGCAGAAGAGATTGGTTTGATTAGGGAGGGTGAGGAGGTGATAACCGGTGCACAGCTTGATGAATTAACAGATGAGGAGTTTGTGATGCGCCTTAGTAAGATACGGATCTTTGCCAGGATCCAACCAGAGCAAAAGCTTAGGATTGTGCGAGTTTATCAATCCTCAGGTGAGGTGGTGGCTGTAACCGGCGATGGGGTTAACGATTCTCTAGCTTTAAAACAGGCGCATGTTGGGGTGGCTATGGGTCAAACAGGCACAGATGTTGCCAAGGAGGCCTCTGATATAGTATTGCTGGATGATAACTTCTCTACCCTAATCTCTGCAATAGAGCAGGGCCGGCTAATCTACAGTAATATTTTGAAGGTTGTTAAATTTTTACTGGCCGGTAATCTTTCTGAAATTTTATTAATTATTGGGGCAAGTATTTTATCTTTACCCACCCCCCTTTTCCCTGCCCAAATCTTATGGATTAATTTTGTAACTGACGGATTTCCGGCTTTGGCTTTAGGGACAGATAATGCTTCTGCAAATCTGATGAAAACCCCACCAAGGAAAAAGTGGTCAGTTTTGCTTAGTAACAGCACTCTTTTGTACATTTTTATTGGGGGGCTGGTAATGGCAGCAATCTCTTTAATAGGTTTTTATATAAGCTTACAGCTTTTTGGAGTGCAAACTGCCCGCTCCTCTGCATTTACATTGGTGGTGATCTCACAAATGTTTTTTGTGTTTATCTTAAGAAAACACCATTCACTTCTTTCTAACAAAAAACTAGTTCTTTCAGTAGGATTTGTGCTTTTGATGCAAGCACTAATACTAACTTTTGAGCCTCTAAAAACACTATTTAAAGTTTAATGGTCTGGTGATGTTTCCCGTTGTGAGTTCAGAACGAAAAGATTTATATTGGAAATGACCCTTCCGTCCGGTGTTATTAAGGCGGGATTTGAGTCTGCTGTTCTGTCTACTGGACTTCTTGAAGTTTCAACCCATTCAACTGTTGTTAAGCCTGTGGGGAATGCGCGTATTGTTAAACTTGGCAAGTCGTTAATTACCCGGTGAGCAGGGTCAACATGCAGAATTTGTCTAAGGAGTGAGTAGACAGGTTGACGATTAAATTTATCTATCAGTGGACTTCTTCTCCTTCTTTCATCATATAGAATCAGATCCAAAGAGGCAGCAGGACGCTCTCTTTTAGCTACAATAGCAAGAGCAAGAGATGTAAGATGGGCAGCAATCAAGATTTGGGTAAGCGCTGAGCAGGAAAACGCATTTCTTCCTTGCAATGCTCCAATTGAGCCAGGGTCTGAAAAAAGCATTAAACCAGCTTTCCTTGCTGATTGAAATAATTGAGAGGTTAACTGTTCTACTCCAACTTCTTGTTCACAAAGCGGCATGACTTATGAATTATATCATCTAGTGGGTTTTAAATTTGCTCTATAGGTTTTGCCAGTGAGGCGAAATTTTCTTCAATCATTTGGTTTTTATTCCACCATATTTTTTCTCTCTCTGACACCCACGGCCCTTCATATAAAATTACTTTTCCATACCAACCCTGACATTCTTCAATATTTTCAGCTCTTTTGATAATATATTCTCCCCTTTTGTTATCAAATATATTTTGTCCTGAAGGATAAAGACAGTAGAGATGTCCGCTTGCATTTTGTGCTCTATCTCCTGAATGCCAAAGCACAGTTCCCAGTCTTGCTCTTAGTACTGGTGAGTCATTGATTTTTGCAGTTTTTTCAGTAAAGCTTGTGACTACCAAAAAATACCACAAGTTAAAAAAAATATATGTAATAAGAATTAGTTTAAACATAAAAACTACAGGATTATATCAGAAATTATATCTGAAGTATAATAAATTTTAGGTAAAAAATGGGTAAGAATAGATTAAAGGGTTTTTCCTGCCAGCCCGTAAACTAAAAAGTCCTGAAAAAATCCAGGTGCCTGTAAAGGCCAGCTGATAATTACCATATAATAGCCAGGTGAAAGAAAAGATAAAGGCGGCCAGCGGTAATAAAGAGCAAAGAGCAAAGCGAAAAAGAATCCAACCATAAAATAGGCAATTGCCAGCTTGCTTATTAACGGCTGAAATCTAATCATTGCACCTCCTTTTCTTTAGTTGAAACAACAGCAGCAGCTGCAACCTTTTCTCCATCTCTTACCCTCATCAAAATAACACCTTGAGTTTGACGTTGAAGAGTTGGAACCTGCCTTAAATCCATTTTAATAATCTGTCCTTTGTTTGAGGTCAGCACTAGTGTATCCATCTTATCATCAACTATTTGGGCTGTAACAATATTTCCTGTTTTTGAAGTGATTTGAGCTGCTTTCACACCTTGTCCTCCCCTCCCCTGTCTGGACCAAGATGATGTTTTGGTTTTTTTACCCAAACCATTTTCTGTAATAACCACTAGCTCTCCTTCATCTACACCTATAATATTTAAAGAGACTACAGTATTACCTTTTTCTAACTTGATGCCTCTCACACCTGATGTGTCTCTGTGAGTTGGTTTAACCTGGGATTCTGAGAATCTAATTGATTGGCCTTTTTCAGAAACTATAACTATATCGTTTTTTCCGGTGGTGGCATGTACCCAGCCAAGATAATCATCAGTATCTAATTTAATAGCTACTAACCCATTTTTTCTGATATTGGCATACTCTTCAATAGGAGTCTTTTTGACAGATCCATTTTGGGTACACATAAACATAAATTTGGCAGTTTCATTTTTCCCTCTGGTCGTTAAAACTGCAGTCACTTTTTCCCCTTGATCAATATTTATTAAGTTAACAATTGCCTGGCCTTTTGCTGCTCTTTGGGTTTCTTGTATTTCCCAAACCTTGATTTGAAATACGCGGCCTTTGTCAGTGAAAAAAAGTACGTTGTCGTGGGTTTGAGTATAAAAGATATGAGAGACAGCATCGGTTTCTTTGGTGGATATTCCCATTACGCCTTTGCCACCCCTTTGCTGCGTTCTAAACGACATTGGCGACTGGCGCTTGATGTAACCGCCTTCAGTTATGGTGACAATTGTTGTTTCATTGGCCACCAAGTCTTCTTCTGAAAACTCACCCACCTTTTGTTTATAGACTCTGGTTCTTCTTGCATCAGCGTATTTTTCTTTTATCTTTTGCAACTCATCTTTTATTACTTTTAATATTTTTTCCGGGTGTGCTAGTAAATCTTCTAAATAGGCAATAGTTTCGCGGACCATGGCCAGCTCATCTTCAATTTTTTGTCTTTCAAGTGCAGCCAGTCTACGAAGCTGCATATCCAAAATAGCTACAGCCTGAAGCTCGCTTAATTTGAACTTGGCCATCAAATTACCTCTTGCATCATCAGAGTCCTTACTCTTTTTAATTGTTGCAATTACCTCATCAATATTATCAACAGCGATTTTTAATCCTTCTAAAATATGTTCTCTTGCTTTTGCCTCAGCCAGCTCAAACTCAGCCCGTCTTCTGACTACCATTTGTCTGTGATGAACAAATTCTTCCAAAATATGTTTAAGTGTTAAAAGATGAGGCACGCCATCCACAAGGGCAACTAGATTAACATTAAAAACAGATTGCATAGAAGTATATTTGTAAAGGTTGTTTAAAATTGATTTAGGCTTGCCGTCTCTTTTTAGATCCATCACAATTCTAACCATTTGTTTTCTGTCTGACTCATCTCTTAGATCGGCGATTCCTTCAAGCTTTTTATCTTTGACTAGATCCGCAATCCTTGCAATTAAGGTAGCTTTATTAACTTGGTAAGGCAATTCTGAGACTATAATCTGAACTTTACCAGAGGTAGCTTCATCTATTTCTGCTTTGGCTCTGGTTACAACTCTTCCTCTGCCGGTTGCATAGGCTGCCTGAATTTCAGTTTGGTCATAAATGGATGCACCGGTTGGAAAATCAGGGCCTTTTATAAACTTCATTAAATCCTCAACTGTAGTGTCAGATTTAAACTTTTCCACTTGATTGCTATCTGGTGTAACTGCAGTTTCATTACCTGGTTTTAGAGGATGGTCAATCATGTAAACTATTGCATCGCAAACTTCCCCTAAATTATGAGGTGGGATTTGTGTTGCCATACCAACTGCGATACCAGATGCTCCGTTAAGTAATAAATTAGGAGTCACTGATGGAAGTAGTATTGGTTCTTGTTCTGTTCCTGAGTAATTATCAACAAAGTCTACAGTTTGCTTATTAATATCCCGGAGTAACTCATCTGCTATTGCCGAAAGACGCGCTTCGGTGTAACGCATCGCCGCCGGACTATCGCCATCAATCGACCCGAAATTTCCCTGGCCATCGATTAGGGGGTATCTCATCGAGAAATTTTGAGCCATTCTAACCATTGCCTCATAAACTGGTGCGTCACCGTGAGGGTGGTAGTTTTTCAAAACCTCACCTACAACTGCAGCTGATTTCTGGTATCTCGCAGAATGTGATAGGCCTTGTTTGTGCATTGCATAAACAATCCTTCTTTGCACAGGTTTTAACCCATCTCTGACATCAGGTAAGGCACGGGAGACAATAACAGACATCGCATAATCAAGGTATGATCTTTGCATCTCTTCGATAATAGGAGCTGGTTGAATTTTGCCTAAGTTTTTATCTATTGGTTTGTCATCCATAGTTTGAAGCTAAGAAAAAGCCCTTTTCGGGCATTAATATTTTAGCATTTTTACTAGATAAATACCAGGCTAGACTAAACTCTAAATAGCTAGTCTTTTAGTGGAAGGATTAAGTTGCACAAGAAGCTCGTAAGGAATCTTGCCGGTAATAGAAGCTGATTTAATTATTGAGTTTTTATCGTCTGGATCTTGGGAGAAAATGATCACCTCTTGCCCAACTTGTGGATTTTTTACTTGTGATAGATTGATGATGCAAAGATTCATGCTTACCCTACCTATAATTGGACAAAACTTTTCTTGAACTTTAACAAATCCTTTATTTGATAACCTTCGGTCTATTCCATCATTGTATCCTGCAGGAAGTATGCCAATTAACATATCAGAGGGAATACTAAATGTTCCATCATACCCAACTTTTCCACCTTTACTGATCCTTTTTATCTGAACAATCCTAGTTTTAAAAGTTAATGCAGGTTTTAAATTTTCACTTTCAGAAACTCCATATAGATTTAAGCCTACCCTGGCAAGATTTGATATCTTTGACAGTTTTTTTAAATCTGAGTTTAACAATCCATCAGAGTTTGCTAAATGGATCCATTTGGGTTTAATGCCTTCTCTCTTACAAACTTCTAAAGCCTTTTCAAAGTTTTTTAATTGACTCAAATACAATGGGTCTTTTGCATTTTTAACTGATGCTAGATGTGACATAATCCCTTCGATTTTTAGGTTGCTATATTTTTTAAGCTGTATTAAAAATTCCGGAAGATCTTCAAGTTGAACTCCTTCCCGATGCATCCCTGTGTCTACAAAAAGATGAACTGGCGAGCTGGGTTGGTATTTATTAATACTTTCTGCAAGCTCCAAACTCCACAAGGCAAAAGAAAATGGTAGCTTTTTTACTTTTAAATTATTGGGGTTTATATATCCCATTATCAAAATCGGGCTTTTGATACGAGCTTTTAAAAGCTCATATGCCTCATAAATGCTGTCAACGCAAAAAAAAGGACAATTTTGCGAGTCCAAGACTTTGGCAACATTAATTAACCCATGCCCATAAGCATTACTTTTTAGCACAGGAGCAATTTTAATTTTTGGACTCAGAGATGATAAGAACCTAAGATTTGTAAGCAATCTCTCCTCCGATACTTCTATTAAATTTAACGGTTGGTAAGTATTAAGTCCTAAAAGGGTACGTATTTTGTCAATCATATTTTTTCTTAGCAGTTTCAGTCAAAGTCCTAACAAGTTTTGGAAATTTTATTCCAGCTTCTTGGGCAGCTTTAGGAAAAAGGCTTTCTGAAGTTAATCCTGGGATTGTATTTACTTCTAAAACATATGGTATTCCTTCTGCAACTATGAAATCAATTCTTGAGTACTGTCCTAAATTTAAATCTTTATGTATTTTAAGGGCTATTTGCTGAACAATCTTACGTGTTTTTGGCAGTATAGACGGAGCATTAGGTATTTCTTGGGTTGCTCCGGAGTATTTATTTTTGTAATCAAACCATTTTCCTTGGGGCGGAATAATTTCTAGTATTGGCAAAGGTTTATCATTTAATATTCCTACCGTTACCTCTACCCCTCCTAAAAATCTTTCAATAAAAAGCTTGTATTTTGATTTAAGCAGTGATTGAACAAATACTTTACCTAGATCTTTTTCCGATTCAAGAATAACTACTTCTCTTGATGATCCTCCATTGGAGGTTTTTAAAACAGATGGAAAACCAAACTTTAAGATATCCTTACTGTTTTTAACTATTCTCCACTCAGAAGTTGAAACATTTTCTTTCCTGCAGAATTTTTTAAATGGAATTTTATACCAGCCTTTTTTAAACCCTTTCCAACTTCCACCCACAAATGGTTTGTCTAATTTAGAAAGGAACTTTTGAAGTTCTCCCCCCTCCCCTTCTTCGCCATGTAATGCAGGAAAAAATAAATCAAAATCCTTTGAGATCTTTTTTAGCTGACGGTATCCTTTTTTAAGATCAAAAAGAGTAACATTAAATCCATTTTCTTCTAAACCCAACTTAACCTGTTTAGCAGAAATAAGTGATATTTTCCTTTCTGAATTCCTGCTTCCAGTAATTATCAATACTTTTTTCATTTAAACATCTGCTCAACTAGCTTATTAAACTTTCTGCCTCTGTCAAACTCATTTTGGAATAGATTGAATGAAGTTGCAGCCGGAGAGAAAAGCACTACATCTCCTGATTGAACAATTCTTTTTACATCAGTTAGTAATTGTTCAAGGTTATTATAAGTACCCATAATTTTATCTGATCTTTTAGTCAGGCCTTTAATTAACTCAGTTGAGTCTCCTTCCAAAAAAAACGCTTTTTTGACTTTCTCATCAAAG
Source organism: Candidatus Daviesbacteria bacterium (assembly GCA_016187025.1). GTDB lineage: Bacteria > Patescibacteriota > Microgenomatia > Daviesbacterales > UBA10151 > JACPKM01. Next base: position 213,084 of record JACPKM010000004.1, read on the forward strand.
ATTTTTGCATACTCATCATAAGGCATATTTTTGTTCATTCCTCCAGCAATCAAGATGCAATCAGGATACGACATTAAAGCCTTAATTCCTGCATCTGGTCCTGTAGAGGTTGTATCATTAATTATTTTTACCCCTCGCCAGGTTTTAATTAACTGTTGTCTAAACGGCACACCGCTAAAATTTGATAATATTTTTAAAGCGAAAGTTTTACCTATACCAAAGACATCGCTTACTTTTAGTGCAGCCGCAATATTGAGAAGATTGTGCTCACCTTTAATATTTGGCTCAAAATCTTGTGGTAAATCATCTAATGAAAAATAGTCAATTTTACCTTTAAAGTTTTCAGTAAACTGTTTTTTGCTTGTTACTGGGTCATTTCTTCTTAAGAATATAAAGTCATTCTGAGATTGGTATTTTCCAATAACATTTTTTGCTCTTATATATTCATCCATAGTTTGATAATAATTAAGGTGATCTGGGGTAATATTTGTAATAACAGCCCATTTGGGAGAAACTTGATGCCGATCAAAACTTTCTAAGTTAAAAGACGAAAGCTCTAAAATAACTATGGTTTCTGGTGTAACCTGATCTATAGTATCCAAAACACTTATTCCTATATTTCCTGCCAGGATAACAGGTAAGTTACTGGAGCTTAGAGCTTGGTATATTAAAGATGCGGTAGTGGATTTTCCTTTTGTCCCAGTTACCCCTATGATTTGGGAAGGTTTGACATATTCTAAAAATATTCCCATATCCATCTCAACTCTTTTACCGATCTTTTTTGAATATTCTATAAACTCATTACCTGGTTTTACAGAAGGGTTTTTAATGATTAAATCCGCCCAATCAATGTCTTCGTTTCTGTGCTCTCCAAATACATATTCAATATCAGGAAAATCTCTTAGTAGATCAAGCGAAGGTTGAAGTAATTCTTTTGATTTTAGGTCAGTCACGCGGACATGTGAGCCATTTTTAGCAAAAAACTTAGCACTCCCTACCCCACCTTGATTTAACCCAAGCCCAAAGATTAATACTTTCTTTTCCTTAAAGTCCATTTTCTCTTAGCCTTTCTGATACTTTGTTCACTATCTCTTTTCTTATTTCCACTTGTCCTTCGTCTAACATCTGTGCCCATGTTTTATTAGAGTTTTTAGGAATAAAGATTGGATCCCATCCAAAGCCGGATGTTCCTTGGGGCTTTTGCGCGATATATCCTTCAACTTTATGGGTAAATAGTTCAAGTGAAGTTCCATCATATAAACCAAAGCAGAATTCTGCAATAGCTGTACGATCATCAAGTCCATTTAGTAGTTTACACAATCCCTCGTTTCCGACCTCTTTTAAAAACCATTTAATTAAAGGTCCAGGTAGTTTACCTAGAGCGTTGAAAATAAGTGAGGTGTCTTCTATTAAGACAGGTTGACCAAGATGGCTAAAAGCTGATTTTGCTTTGTGCTCGACTATTTCTTCTACATTAAGTGACTGAATTTCTGTTACATCAAGGTCATAGTGTTCTATTGGAAAATCGATATAGTGTGTCAAATCATTAAATTTATCTTTATTGCCGGTTACAAAAGTAATAGATTTCATGATACTAATTTCCTTGCTAAAGTATCTATATCTCCTGCTCCCATGAAAAACAAAATATCACCATCTTTTATCTCTTTACCCAAAGTTTCTCTTAACTCCTCAGGATTATTATATTTTATGTGTGATTTATTAATCGCTTGGGCAAGTTGTTCTGACTTCACTAAACCGTTATCCACTTCTCTGCTTGGATAGATATCCAAAATTACAATACTATCAACTGGTAGAGTTCTAAATACCTTTACAAATTCATTAAATAAAGCTTTAGTTCTAGAAAACATGTGAGGCTCATAAAATAACCAAATTCTATTTTTAGGAAATTTTTCTCTTGCTGCTTGCATTGTTACCTTAATCTCCGTTGGGTGATGACCAAAATCTGAATAAACCTTTGCGCCTCTGTATTCTCCTAGATATTCAAACCTTCTGCCAATACCTTGGAAAGTAGACAGAGTATGGTTTATGGTAGATGGTTCAATGTTTAGTAATAAACCAACTTGCTGTACTGCTCTAGCGTTTAAGATATTATAAATACCTGGAATTTTCAGAGTAAACATAAATTCATTTTTAGAGAAATCAAGACAAGTGATGCTACTTTCTTTCATAACATCTTTTAAAAGGTGGGCTATATTTTCATCCATTAAATTGCCTACAATATAATTTTTAGTCTGCAGGAAAAACTTTTTGTAAGATTCTTTTAGCTGCTCAAAGCTTTTAAAATATTCTGGATGATCCATTTCTATATTTGTAACAACTGTAATGTCGGGATGGTAATTTAAAAAGTTATCATTAAACTCATCTGCTTCTACCACAAAATATTTACCTTCCCCTATTCTAAAGTTTGCACCCCATTCCGGTACGATAGCGCCTAATTCTACTGTTGGATCAAGGCCTGCTTTTTCAAGCATTAGCCCAATCATAGCAGTGGTGGTGGACTTACCATGTGTGCCGCAAACTGCAATCACAATTTTACCCTTCATTAAATACTTTCCCATAAACTCCTGCCAGGATAAAATTTGAATCCCCCTTTTTCTTGCTTCTTCTAACTCTGGGTTTTTTGGATCTAAATAGGTAATAGCTGGTGTGATGACTAAAAGGCCAATATCTTTTATATGCTCTGGAGAATGACCGCTTTGCAGCATACTTTTGTCAAAACCGGTTGTAAACTCATTATGAGGATGTATATCACAGCCTGTTACCTCAAAACCTTGTGATGTTGCAATTGCTGCAGCAGCTGAGGCTCCACTTCCTCCTATACCAAGAAAATGTATTTTCATTTTTGCTTCATTAATAAATTCGCTATTTTTAACTCCTCCGGAGTATTAATACCTACCCATTCTGCAGGGTTATCTAGCTTATACAAGCTGATTTTGTCCCTATTTTGACGGGCAATTTCTAACAGATCTGTTAATAGATACTCCCCATTTTCGCTCAGTGATACCTTACCAATATTTTCCTTGGTCCAAGCAAAATCAAAAACGTATGCCCCGCAGCCTATTTCATTGCTTTTTTTACCTGAGTTTATATAACGGAAGTTCTCCACGATCTCTAAAAAGTTTCCGTCTTTATCCCTGAATATCTTTGCAACTGTGTTGTCTTCCTTTTTAATTAAAGTCATCATAGTAATGCTTGGCTTGTGTTTCAAATGAGAGCTTATGAATTTAGTTAAAGTTTGTTTAGAATAAAATACTGAATCATCTGCACCTACTACCAGTATTGCATCCGGTGAGCCTTTTATCTCTTCCAATGCACACTTTACTGCATCAGCTGTCCCAAGAGGTGTTTGTTGATATACAAAGTTTAGATTAAATTGTTCCTCGATCTGTTTTTTTACTAAATCTCCCTGATATGATATGACAACGTAAATATTTTTTGATGAGATAACTTTTGAGAGGTTGTTTATAGAATGAAAAACCATTGGTTTGTCTGCCACAGGATGTAGTACCTTTACAAGGTCGGCTTTCATCCGGGTTCCCTTTCCAGCAGCCATGATTACCGCAGCAATATTTTGATTTAAACTCATTGAAGGAAATTATAGCAAATTTATATATCTAATGTGGCTAACTTCGCATGAGTTTGGATAAACCTCTTTCTGGGTGGTACTTCATCACCCATTAGCATTGAGAAAACCTCATCAGTCAAAGCAGCATCCTCTATTGTTACCTGTTTTAATACTCTATTTTCCGGGTTCATGGTGGTTTCCCATAATTGGTCAGGATTCATTTCACCCAAACCCTTATACCTTTGGATAATAATATTTGTTGGAATCCCAATGTTGTTAACTTTTCCGTCTACTTTGGATCCTACTCTCATTTTAACTACAATCTGGTCTCTTTCTGCATCAGAGTAAGCATAATAAATTTCTTTGCCTTTTTGAACTTTAAACAAAGGTGGTTGGGCTATGTATAAATACCCTCTTTCGATAATTTGTGGCAAATAACGGAAGAAAAATGTTAGAAGAAGTGTCCTAATATGTTCCCCGTCTACATCAGCATCTGTCATAATAATTACCCTGTGATATCTTGTTCTATCATAGTCTACAGTGTCTCCTATTCCGGTTCCTAAAGCTATTACTAAAGCTTTGATTTCCTCAAACTCCAAGATTTTGTCTAGTCTTGCCCTTTCAGTATTAAGGATTTTCCCCCTTAAGGGTAAAATAGCTTGAAATTTTCTGTCTCTTCCCTGTTTTGCGCTACCTCCGGCTGAATCACCTTCTACAAGGTACAACTCAGATAAAGAAGCATCGCGGTTTTGACAATCTGCCAGTTTCCCGGGTAAAGTCATCCCTTCCAAAGCACCTTTTCTTATCACTGCATCCTTTGCAGCTCTTGCTGCAGCTCTTGCCCGGGCTGCAAGTAACACCTTTTCAATAATTCTTCTTGCATCCTGAGGATTTTCTTCAAAATATACTTCTAAACCTTCTTTAACGACTTGTGCCACAATTGGTTGGACTTCCGAATTTCCTAATTTTTCTTTTGTTTGTGATTCAAACTGTATCCGGTCTGAGTCCATCTTTATAGAGATGACTGAAGTTAGACCTTCTCTCATATCCTCACCAGTTAAGTTTTCATCCTTTTCTTTTAAAGCCTCAATTTTTCTGGCATAATCATTGATAGCTCGGGTTAAGGCAATTCTAAATCCGGTAATATGTGTTCCTCCCTCAGTTGTTGGGACAACGTTGGCAAAGGATTCAACATTTTCATTAAAGCCATCGTTGTATTGAATTCCTATTTCAACATCAATACCGTCAATCTCTCTTTGGATCATAATAGGATCAGGATTGACTAGATTTTTATTTTTGTTTAAATGTTTAATTAAGGTAGCAATGCCTGACTGGAAGTAAAAATGCGACTCTTTTCCGCTTCTTTCATCATAAAGATGGAAATATATTCCAGCCACAAGATAGGCCACCTGTTTTAGCTGCCTTTCTAATTTAGAAAACTCAGGGATAATGGTAGTAAATATAGTCTGATCAGCTAAAAATGAGATTTTAGTTCCGGATTCTGCGCTCCATGCAAAGGAGGTATTAAAAGGAAGTAGGCCATCTTTCTTGTTTATGGGAGCAACCGGGGCTTTTGGTTTTCCTCTTTCGTATTCTTGAAAATATTCTTTTCCACCTCTTCTCACCTCTGCCCTTAAATAATCTGATAAAGCATTAACAGCAGATACTCCAACACCGTGTAAGCCGGTAGAGACTTTATACCCACCTTCTCCAAACTTTCCTCCTGCATGAAGGGTAGTCATAATAACCTCAAGTGCAGAAATTCCCACTTTTGGATGTTTCTCAACAGGAATCCCCCTACCATCATCTGCAACAGTGATATAGTTTCCCTCATGGATTGTCACCCAGATATTTTTAGCATGACCTGCTAGTGCCTCATCGATGGAATTATCGACTACCTCTTTAATCAGGTGATGCAATCCTCTGATGTCAGTTGAGCCAATATACATTCCGGGTCTTTTTCTGACAGGCTCCAACCCTTCTAAAACCTGGATCTGACTTGCTGTATAGGTATCTTTAGGCATATTTTTACTCAATTTTTTAACTTTTGTAGTTTAGCACATAAAGCAAGCATTAGCAAATATCTGTGATTAAATTAGGTTGCTCTAACAAGCTAATCAGCTATTTCAGGTTGGCAGAACCAAAAAAAGATATTCTAAGACTGCTCTGATGTTTACATTCGATTCTTTCCATTTTTCAGCCTCCTGTAAATGCTTGAGGAATAAGATAACTTTTTTCTCCTGTGGATTTTTTGCCAATTTTTCATGAAATATCTCTGTCAAACACAGTAGAATCAGATCCCTTTCTTTGGTTTGTTCTATAAAGGCAAACTGTTCTACCAGAGTAGATGTTAGTATTTTTTCTACCTCTGCTTTTAACCTTTGCTCTTTTTGTGTTTGGTTAATTTTTAAAAATTCAATTTGACATCTTGATAAAACAGTTGGCAAAAAATTTGATTGACCACGGGCTCCTATTAAAAAAGATGTATTCTCTGGTAACTCTTCCAAGGTTTTAAGGAGGGCATTTTGAGCCTCAGTAGTAAAATTTTCTCCACCTTCAACAATTACTACTTTTCCTTTGGCCTCTAAGGGTTTGGTTGAAAGATGATTTTTAATCTTTTTTGCCTGATCTATGCCAAGTTTTACATCTTTTTCCAAATATAAAATATCCGGATGGTTTCTTTTGAGGCCAAGGTCAAGCAGCAGTTTATTAATTTGTTCTTCTAATTGTTGGGGGGATTTAGAAATTAAAACTTTTGCAATCACACTTAACCCTTTTTAGCACAAATTCCTGGGTAAAACAATAATTTGTAATTGACACTTTGGAAGAGTTTGCCCATAATGAAAATAGGTCCTGTTGAATGCAGGAAATTTGATTATGCTTGATACTACTGCCCAAAAAAATGGTAATACTAGTTTGGAAGATATTTTATTTGAACAGGGATTGCTAACTAAAGACCAGCTGGCCACTCTTAAGTTAGAAAGCATTAATTCCGGTCAGCCAGTAGAAAAGATTTTAATCCAGCATAACTTAGTTCCCTATGAAAAGATTATTCAAGCTAAGGCTCAGCTTTGGAACATTCCCTATGTGAGGCTAGAGGGTAAAGCGATTGCATCTGATGCTTTAAATTTAATACCAGAAGGAGTAGCAAGAAAAAATAAATTAATTCCCTTTGGGCGCAGCAACGATCAGTTGTGGGTGGCAATGGCAGATCCACTGGATGTTCAAGTAATTCAGTTTATTGAGAAAAAAAGCGGAATGAGGATAAAGCCTTTTTTAGGTCTGCCCGAAGATATTGTAAAAGCAATTAATGATCAGTACTCACAAAGCTTAACATCGGATGTAACTTCGGCTTTAAAAGAAGTGGCCTCAGTGAGACAAGACATACAAACAGAGTTAACTCCGGAAGTAATTAGAGAAGCTCCGGTTTCCAATATTGTTAATCAGTTGGTGGAATATGCAGTAAAAACCAGGTCATCAGATATTCATATTGAACCCATGGAAGATCATACAAGAGTAAGATACAGAATTGACGGTATCTTACACGAGAAGATTCTTCTTCCCCGGGGGGTTCATGATGCTTTAGTTTCTAGGGTAAAAATCTTGGCTATATTAAAAATAGATGAAAAAAGACTTCCTCAAGACGGAAGGTTTACTTTTAACTATGGTAAAGAAGTGATAGATTTGCGTATTTCCATTATACCAACTGTGTTTGGTGAGAAAGTAGTCATGAGGTTATTACCCAAATCCAGCGCTGCTCCGACCCTAATTGAGCTGGGGCTGCGGGGCTCCTCCTTAAAAAGCTTTGAGGTTCAACTTTTAAGAACCCATGGTATTATCTTAGTCTGTGGTCCGACCGGTTCAGGTAAAACTACTACTCTTTATTCGGTTTTATCAAAAGTATCTACTACCAAAGTAAATGTTTTGACAATTGAGGATCCAGTTGAGTATCAGATTCCAGGCGTTAACCAGGTCCAGGTTAATCCGCCTATCGGACTTACATTTGCTGCAGCTTTAAGAAGTTTTTTACGGCAAGACCCAAATACCATAATGGTTGGAGAGATCCGGGATACTGAAACAGCTGAGTTGGCTGTTCAGGCAGCATTGACCGGCCACCAGGTATTTTCAACAGTCCACACTAACTCAGCATCAGGAGCTGCCCCAAGACTTTTGGATATGGGTGTAGAAACATTTTTACTTACCTCAGCATTAAATGCAGTGTTAGGGCAGCGGGTTGTAAGACAGGTTTGTCTTCATTGCCGTATTGCGTATGATCCACCCCAGGAAGTTGTTGAAAACGTTAAGTCATCATTGGGCCAGCTATTTCCCGTTAAAAGTGCGGATAACTTTAAGCTTTATAAGGGCCAGGGATGTAAAGAATGTAATAATGTTGGTTATTTGGGAAGAATTGGGATATTTGAGGTGTTGGTGGTAACTGATAAGTTAGCAAAGCTGATACTACAGCATTCCTCAGCATCAGAGATAGAAAAAGAGGCTATTTCAGAGGGTATGATTACAATGAAACAGGATGGTTACTTAAAAGCCCTGGAAGGTATAACCACACTTGAGGAGGTATTAAGAGTTGCGCAGGATTAAGCTATGATTATATCTCAGCTACTGGAACTAACGATTGCTAGAAATGCCTCTGACTTGCATCTTTCAGTGGGTTTTCAACCTACCCTCAGGATACATGGAGACCTTGTTCCTATTCAGGGTACAGAGCCAATTACTCCATCTGTAATAGAGAGCTTGATAATCCCACTTTTAAACAAAGTGCAACTGGATATATTCAACGAGAAATGGGAGCTTGATTTTTCTTATGCTTTAGGAGATAAGGGTAGATTTAGGATTAATTTATACCGTCAAAAAGGTAATGCTGCTGCAGCTTTAAGGCTTATTCCTGCTAGAATTCCTCCTTTGGAAGAGTTGGGGTTTCCTGATGTGGTTGCAAAGTTGTCTGATCTTAGGCAGGGCTTTGTACTTGTAACCGGCCCTACAGGGCATGGAAAGTCCACTACTTTGGCCTCTCTAATAAACAAAATTAACCTAAACCGGGCTGCACATATTGTAACTATTGAAGATCCAATTGAGTATGTATACCCCATGGGTAAATCTTTGCTGGAACAAAGAGAGATGTTTCTGGATACCAAAAGCTGGAATAATTCTTTAAGAGCGCTGCTCCGGGAAGATCCGGATGTGGTATTGGTTGGTGAGATGAGGGATTTGGAGACTATTTCTTCAGCTATAACCGTAGCAGAAACCGGACATTTGGTTTTTGCCACCCTGCATACAAACTCTGCTGCCCAATCTGTTGACAGGGTGATTGATGTATTTCCGGAAGCACAACAACCGCAAATACGCTTACAGCTGGCATCAAACCTGGAAGCAATCATCTCTTTAAGGCTTGTACCAACAATTAATCCAGGCAGGACAATTGCCAATGAGATACTTTTTGCCACCCCTGCTGTAAGAAATATCATCAGAGAGGGAAAAACTTATATGATTGACAATTTAATTCAAACCTCAGCAGAGTTAGGAATGATTTCTTTGGAAAGCTCTTTGGCCAACTTAGTCAAAACAGGAAAAATTTCCACTGAGACTGCAACATCTTTTGCGCTGCGTCCTGATGTGTTAGCTAAATTACTCAAATAACTTATTTATATGGCTGAATATACATATAAAGCAAAGGATTTAAAAGGGGTTGAGCATATTGGTGAGATAAAGGCTTCTGACCAGCATATGGCAGCATTGGTCCTTCGTAAGAGAGGCTTGGTTGTAATCACTCTTTCATCCGGTAAAACGTCTACACTGGGTTTTTTAGATCAATTCTTTAACAAAGTGAGTTTTACGGAGTTAGTGGTAATGACCAGGCAGCTTGCTACGATGGTAAGTTCAGGATTGGTACTGTCACAAGCAATAGATATATTAGAAGAACAGCAAACAAATAAAAGATTAAAAAAAATTCTGGGGGAGATGTCTCAAGACATTAAAGGAGGGTTAAGTTTGGCTCAATCTATGGGTAAATTCCCGGAAGTTTTTCCACACTTGTATATAAATTTAATCAAAAGCGGAGAAACATCCGGAAAACTGGATAAAGTTTTGATGCAAATGGCTGATGGTTTGGAGAAGGACCGTGAGTTTAAAGCCAGGATCAAGGGGGCGCTAATTTATCCGGTGATAGTTATTTCGATGATGGTTGTAGTAATGATTATTATGATGGTGTTTGTTATCCCCAGGTTAACAAATTTGTATGAGCAGTCGGAGATGGAGTTGCCTTTGCCAACTAAAATACTAATTGGGGTATCTAACCTTTTTCTTAATTACTGGTGGTTGATGATAGCTATAGTTATCGGTGGTGTGATTGGAATAAACCGCTGGTCAAAAACCCCTGATGGGCAGGTTAGGTTAGACAGTCTCAAATTAAAGATTCCGGTTGCAGGAAAAATTATTGCCTATTCTATTTTGACCAACTTTAACCGGACTTTTGGGCTGTTAGTTTCTGCCGGTATTCCTTTACTTGAGGCTATTGGAATAGTTACAGAACAAATTGATAATTCAGTGTATAAAACTTCTCTTAAAAATGCCTATAAAGGGGTTGAAAGAGGCCTTGCTTTTTCATCCTTACTACAGGATAACGTTTTCCCCCGCCTTATCCCGCAGATGATCAAAGTTGGTGAAGAAACAGGTAAAGTGGATGAAATTTTTTTCAAACTGGCTGATTATTTTGAATCAGAAACAGACCATTTGGTAAAAAATCTGACAGTTGCAATTGAACCGGTAGTATTGGTAATTTTGGGAATTGGAGTAGGATTTGTGGTGATGTCTATTATCTTGCCTATCTACAAATTGACTACATCTTTTTAAAAGACAATCTCATTTGACATAAATTAGTAAAAAGTGGTTTAGTTAAATTAGCTATGACAAAGATACAAAAAAGGTTACTCATAATTTTTTTGCTGCTGCCGGTTATAGTTGTTGCGGGTGCTTTCATTTACACCCTATGGCAGGATTACTTTCCCGGTGAGCAAAAGCTGAAGACTACAGAGGCTAAACCTCAACAATCTTTAAGGTTTCCTGTTACCTATTCTTCTATAATACCAGGGTGGAATCTGTTATCGACCCTCTCCAATGACAAAGATAGTAATAACTATCAGAATATTAAAAATGCACATCAGGAATTTGAACAAATCCTAGCCTCCTGGGGCCTGTGGAATCAAGATGCTGTTTATACTAACTCCGGCTCTTCCCCTGTTACGGTAAAGAGTTTAGAGATTAAAGCAGTTACAGAGCCAAAACACTTATTCCGGTCTTTTAACAAGGACCAAGTTCTTGAAGCAGCAGTAAGTGAAGAATATGATTTATCCAGCCAGAAACTGACCCTGTTACTATTTGTTTCACCTACGCTTCTGGAAGGTGACTTTGAGGGACAGGGAGGAATGCTTTCTGCAAAGATCAACAAGATAACCCTGGCAAGGCTTTATCAGCTGACCCATAAAGATATCTCCGAAGAGCAGGCTTTGCCAACAGCAGAAAACTTAATGTTAAATAAGTTGGCCAGACAGCAACTGTTTTATCTGGTCAGAAGAAACTAATAATTGACTGCAAGATCGGTTCAGGAATACAATGAACACATGAAAAATCTTAACAAAAAAAGATTATTCTTCCCAGTCTTTCTAGCCCTAGCTTTAGGTACTTCCTGGATCTCTTACCAGAATGGTTTGAGCCAAGGTATGGAAGAGGCCAAATCTTTTCAACCAAAACAATCTGTTCTAGCCTCAAAGATAAGGATAGGGCCTGACTCTATAGTAAAAACCCAGCAGGCTTTAGCAGTGGGAAGAATCACCAATAAAGACAATGATGGTATTACCTTGCGCGGTGAGGATGGAAAAGAATCTACCTTCAAACTCTCCCCTGATGTAAGTGTCTATACAAATTCCACTTCTTCAGCCTCTCCTCCTAAACCAACAAAAGAGAAAGCTGCAATTAAGCTAAACCAAAAGGCTATAATTGATTTACAACTTCAAGGAGAAGAATATTTAGTGATAAATATTTCATATATTCCAGAGGATCCTACAGTAAAGAAACCATAGGCTTGGGCTGAAAGAGTAAATATCGCTGGTTATTATTTTTTAAAGAAAACTTTTCCATTTAAAATAAGCCATGCCCAAAGCGGTATAAATTCTATTATCTTTCCGTCTATTTTCTTCTTGTCAGCGTAGTTTTTCGTTAATATTATTCCTTTCTCTTTACCAAATTCGGCTAAACTTTCTATCATGCTTTCTATTTCCCGTTCATGTGGTTGGTCAGTATAGGAAACATTGAAAAACGCCAGATCTGGATTCATAGTAACAAAATCTATTTCTTTCTTCCCTTTCCAATAGTAAATAGCTGCGTTTTGTTTTCGAAGCTCCATATAGACTATATTTTCTGCACATTGGCCAAGGTCAGGCCGGAGAAGCGGTACATTAAAGTTTCTAAGGCCATTATCAACCATATAAATTTTTCTAGGCCGCTGAATATCTTGTGTTTCTTTGGTTTTATATGAAAAATGCTTACTTTCAAAAAAAAGGTAAGCCCGTTGAAAAAAATCAAGGTACGTTTTGGTAGTTTCAACAGAAAGCTTTTGTGGGTGAGAAAGACTGCTATAGGTATGTGTCTTGGTGAAATCAGACATTATTTGAAGTCCTAATATCTCTACTTCTTGTTGGTTCCTGACTCCATTTGGTACGACAACATCACGGGTTACTGTATCCCGGTAGTAACTGGAAGCTAATTCCCGTTTTACTTCTTCATCTTCTGCTAAGACTATTTCCGGATAACCTCCTTCTTTAAGATAATTACCTAAATGATGGAGAATACTTGTTTGTTGGGGGAAGTTAGCTTGTCTCAAAGATTCTATACTTGCTTCCCCTTCTACTGCCACTCCTTTTATTGAGAGGTATTCATAAAAATTAAGAGGATAGACGTCTACTTGAACATTTCTTCCAGTCAATACTGTAGCTGATTCAGATTCAACCAGAGACTTTCTTGATCCAGAAAGAATAAACTTGATGGGTTCTTGCCTTTCGTATTTACTGCTTATCCAACGGTTAAACTCTTTAACACCCTGAATTTCGTCTAAGAATAAATAGACTTTGCCTTGTGGATTGTAGGTTTCTAAGTAGTAGTTTAGTAAATCCTCAACTAATTTCCAGCCTAAATTGAGGTATTGCTGTACTAAAATATCCTCTAAAAAGAGATAGACAACATTTTTAGCCGGAACATTCTTCCCGGCAATCAGGTGCTGCATTAATTGGTGCATAAGTGTTGATTTTCCAGCACGGCGTACACCTGTAAGCGTTATTACATGGCGAAGATCCATGAGTTTTTTTATCCGGTTAAGGTATTTCTCACGGGGAACGGTACTAACCCATTTTCCGCGGGAAGGATCAGTAAAGTGAGGATTCCAGGTCGTTAGAAGGGTATTTAGAACTTCTCTATCCACAGAATACATTATACGCTATTGAGGCTAAATCGTCAAGTGTAATAGAAGGTTTATACATAAAACCTTACGTTATACTGGAAGGTTTTTACTTCTCTTAGACATAAGTTACTTCTTGTAAAACCTCTTGTCTGATTGCAGGTTTAAGTGCTTTTTTCGTCACCAAGTCAACTTTTTTACCGATAATCTTACTCAGGAACTCCTCAAGTTCTATAAATTTAAAAAATCCTAAAGGCTCAGAAAACTCAACCAATACATCAACATCACTAGACTGTGTATTTTGTCCTCTTGCTACCGAGCCAAACACACCTATATCTTTAACGTTATAGGTATTTCTAAGAAAGTCTATATGTTTATTTATAATATTCTTGATCTGCTTTACATCTGTTCTCATGTTCTAATTATACCCTAAATGTGGTATATTATGTAAAGGTGAATATGTACGTTATAGCCTGAATTGTAATTTAGCCTTAGGTAAGACTTAAACTTGCAGTTTATCCATAGGTTAGAAAATAGTTATAACCGCAGGATAAATTTGTAATTTATCCTATAATATGATATATTAATCTAATGTCAGATATAGAACGGGGTGCGGGTAAAAAACCATATCCATTGACTACTAAAGAGTTAATTTTTTCCGGAATCCTGCCGGATTTACTAGATTCAGCTAAAAAGTGGATTCCAAGACAACTGCCTTCCCTATCCACTGTTGCAGCCGGACTAGGCTATTTTGCCTCATCTGGGATAGTCCATGCAGACCAGACCATAACAGCCCCTTATTGCCAACCTGGACAAAAACCTGAATTTGTCCTTGGTTTCAAATCTATTACTGATGCAGTTATAGAAGATACAGGTGATCCTGGCTCTGTGGGAGCTCCCCTGGAATGTGAACATACCAACCCGGATAATGGGGATGCTTTGCAGAAAACAAGCACAGGGTTAACCTTTTATAGAAAATCCACCAATACCCCTACATTTACTAATGGATATGACCATTGGGCTCTGGTAGCAAATGAGGGCCTTGTCAAATGGACAGGGGAAAGTATTGACCCGCCAGGCCTGGGTGCACTGCCAGGAGGACCAGGGGCAGTAGTATCTGAACCTCCCATTTGCAAACCATTTAACATATTCGATAGATCCCCATCTCTCAAAAGAAGGATCTTTTCTCCTGAGCAGATTACTGTTATGGATAATATTGCCCTTAAAGGGACAGATGAAGATAGAAATTATATGAAACATCTTCTGGGTTTTGTTAAAAAAGACCCTGCTTCCTATGCTTTAGTTACTAAAAATATTGTTTCATTAGAAATGGTAGATGTGGTAGATCCTACAGGCAGAAACACAACTCCTGATAATATCGTCGTTAATAGTAAACTTACAGAAGGGACAACATCATTATCTCACAGATCCATGAACGCTGTTTCTTATAATGAAGCGGATGTTTTTGATAATGCAACAGCTCTGGTGATACGTGCGAAGTCTGCTGATATTGCTCAGAGAGGGAATCCTTTCGTAGGATGCGGGATAGTGCTTGATGGAACAGAACAGTCTAAAAAAAGAACAGTGATGGCCCTGGAAGCAGGCAGAGAATCCATGACTACAGGTATTAACTATCTGATAGCAGCGAAGGCTCCTGCAAATGTTATTGATATGTATAACAAGCAGCTAAAATTAACAGAAGAACAAATTAAAAAGTATCAAAGTTAAAGTTGGCTTCATCCTCTTGACTGTTTTAAGAGCTTCGGTGTACGATCTTATTGATGACCGAAGATAATACAAGAAAGATCTTATACTTTACAGCTGTTATTATTTTACTTGCTGCTTTGGTTGTTGGCTTAAGCTTGCTATACAAACAAAACAGTAATTTTTTAAGAAGTTTTCTTCCTAAACCAACCCCTCCAATCAATGATAATATATTAATAAAACAGATTCTTGAGGATCCGCAAGTAGAAAGAGTATCTGTAACTTTTGAAATAAATGGACAGCTTGTTAACTCTATAAAGTCATCAAACCGGCTTTTGTGGACTGTTAAAACAAATACAACACAATATGATATTGAGGTGCCTTTAAACACCCCTCTGATTCATCCTGATCAGATGAAAACAGCCTCCCCCTCTGCTGAACCGAAATTCACCGTTAGTAGCTTCACAAATGGATCCAACATTAAAATTATCACTACTTACGATAAAGAGACTAATTCTTTTATTGCCAGAATGGTTACTGTTTTGAAATAAGTGTTTTAATACTTATGTTCTTTTTGAAACTTTTCTTAAATCTTATTATTTTATTCTTAATTCTTGCTGTTTTACCTCAATCTGTAGATGCTCTTTCTTCAGGATCAGCTTTTGAGAGTTGTGCATCGGGAGGTGCATATAATGATGATGGTGAGCATGATTCGTGTTCTGTTTCGGAGGGGTTCTTAGTATCCTCTTGTTACAAGACTGGCCGGGGTTCCAACTATCCTCAATGTGGTGCTCCTATCCTTGCTTGTAATATTCCCTACAGTAATTCTTCAACAATAGTTCCTTACTACTACACCTGTGAGTTAAGAGACACAAGGCTTACGCTTTCGACTACCGGGCCAATAGAAACTAGTTCTCATACCGCATATACATGCCGGGATGATGGGCAAAAGTGCGGTGAGTGTGGTAATTCCTGTTATAAATGCAGCGGTGGTGCCTGCACCCAAGATAACTCACAGACTTATAGTTCCAGTTACCACACCTCAAGCTGTAATAATGCCTGTGTTACTCCCACTACCGGTACTACTGCCTGCGCCCAGCCTACAAACCCAAATCCCCCATCCGGTTGTACCGGAGGGCTTTGTTGTGCTGTCTGCGGGGACGGGATATGTGATGGGTATAACGGAGAAAATGCTTCTAATTGCAACAGTGATTGCGGATCAGGCGGAGGTGGGGGCGGTGGAGGTAGTAATCCTTGCGACGGTTTAGCTGCTACAGGCAGAGGAGCAGGAGCATGTTGCAGTTCAGACAGCCAGTGTACAGATGGGCTTTGTTGTAACAGTAATGGTACGTGCGGGACTTGTGGGAACATCAGGAGCCCTGGTACGGCCGGATGTGGCTTTAACTGTGCCGGAGGTGGCAATAGCCTTTGTGCAAACTTTTTGCATTGCGTTGGGACTGATGAATCAATGAATCCGCCATATCCTCCCAAAGATACCTGCTGGGAACCAAGCCGAGGATTAGATGATCCATGCGGAGGCGACCATTGCAGCTGTGGTGCCGGCCTTTTCTGCGGATGGACCGGCTCAGGTGCGAGATGCGTTTGTGCCACCTCATGCGCACCGGCAAGCTCTGTGGCCTGCGGAACTCAGGCTAGAAACTGCGGTGCAGACTGCGGATACACCGGAACATATTGTCCGACCGCGGGTGAAGTATGCATAAGCAACCGGTGCCTGCCTCAGCCCAACCCTCCTGTCCATGTCTGCTATCCGGCCTCCGGATTACCACAGGATATTGACCTGTGTAATAACGAAGCTGCCATCTCTTTGGCCAAGACAAACATCTCTTTAAAGAATGCCGGGCCGGCTAATGCCTGCAGCACCCATACATTCAGGTTTTGGATCTTTACCAATCCCGACTATATTACCGGCCCCCTTCCTCTGCCAAGCGGTGGCAATAATCCTGCAGAGGTGGTCTATGATTCGGGCTGGATGACTTCTGACCTGAAAAATTTTAACCAGGTCTTATCCATATCTGCGGGTTTGGCTCTTGGTTATGACTCAATTTTGTTTGATGGTACTTCGTATTATTGGAGGGCCCAGGCCTGGTCGGAATCCTGTAACCTGTTTTCTGCCCTTTCCAATGCCTGGATGTTTAAATATACCCCTGTTGACCCGTATCTTCAAACTACCCAGGGGGATGTGCATACAAACAAAGAGATAGATGTTTCAGGCGGGCCTCCTAACTAAACCAAAAGAATGAGAAAAATTAAGCTTGCTGCTACCGTAATCATAATACTTATATTAACAGTTATTTTTTCCATTCAATACCAAAGCCCTGTTTTTGCCCAAAGTTCATGTGACCCAGCCAACATTGGAACCAACCAATTAGTAGGATGTTTATATAACTGGACAAGCACAAGTAACTACTTTGCAACACTGGATACAGATGCCCCATCATCTGATATAATTTCCTCTGTAAATACCTCCCAAGTTGTTTTCGGGCACGATTGGGGTATAAGTTCTGCTTCAAGCACAACAGGAGCTGATACTTTCTCATCCAGATGGAAAGGTAATATTACCTTTCCGCCAGGGACATATAAATTCTATACCAACTCTGATGACGGAACTAGGGTATACCTCGGAGTTGGAAGCACTGCAAACATACTTAAAAATAATGGTACTACAGCTTCCTGGTCTGACCATGCAGCAACTTTAAGGTTTGAATCAAACCCTGTTTATATTGGTACCCAAACTAACCAGCTTGTTACTTTAGAATTCTATGAGAATACCACGAATGCTTCAATCATATTTGGTTGGGATTATTCCAAGGCTGACCTTTATATACCAGACCTTTCAGCACCAGGCCCATATTCCAGGGGAGGCAATTATACATTTACTGCTACAGTAACCAATGGGGGCCAGGGCGTATCTCCTGCAGTAAGAGGCAGGTTTTGTATAGATAACCCAAGTTGCAGCTCAAATACCTCGGGAAGGATAGGCATTGATGACATATTAATTAACAATTTTTCTTCAGGTTTTTCAACAACTATTACTTCACCAACCTGGACAGCTACCACAGATTCCCACACTGTGACTTTTTGTGCTGATGTAGCGGGGGTGGTTAATGAGACAGATGAAACAAATAACTGCAGAACCACTGAATTTATTGTCTTGCAACGCTGCGAACCGAACACAGCTGGAACTAACCAGTTATTAGGTTGTATGTATAGCGGCACTAATTTTAATGCCCTCAGTATAACTGCACCTGAAGGAATTATACTATCCCCTCCTGCTTCCGCTGTACCTGATTCTGCCCTGGCTATCTCCCGGGACTGGGAGATTAGCCCAAACCTCACAGGTAGTTTAGGAACAACTGATTTCTCTGCCAGATGGAAAGGTAATTTTTACTTTAAAGCTGGAACTTATCATTTCCGCGGTGGGTCAGATGACGGTATAAGAGTATATATAGATGGAGTTTTGAAAACCGGAGATTTAGAAGAATGGATAAACAGAAGTTATAGTGAGCATGGCCTTTTTTCTGTCACTTTCGATGCACCAGGGTACTACCTGGTAACACTTGAGTATTATCAAGGAACAGGGGGTGCCAAAGTAAAATTGGGTTGGGATAAGGACCAGTCTACCTCTTCCGACCCGGTTAGTCTTTCTTTTTGTCAATCTAACGAACGGAACGAAGGCTTGATTTCTGCCAAAAGCATTACGGATGAGAGTATTTTTGGTAACCTGAACCAAATTTGTGTAGTGGACCCGGAAAAAGCACCCTTTGTCCCTTTTAAAATCCCCAAATATGATGATTTGAAAT
The DNA here is from genome assembly GCA_016187025.1 of Candidatus Daviesbacteria bacterium. GTDB lineage: Bacteria > Patescibacteriota > Microgenomatia > Daviesbacterales > UBA10151 > JACPKM01. Next base: position 231,655 of record JACPKM010000004.1, read on the forward strand.
CAATTTACTTTGACCAGGCTAAACAACCAGCCTCTTTCACCAAACATGAATCCCTAACAGGTGATAAAAACCACAATGATATTTCAACGGCAGGCAGTACCAGCCATTTGTATCATATAAAAAAAACCACTCCATTCTCTGCCGATGGTAACCTAAGCATTAGGGGTAATTTTCTAGGTGACCAAACCGGTACTCAAACCAGAGTAGTGTTTGTTGACGGCGATTTAAATATAGGCCCTACGCCAAATAACACGTTTAAACATGGGGATGGACAATCGGGCATAGTGTTTGTAGTAAAGGGAGATATAAATATAGACAAGGGTATGGAAGAAATTGACGGGGTATATATTTCTGAAGGGAACATATGCACATCCTTTAATGGCATAAGCTGCGATATCGTTGACATCCGGGTCTTTACATCCCAACTAATAGTCAACGGAAGCCTTATTTCCTTAAACCCGGCAAAGCCTATACAATTCAGAAGAAACTTAATTGATAATACTGAGCCCGGGGAAAAGGTTATTACTCAGGTAAAATATCTGGTAATCTTAAAAGATATATTTTCAGATACTTTACAAAGATGGTCTGAAATTCCGGCAGATGTGCCGATTCCCGGAAGCCTATGCGGTGCTGCCAGAACATCCTCGGATTGTCGACAGAGAAGTATATATGGTGCCGGTGCATGCGAATGGAAAGAGTGTAACAGTGGGGTTGTTTCAGCTTGCTGGCCCGAGGGAACAAGCGACTTAATTGCCTGTCCGCTTTCAGCCACTTGTACAGCCAATTCTACCTTTGTTGGAATAAACCAAGATGTAGTATGGAATATACAGGCCTCAGGCGGAATTAATACTCCCTATGAATATTTTTGGAATGAAGGCGCGGGTCTGGCAGCAGGCAATCAAACCCTAACCAAAAGATATACAACTACAAATGATGCTGTTAATGTTTCAATCAGGGTTGAGCAATCAGGTAGTAGTCAATACGCTACTAATGCCTGTCCTACAGTTTCTGTTGGATGTATGAAGTATGTAGATAGTGATGGAGATACTTATGGAGATGAAGATGGAGAGCTGCAACGGATAGATTGCTCTACAGCCGGGTATGTTGCCAATAATACTGACTGTGATGATAGTAATAATAAAATTTATCAAACTTTATCTACAGCAGCAAGAGATGAAGACAGAGACGGTTACACTCCGGCCGCTGTATCTAATCAATGCGTGGGTGGGACATCTGCTATCAGCGGCAGGACTTATTATAAAGATGCAGCAGGCGCTTTTACCTGGTTAGCTGCAGCTTCTACAAGCATAGATTGCTATGATAAAAATGCCATTGCTCATCCATATCCATCTGGCAGCAACCCCGCTTACCAGACAGTACGCAGGGGAGGAGCGGCTGTCACCGCCATCTCTACTAATCCTGATTCAGCAAGGAATTCAGGTTACTCCTTTGACTATAATTGTAATGGAAAAGTAGACATGAACCGTAGTACGCGAAGAACTGGAACAGATTATTGCGAAGATACTGGTAATAATGTAAGTTATTATAAAAGCTGTGGTGATGTGAACATTGGAGAGGCTGAATGTGGCACAACAGTTTCCATTGCATGTACATCCTCCACGGTTTGTAATACGAAATGTGGTCCAGATGGTTGTTACTTTACTGCATACCAGGGAGATAATAACAATACTCAAACAGTTGCGTGTTATTAAACACCTCCCTCTTGACTTAAGGGTGGAAATTATGAATAAATGTAATAAAGGACGAAAAAATTTTACATCGTCTATTTTTAAGAAAGGGGGTGAAAATTTTGAGAAAAACTGCTCATTTGCGGGTTTACCGCAATTTAATCTCTTCAAAGAAACCTTCAGGTTTCACATTAGTTGAACTCTTAGTTGTTATTGCAATTATTGCAGTTCTGGCAGCAGTTATTGTGCTCATTATTAACCCTCTTGAGTTAACCAGGAGAAGCAGGGATGCAGCCCGTCTTACAGACCTTTCTAACTTGCAGCAAGCAATTAATGTTGCTGTGCAGGAGGCTACAACATCCGGTGCAGCTATTCTATGTAAGAGCGCGGGAGCATATCCTTGTAATGGCTCTTCTCATACGGGTACCAGGGCTTCGGATGGTACAGGATGGGTTAAAGCTGATCTGAGTGCACAAAAAAGCGTTTCAGTTCCAACATTACCTATTGATCCGATTAACGACACAGCAAAACATTATACATACTGTGCAGATACTGATGCATGGGAGATCAATACCGCATTAGAGTCGGACCAGCTTAAGGTGAAGATGACCAGTGACGGTGGTGACGAGGATGATAAGTATGAAGTTGGGTCGAAACTGGATTTAATTATGGCAACCGGAGGATCTTGTACATATTAATGTTTAGTATTTGGTTTGGTTTAATAGTTGGAGCGGTTTTAGGCAGCTTTATCAAGGCAATTGCTGATAGAAGCTTACAAAACCGCTCCTTTTTTGGCAGGTCAAACTGCCAAAGATGCAATAAAAATATTGCCTGGTATGACCTTTTTCCTATAATTTCCTTTTTAATCCTTCGGGGTAAATGTAGAAATTGCGGTAAAAACATTGGGAAAGAGTATGTTTTGGTGGAGGTGGTATCAGCAGTAATATTTGCCTTTTTTTTCTTCCAAATTTTTAAAACTTTTCCCGGGACGGAAAATTTACTAAAACTTACACTTTTTTTAGCTGATTTAGCTACAAAAACCTTTTTTATAACTATACTTTTGATTTTAACTATTACAGACCTTAAAAAAATGCTGATTCCTGACCGGGTAATACTCCCCTCTTTGCTTATTCTGGGAGCATTACTGGTTCTTTTCACCGGTTATAAAATTTGGTATCTATATTATTCCCTTTCTCAAAACCCAATTGGTCTATATTTACTCCCCCCCCACAGTGATTATTTCATCAGGCATGTTTTAGCCATAATAGATCCCCTTAAGTGGTCATTTTTAATGTTAGTTTTAATTTCCGGTTTTTTTATAACGTTAATTTTAATAACTAAAGGAAAAGGGATGGGGGGCGGTGATGTTAAGCTGGGAGCATTTATGGGCCTTGGTTTGGGGTTTCCAGGTGCACTGGTGGGGATAATGGTTGCCTTTTTTTCAGGGGCAATAATTTCGCTTTTTTTAATAGCTTTCAGAAAGAAAAGTTTTGGGGAGTCTGTTCCTTTTGGCCCCTTTTTAGTTTTAGGTAGTGTAATTGCCCTATTTTGGCAAACTGCAATTATTAATTGGTATTTAAACCTTTCGTTTTGAGGCTAATTTTTCAAAAATCTGATATATTGACAAGGTTTAGCAGTTGTGTGTACTATTAATTTAGTTATGAAAAAGTTACTGCCCAAATCCGCAAATAACCCCAAAGGTTTTACTTTAATAGAGCTTTTGGTGGTTATCACAATAATTGCAATACTGGCTACAGTAGGGGTGATATCGTACACGAATGTACAAAAGAGAGCCAGGGATGACAGAAGAATACAAGATGTTAACCAGATAATTGCAGCATGGTTAACTAATACACCTGCAGGTGGGCAACCAGGAGCTCTTGATGCCACCTGGTTTGCAAACGGCCAGGTTCCTACGGATCCTATGACCGGTCAGATGAAATGTGGAACAAATAATACTGCTACATGTAAATACTGTTTGAGAACAAATGCAGATTTTTGCTCTGCACCAGATGAAGATGGGAATGGGGGTGATACTGAGGTAATCGATGAGATGAATCCAACAGTTCCTTTGACTGTTTGTGCAAATATGGAAAATGATATCAAAACCGGAACTGCTATAACTAGATATTATTGTAAGTCTATATAAACCCTTCTTAGGTTAATGTACATCTGGCCAAACTCTCTGAAAGGCAGAAGAAATAATTTTGGATTTACCATGGTTGAGTTGCTGGTGGTAATTACCATTATTGCCATCCTTACAACCATTGGAGTTGTTTCATATAGCAGGATAATGGCAAATACCAGGGATTCAAAAAGAGCTACTGATTTAAACATTGTCCAGAGCGCCCTGGAGCAATACCATGCTGACCAACACTATTATCCCGCTGCAATAAGCTTTACTGACTCATTTACAAATCAAACCGGTAATCCCATTACCATACCACTAGCTTCCATCATAACTTATTTAAATGAAATGCCGTCTGATCCCCTATCCACCCGTCTGTACAATTATGCAGCTTCTCCAACCGGCTGCACAAATAGCAGTGGTAGTATTTGCAAAAGTTATTGTTTATATGCCAAGGTGGAAAACCCCACTAAAAATGCAAAAGCCCGGGCAGATTGCCCAACATTAACAATCGACGAAACAACAACCTATGATTTAGAAATGGGTCCTCCTTAAATCTCTAGTAACTTAAATTTAAATATGCTACCGTTAATATATGCCCAAAGGTTTCACCCTTGTAGAAATTTTAGTTGTTGTGACAATTATAGGTGTTTTATCAGCTACTACCTTTGTCAAGTTAGGCCCAGTCACATCTGTGCAAATAATAAATAAAGCCTTGACAGAAACCCAGAGTTTAATAAGAACTGCCCAAAGCAATGCTACAACTTCAACCATCTGTGACACTAGAAGCGCCCTTTCCTGGTCTGTATACTTTGACAGTACTGACCAGACTAAAATATACTTAAAATGCAATGACCGAACTACCCCAATAAAAACCCTAGCTTTAGAAAAAGCCAAAATAGAATCTATTGCCGGTAACGGAAACTCCTGTTTTAGCCAAGGAGCTACCACTTCTTATCCTACATCAAATGTCACAATAAAATTTTATACTTTGTACAGCAAAATGGAGTTTTTAGGGGATGATTGTATAGCTGAAAGTACAAGGCTGACAGTAACTCTAAAGACAGATAATACCTCAGTAGAAAAAACTACTGATTTTACAATAGACCAGGGCGGAGGCATTAATGTCAACTAAAAATTCATCACAAAGCGGCCAGAGCTTAATTGAACTTATTATAGTTATTATGCTGGGAGTTTTAATTGTGGGGGCCCTGACTTTTGCCACAATTGCCTCATTGAGAAATTCCCAGCTTGCAAAAACCCAATCCCAGGCTACAAAACTGGCTCAGGAGGGATTGGAAGCTGTCAGAAGGATCAGGGATGCTGATAAAAGGGTAACCTACACCTATGTTCCCAGCAGCGGAACCTCTACAACGACTGATGAATTTAGTGATTTATGGTCAGTCCCCTGCCCTTCAACCGGCAAGTGCTATTTTATTCTATCAAGTTCAAATACTGTTCTTCAGGAAGGGGGTTCAAGTAGCTATGAAGATATTTCAGGGAGGTTTACAAGGAGGTTTACAAGGCAGGTGATAATAGAAGATGGAAAAAGTACCGGAGTGGAAAAACTGGTGACGGTTTTGGTCAAATGGACTGATTTTGCCGGTGAACATGAATCCAAGGTAACAACAATTCTAAGAAATAGAGATCTGTAAAAATGCAAAAAATATTAAATAAAAAGGGGTTTACACTTGTTGAAATGCTGGTGGTTATTGCCATACTGGGTATTTTTGGTTTAATGATGAGTGTTATATATATCCGTTCTTTAAAGGGAAGTTATAAATCCGAAGTTCTTTCTGCAATTAAAAGAAACGGACAGCAGGTTTTGGAGGTAATGGATAAAACAATCCGTAATGCTGATAATATAGTTTGTGTAAATAATGCTTTCACTACTAATGATAGGACTTTAAAAGTAATTGTTGTAGAGAAAGAAGGAAAATATACCAGATTTAGCTATATCCCCCCTGTTACCTCATCTCCAAAAAGGAACGGTTATATAGCCCAGGATAATTTAGACTATGATCCAAATGAGTTACCATCTACTTTATGCGCGGAAAATATTGAGCAGGCATCTTCAACTTATAAAGTATTAACAGACAGCACACCTGCTGCTGGTTCTGGTTTGAGCGTCTCAGTTACAGATGCAGAAATTACCAGTGACAAATTGGCAGGGTTTAAGGACTTGGTTACCATATCTTTGTCAATTGAAGAAGGGGTTTCAATTTCATCTGATTTGGCAGGAGAAATTAGTCCGGAGACATTCCAAACAACCATTCAGTTGAGGTAATATTAAAATAATGAAAATCCACCAAACTCAGGGACAAACAATATTAATTTTACTCCTGGTAATGAGTGTGGCTTTGGCTTTAGGAGTTTCAATTATCCAAAGGAGCTTAACTGATGTTGCTACCTCCACAAAAGTTGAGCAATCTACCAGGGCGTTTTATACAGCTGAAGCTGGTATAGAGAGGGCCTTAACAGGTGATAGTACGGGAGTAACCTTCAGTGATAACAACTCACAAGCTATAGTTTTTGATTCAGGATTACTTCCCGCCCAGTCTACGCAGGAAGGCCAAGCAGGACAAGCTTTGGAATATCCCCCGGTATCTAAAGAAGATATTGCCCAAGTCTGGTTGGCGAATCCTTCTACAAACCCTATGGCCCCTCATTACAGGCAATCTTCGCTAGATATATATTGGGGTGAACAAAATATTAATACTACAGACTCTGATAATATGCCAGCAATTGCAATTGTACTTATTTATGAAGACCAGGGGGAATATAAGGCATCACGGTTTTATTTAGATTCTGATTTCAGGAGGATAGAATCTAACGGATTTAGGGATGCTACAATTGGGTCCGGTTCATGTGGGAATATATCTATAGAGACTAGTATGGGGCCAGGCCGGAGGTTTTATTGTAAGTATACCCTGACAGATTTACCTTTAAGCATGATACTGCTAAGAGCAAGGATGTTATACAATAAATCAAACCAACCCTTTGCAGTCGGACCTAAATGCGTAAACGATGACCCTGATTACCCAAATGATTGTTCTCTGCCCCCGCAAGCTAGAGTGATTACATCAATTGGTGTTTCCGGTGAAACTGAAAGAAGAGTACAGCTATTTAAACTCGATAAAGTAGTTCCGCCGTACTTTGATTACGCTATTTTCTCTGCCGGAGAAATATCTAAATAATGAACTTTTTCCGTAAAAATCTGTTTCCACAAAGAGGCTTTTCTTTAATAGAGATTATGCTGGCAATTTCAACAATCTCTATCTTAATTATTTTAATCGCCAGTTTCCCCAATGCTATTAACTTAGTCACTAAAAGCCAGCATCAGAGCCTGGCAAGAGAAATCATATCCAAACAAATTGAAGATTTAAGAAGCCTTTCGTATATAAATTTGAGCTTAGGAGAAACACAACTGCTGGATTCGCGGCTGTCATTGCTTCCCAATGGAAACGGAAAAGTATTAGTTGAAAGCTGTGACGGAACTACTTGCTCAAATAATGAAAAAACTAAAAAAATTACTGTTAGGGTTTCTTGGAAAGAAGGTTCAAGAACTCAGGATGTCAATGTTTCAACCTTAATATCTGAAGGGGGCTTAAGTAAATGAAAATGAAAAAAAACGAAGGTGGTTTCACTCTTGTAGAAGTGTTAATGGCACTTTTAATATTTTCTGTACTATCAGGCTTCCTTCTTTTGATATTCACAAATAGTGCAGGTGTGTTTCAAAGCGAATCAATAAAAATTGAGCAGGGGTTAAACGTAAACGATGCTTTGGCCAAAATTAGGGAAAAAGTTAAACTGGCAAGTTTCGTGTCAGAACAATTCCAGGATGGTGCAGCAACATTTATTTCCGGTAATGAAATTCTAATCCTGGCAGAATCAAGTATTGACTCAAGCGGAAACTTAATTCAGGATACCTTTGATTATCATGTTTTTACCAAAGAGGGTGATAAGTTATGGTTTAAGTTATTTGCAAATACTCAAAGCAGCAGAAAAAACCAAAACCAGTTACTTACAAAAAATGTAGCAAATATTAAATTTGAGTACTTTGATGCAAATAACCTACCGGTTGCCCCTAAGGATTCTGATAAGGTGAAGGTAACTTTGGCCTTAAACCAAAAAAATGGATTAAACTTATCAACTATTATTGCAACATCAGATGCAACACTGAGAAATAATTAATATGTTTTTTAAACCTAGAAACGAGTCCGGTCAGCTTTTTGCAGCGGTTTTGATAATAACTGCTTTTGTTTTGTTTATTACCCTGATAATAATAACTGGCTCTCAGCTTTACTTCCAAAATAGCAGCTATTCAATTGAGTCAGAAAAAGCTGTAGCTTTAGCTGAGGCAGGAGTTGATAAAGCTATAGCATCTTTGAATATTACAGGAGGAGCCTACAACGGAGATGAGGAGGTTAATCTGGGGGAAGGTTCTTTTTCTGTTAATGTTGTTTCCCAGGATGCTGCGACAAAGTTGATTGAGGCAATTGGATATGTGCCCGGTAAACAAAAACCTAAAATAAAAAGAAAGGTTAAAATCAAACTTACAAAAGGGACTGGTATATCATTTATTTACGGTATTCAAGTGGGTGAAGGGGGGATGGATTTAGGAAACGATAATGTAGTAGCCGGGTCTGTATATTCCAATGGTAGTATTACTGCCAAAAATAATAATCAGGTTTCAGGTGATATTTGGGTTGCTAGTGCTCCTCAAGCCACACCAGACCAAACACAAGACTGTGTAGGGGTGAATTGCCAAGACTTCTTATTTGGAAAAAATATCGGAGGTGAGGTCATTTTAGATTTAGCCCAAAGTTTTACCCTTTCTCAATCTAATAATCTAAATAGAGTTAAAGTCAAAATGAAAAAAACCGGTAATCCCTCTGATGTGACAGTAAGAATAATGGCAGATAAAAACAACAAGCCAGATAAAAATACCGTACTTGCAACCGGAAACTTAAATAGTAATCTGGTAACTTCTGAATATGGTTGGGTAGAAGTAGCTTTTGATAAAACACCTGCTCTTTTGGCCGGTACAACATACTGGTTAATGGTTGATACCTCTTTAGATAGCAGTAATTACTGGTCATGGCAAAACGATTTGGCCAGAAGTTATGGTATGGGAACAGCTTATTGGTCTGATGATTGGCAGAAGGGAAATCCAGTTTGGAGTGAGATATCAGGAGATTTGAGTTTTGAAATCATTATGGGTGGATCTCCTAATGTAGTCGATTCTGAACAAGTTTTTAGTGTAGGCGGAGATGTCCACGCCAATACTATCAAAAATCTAACAATTCAAGGAAGTGCCTACTATAAAACTATTATTACCTCTATGGCTTCCAGTTATTTCCCTGATTCCGAGGATCCCTCTCCTAAAACATTTCCTATCTCAGATGCGAATGTTGAAAGTTGGAAAGCTGAGGCAGAGACAAACGGTACAGTAACAGGAGATATTGACAGTTGTGTTTCTGCCTTGGAATCAAAAAAAATTGTCGGTAATGTAATCTTTAATAGTAATTGCTCGGTAACTATTAAAAGTCCAATTTGGATTACAGGAAATCTAACCTTAAATACCAATAATTCTCTCGTTTTATCAAGTGAATACGGCACTACCTCAGGTATTATTATTGTTGATGGGGCTATTGAATTGGGAAGCAATAATAGACTAGAGGGAACTGGTCAAGGCAGTAGTTTATTAATGACTCTTTCAAGTTATGATTCGAGGACCAATGGTATTTCAGCTATCAAGTTAACCAATATTGGAAACAGCGGAGTGTTTTATGCCAGTAAGGGTATTATCGAACCTGGAAATAAGAACAAGTTCAAGGAGCTTACTGCTTGGAAAATAAAGCTTCTCAATAACAGCGAGATAAATTATGAAACTGGTTTGTCCAGCACATTGTTTTCTTCAGGGCCTTCCGGTTCTTTTTCTCTGGTTAAGGGATCATACCAAGTTAAATAATGTACAATTTACAATAAACAATTTACAATAAAGTTATGGCAAAAACTAGTATAGGTTTAGATATAGGTTCCTCAATAATAAGGGTTGTTGAACTTGAAAAAGATAAGGAGAGAGTTAAACTAAGATCTTTGGCCAGTATCGCTTCCCCTCAACCAGGTATGAATGGAGAGGGTGATGTTGAGTTGGAAGCAGTCGCAAGTACCATTAAAAGTCTTCTTACGGCTGCCAAAATTGAGGGTAAAGATGTTGTTGTTGCACTGCCTGAGTCCAAAGTGTTCACCCGGGTAATTGATGACTTACCCTATTTAACAGATAAAGAACTTTCCTCCTCTATCACCTATGCTGCTGAAGAGTTTATTCCTCTGCCCCTGACAGATGTGAACCTAAATTGGCAGATACTTTATAGATCAAACCCTAAAGATAAAAATCCGCGTACTGTGGTATTTTTAATTGCTTCACCAAAAACCTTAATTAACAAATATGTTAAGGTTTTAACTTATGCAGGAGTTAGGCCTAAAGCCTTAGAAACAGAAACCATGGGAGCGACCAGGTCTTTGGTTGGCCCTAATCCTTTTGCTCCTACAACCATAATAATTCAGATAGGTAGTTCAACAACGGATTTAACAATTGTATCCAAAGGGTTAATTTGGTTAACAAGGTCACTGTCTACCGGAGGTTTAGCTCTAACAAGAGCTATAGCCCAGCATTTTAACTTTGAGATGAGTCAGGCTGAGGAGTATAAAAAAGTGTATGGGATGTTGGAAGATCAGTTGGATGGCAAGGTATACGAGGTCTTAAAACCTCTAATTGATATTATTGCCCAGGAGAGTAAAAGAGTAATCCAGGCTTTTGCAGAAAAATACCCCACCAGCCAAATAAAAAGAGTTGTTTTGAGCGGAGGTGGAGCGAAAATGCCTGGAATTGTTATTTACTTTGCCTCACTCTTAGGGTTGGAAGTCCAGGAAGCTGATCCCTGGTATACAATCATAAAGGACCAAACTCTTGCTACCAAGCTTTCCCAGGATGCTCCAGCTTATTCAGTCGCGGTTGGCTTGGCGTTAAGAGAGGAGTGAAATTATGCAAAAATTTGCCATATCTATAAACTTGCTTCCTGAAGAATTTATCAAACAGCAGATAAAAACGAAGAAATTTTACCAGATTCAGCTAATTGGAACGGTCGTCCTGCTGACCTTCATATTTTTATCCTCTTTCACTACGGCTTTAACTATTTTGCAAAACCAAAAACTAAAGCGGGTTCAAACAGAGGTATCTGCTGCCCAAACAACAGTTACCAGTTTTGGCAAGACAGAACTGGATCTATTACTACTAAAGAACCGTTTACAAGTTGTTAACCAGCTCATAGAGGTTCCTTCAAAGCAGAGGGAGATTTATGAAAAATTATATAAATCCTTACCTCCTTCTATTGTAGTAAGCTCATTTAGTGTTGATAGTACGGGTAACGTATTAACATCACTTGTCAGTACCGATATTAAGATTTTAGATGATTTTATAAATAAACTTACAAGCGAAAATGAGCAATATAAATTTGTCAAAGAAGTAAAAATTGAGACTCTAAACAGAGGAAGAGACGGAGCTTTTAGATCTACCATAAGAATCAATAACCAATAATGTATGCAACAGAAATCTCTCTTAGCTTTATACACAAAATATAAATTATATATTTACCCGGTACTTATAGTTTTGGCTTGCCTGATACTAACTTTTACAGTCATTCTTTCGCAGGTGACAAAGTTTTTAACAAATAGTAAAACCGAATCAGAACTGGTAAATAAGTTAAAAAATATGGAAGTGAAAGCAGATGAACTTGAACAGCTGAGTAATAGAGACTTGTCTAAAGATGTTAATGTGGCTTTGTTTGCTTACCCAAGTGAAAAAGATTACGGGCAAGTTATTGGCCTGGTGCAGAGAATTACGGCACAATCAGGATTTAATATTAGTAATTTTCAGTTTAATGATATTTCTGAAGCAGCACAATTTGGATCAGCCTATGGAATTAAGTTAGAGGTTTTAGGAGCCAAAGACAGGCTTAGCGAGCTGATTGAAAAGCTGGAGGCTCCGCCAAGATTACTCAAGGTAAGAACTTTAGGTATAAACTCGGGAGCAGATAATACTATAGTTACAGCTGTAATCTCTTTGCATGCTTATTACTCTGACTTATCGAAAAATGCGAAAGTCCTTCCTGATCAGCCGCTATCTAAGCTTTCTGATACAGATGAGGGTGTTTTGCGTGAACTGTCGAGATATGATGTTTTGAGTGGGTCTTCCAATTTATATAAACCTCATGGTAAAGTAAACCCATTTGAGTAAAGTTTAAGTTTTTTGCACTAAATCAGGGCGTACTTTTTCCGTTTTTTCAATAGATTTTTTACCTCTCCACTCTTTTATCAGTTTATGATCACCTGAGAGTAAAATAGAGGGAACTGCTAAACCTTCAAAGTTTTCCGGCCGGGTATATTGTGGATGCTCCAACGTGTTGTCAGTGAAAGATTCATTGATTGTTGCTTCCTCTTTTTCTAAAACACCGGGTATAAGTCTTGTGACTGAATCAACTATTACAAGAGCAGGAATCTCCCCTCCGGTTAAAACATAATCACCAATGGTAATTTCCTCATCAACGTAGTTATCAATAAACCTTTGGTCAACTCCCTCATAGTGACCACAAACTATGATGAGATGATCTAACTCTGAAAATTCTTTAGCTTTAGATTGTTTATACGGAATGCCGGAAGCAGACATTAAAACAGTTTTTAGTTCGTAGTTTTTAGTTCGTAGTTTGAGAAGCGGTTTTACAGCTTTAGCTAAGATGTCTGCACGGAAAACCATACCTGCTCCCCCACCATATGGCCGGTCATCAACTACCTTATGCTTACCTTCACCAAAATCCCGCAAATTAACAAGATCAAAAACTACTTTGCCTTTTTGCTGAGCTCTTTTGAGAATACTGCTGTTTAAGAATGGTTCAATGCTTTCTGGAAAAAGGGTGATTATGGAAATCTTCATGTTAAGTAACTCGTAACTTGTGACAAGTAAATTCTAACTTGTTACTTGTGCCTTGTCACCTGTTACCCCAGTAGCTGGTTCAACAAGTTGCAGATTAACCCTGACATTTTCTGCAATAGCCCGGACTGTTAGGAGTTTTCTTATTGCTTTAATAGTTTGTCCTTTTTTGCCAATAATAATTCCCATATCTTCCGGAGCAACAGTCAAGGTCAAATTAACATCTCCTTCATCGGTTTGCTCACCAATTTCGACTGCGTCTGGCTTTGTCACGAGGCTTGTAACGATGTAGCTTAAAAGATCTTTCATTCCGTAACTTCCTTTTTCTCAGATTCAACAGCAATTTCTGGTTGTGGTTGAGGAGTTGCCTGGGATTCTACTGGAGCGCTTTTTGCTTTTTTAGGTTTTCCCGGTGCTCTTTGAGGAGCTTTGCCAATGATTCTTAAAAACCCAACTGATAGTTGAGCGCCATTTTTTACCCAGTGGTCGATTCTGTCTTGATTTAGTTTAACCTCTTTTGGTTGGGTCAGGGGGTTATAAGTGCCGAGAGATTCGATATAACCACCGGTTCTTTTAGAACGTTCATCAACCGCCACCACGCGGTAAAATGGCCTTTTTCTTGAACCTATTCTCATCAGTCTTACTTTAAGCATGGAATGAATTTTAACAATTACTGCACCAAATGGCAATCCCTGATTAATTTATGGGGTGGTGAGGACTTTTAAGGCATTTGCTGCTGCGTTTTCTTCAGCTTCCTGTTTATTGCTGCCTTTACCTTTGCTGATGTTTTTGCCTGATATAAATACCCCGACTGTAAACTCTTTTGCATGGTCCGGGCCCTCAGTTGTTATGACCCGGTATTGAGGAGATTCCTTAAGTTTCTCCTGAACAACTTCTTGGAGTTGGCTTTTGGCATCTTTTGGAGGCCCAAAATGAATCTCTTTTTCAAACAGCGGAAGAAGGGTTTTTTCTATAAAGCTTTTGGCTGCCTCTAAACCTTTATCAATAAAAATGGTACCGATTAATGCTTCATAGGTGTTGGCAAGAAGTTGTGGGTTTTCCCTTCCACCTGAGGCATCCTCCCCTTTGGACAAAAACAAATACTCACCCAAACCAAGCTGCTGGGCTGCCTTTGCCAAAGAAGGTGTTTTTACAATATATGACCTAAGGTTTGTTAAATCCCCTTCTGTATCGTCTGGTCTTTTGACATACAAAATATTTGAAATCACAAAGGACAAGATAGTGTCACCTAAAAACTCCAATCTCTCATTTGACTGGATTTTTATTTTGGTCTCATTTAAGTAAGACCTGTGTATAAATGCTTGTTTTAGGAGATTTGAATCATCAAACTTGAGACCCAAACTTACCAAAAGTTTGTTAAACTTACCTTCACCCATAAACTTATTCTAAAGAGTTATCTTCTACAAGCACCAAAAGATCTTCTAACTTCTGCAAGTTTTCAACATCTTCAGGCTCAAAAGTGATGTTGTATTTTTGAGATAACTCATGCAAAAGATCATTTAACTCAATTGGTCCTAACCCGAGATCTTCTCTTAACAGACTTTGTTTATCAAGATCTTCGGCAGATAACCCTAAATGTTCTGCTATTGTTTCCAAGATTTCTCTATTTGTTGGCATATAGACACCTCCTTAATTATATGATTTTTTCTGATTCTATTAACTTTCCCAAGACTCCATTAATAAAACCCGGGCTTGACTGGGCTCCAAACTCTTTGGCCAATTCAATTGCTTCATCTACGACCACTTTTGGTGGTGTGCCCTTCTTAATTATTAACTCAAAAATTGCTAAACGCAAGATAGCTAAATCAACCCGGTTGATTTGTTCTACAGGCCTATCTGGAGCCGATTGGGCTATAAGTTTATCAATCTTTTTTAAATTGTCAACTATAGGTTTAGATTTGCTAGACACAGTATTTACGTTGCTAAAATTCCAGGAAAAAAGCTCTTGCATCAGCCGGATACGTTTGATGTGTCTTGGGTCTGATTTGGTTTTCATTAAACCTTTGTTACTTTGACGGCTCCAGAGGAAACTTGTTTGTCACCATAAAAACCACACTCTTTACAAACAATGTGTGGAAGAGTTGGCTTGCCGCAATTCTTGCATACAACCAAACTTGCTTGCTTTAACATTATTGAAGCACGTCTTGTTCTTTTCCGTGCTTTAGAGTGTCTACGCTTCGGTTCCTGAGACATAAAAATTTACTAGTCAGGCATTACTTCTTTTGCCAAACTGGATAATTTTGCCTGAAGGGGTGGATATTTGTCAAGCGTAGGATCATCAGACAAAATATTTTTTGCAGCCTCCCTTGTTTTTTCAATTAATGTCAGATCAGAAAATGAGGCTATTTTTAAATCAAACCTGCCTGATTGTCTGGTGCCAAAAATTTCCCCTGCTCCCCTAATTTTTAAATCTAGTTCTGCCAATTTTAATCCATCATCAATTTTTTCTAGGTTTTTTAGCCTGCTTATGGCTGATGAGTCAGAGCCTTCAGTAAAAAGCAAACAATAAGATTGCTTCTCACCTCTGCCTACCCTGCCTCTTAGCTGATGCAGTTGTGCCAAACCAAACCTTTCAGCAGACTCTATTACCATGATTGTGGCATTTGTTACATCAACCCCTACTTCGACAACGGAGGTGGCAACCAGGATATCTATTTTTTTATCTTTAAAACCGTTTAACACTTGCTCCTTCTCTTTTGATTTTAGTCTTCCATGTAAAATTCCAAGTTTTAGATCAGAAAAAACTTGCTTTTGTAGTTTTTCATACTCATAAGTTGCAGCTTTTGCCGAGGTTAAGGTTTCTGAAAGCTCAATTAAGGGGGTAATTATGTAAGCCTGATCACCGTCTTTAACTTTTTTTCTGATAAACTCATATGCATCAGTTCGTTTTTTTGATGGAACCACATGAGTATTTATCTTTTTCCGGCCTTTTGGCAGCTCATCTATTACTGAGATATCCAAATCTCCATATAAAGTTAAGGCAACAGTCCTTGGAATGGGTGTAGCAGTAGTTGTTAAAAAATGGGGTAGTTTGCCCCTGCTTCTCAAAACCGTTCTCTGCCCTACCCCAAACCTTTGCTGCTCATCTATGATGACTAAACCTACATCTTCGGTAATTAATTTATCTGAGAGTAAAGCATGGGTGCCGATTATCACATCTCCTTTTTCAGATTTTCTGCTTCCTGTATAAATTCCAACTTTGATCCCCATTGGCTCAAGCAGTCTTGAAACAGTAGACAGATGCTGAAAAGCCAAAACCTCAGTAGGAGCCATAAAAAGAGTTTTGAGGCTGTTTAAATAAGTTACATACATAATCACAGCTGCAACAACAGTTTTACCAGAGCCTACCTCGCCTTGTATCAGCCGGTTCATCGGTTGGTTTCTCCCCAAATCATTTAGAACATCTTTTATTACTCTTTTTTGAGCAGAGGTTAGCTCAAATGGCAGCCCTTTTATAAACTTTTCTACTTTTTTTATATTGGGGTTTAAAGGTTTGGTAGCAGGTTTATTTTTCCAGCTCAACCTCATCTTTTGGGTTGCCAGCTGAATATAGAAAAGCTCATCAAAGCCGAGTCTCTCTTTTGCTTTTTGCACATCTTCATAATTTTTTGGAAAATGTATTTTGGAAATTGCATCATCTAAATCAAGCATGCTATCTTTAACCTCCTTTGGCAAAGGATCACTGATTTGCTCTTTCACCTTGGGAAGCATTTGAGAGATTTTTGCTCTTAACCATTTCGAAGTCAGCCCATAAGTTTCAGGATAAACAGGAACCAGTCTGCCAGTATGTAAGGTTGTAGTGGGTAGTGAGTAGGTTTCAGGTAACTTCTCCCAAACAGGGGCAACTATAGAGATTTTATTTTTGTATTTGCTCACTTTGCCTGAAACCTGTAACCTGTCACCTGTTTTTATCTGTTTTGTGAGCCAGCTTTGGTGAAACCAGGTTAACTCAATAGGACTGGTGCCATCATTAAAAATTGCCTGAGTAATGATTTTTCTTGATCTGGTGAAGATGTTTCTAATTGACCAAATTTCGCCCTGTAAGGTCACTTTTTCACCTACTTTAGCATCTAAAGCACTAGATACATTGGAAAAATCATCATACCTAAAAGGGAAATGATAAATTAGATCTTCCAGAGTATAAAGGTTTAGCCTCTCTAGCTTTTTTGCAGTTGTGTACCCGATTCCTGATATTTGACTTAGCTGAAGCTTTAAATCCATTACGGGGATATTTTACTATAGATTGGTTTGCTACGGGGTTACTAATAACTAAACAAGCTAGTAATTCGGGTTTTATTTGGTATAAACTGGAGTAAGCAGTTGATGCTATAATTCGAGCAAAGCGAGAATCCTAAAATATGCTTCCCAATAGAGTTTATTGTTATGTTGATGAAAGTGGCCAAGATACTGAAGGTGAAATCTTTCTATACTAACAATTGCTAAAACAGTTTTTGCCATTAAAGACTATAAAGAGCACAGATTTATTGTTTTAGTAGATGGGTTAGGTAAAAAGGATCAAAAATATTATGGTTCAGAGCTTAGAAAACTTGGTGTTCCCTCAAGGGAGGTAAAAGGAGTAACGAGAGATCAAAGTGATGCCTTAATAAGGCTTGCTGATAGCATAGCTGGTTTTGTTAGAGATGTAATTGAGAGTAAAGATAAGGATAAGCAGAGCTTGCAAGATAAATCTTTTAAAAAGCTTGAATCGCTTTTTGAAAAGGCGGTTGATGATAACATACTGGTTGAGGTTTAGGCCATAAAAAACCCCCTATTGCTAGGGGGAGCAGCCTAGTCCTTCGATTTCTCTCAGAACAGCTCACCTGTACGATTAGTCTTCGGCTGAACTTTAAATAAATCCTACCACAAAACTTTATCTTTGTCAAAAAAAACATTCTTTTGTGTTAAGCGAAGTTTAAATTTCTAATTGACCAAATTTCGCCCTGTAAGGTCACTTTTTCACCTACTTTAGCACCTAAAGCACTAGATACATTGGAAAAATCATCATACCTAAAAGGAAAATGATAAATCAAATCCTCAATAGTGTTTAAACTAAAGAAGCTTAGTTTATAGGCAAGGAATGATCCGATACCTGAGATTTGAATTAGAGTAGTTTTGAGATCCATGAAGATGTATTTTACTACTATTATCTTAATAGACTATCAGGTGTTCTTGACTTTTTTGAAGTCAAAAGCTAGTTTCTTACCTTGAGTAATCTGAAAACCAGATACTTCCCATCCAGGAGTTTTTTCTGTGAGCTTTTCTTTAATAATTCTATTTAAATTGGCAACATAACCTTCTATCTCTCCCCTTTTTAATTCAGCAATTCCTAAGTTTCCTACATGATGATTTTTAACACTTACTCCTCCTGAAGAATCATTTACAAGTTCAACATCAAATGTCGTATCTACATTTACAGTTCCAAAAAAGGTTTTTTTCTCTGCATGGACTCCAGCAGAAATAGCCAGTCCTCCTTCAGGCGTAAACTGGTATTGAGGATTTAAGATGCGACCATTTGCTGGAAGTGGTAACGTTTTAACATAATCTACAAGTCTGTCAACTCCTGCAACAATTCTTTGTCTTTCAGATCTACTTCCTCTTAATGTTTCGTTTAATTGATCTATCAGAGATACTCCTGGTTTAGGAGTAATTTCTGTGGTATGTACTTGTGGAACAGCAGGTTTTTCGCTCTTAGTTGGTGGAAAAGATGGACCCTTGTTTTCTGATATTACAGGTTTTGGTTGTAGATTATTGCTTGGCCTCAATATTACTGCGGGAGATAAGGTTAGTCCGTAGTATCTAATTATATCCTGAACGGATTTATATACAGCTCGACCAATACTTGGATCAACAATTTGCACTTCTAAGTTTCCATCACTTGTTCTTCTTACTCTACGTCCAGGTAATATAAAGCCTATTCGTCCTGTTTCAACACCTCTTGGACCAATAGTACAGTCATTAATAGGTAAAATTGCTACTGCTCCTTCTTCAACGTTTTGAAGTATATCTGCAAGGGAGTTTGTTTCTCTAAATCTTATCTCAGGTGCTTGTAAAGATAATGCGGAAAGTAACTCCTTTATACTTCCACCTCTTTGATGCTCCGTAGCATATCTACTACCTCCAAGTGCTGCGATCAAAGCACCTTCAGCATGTCTAGAGTGATTAAACCCTTCTCCTAGAAGATGTCTTATAGCATTTTCAGCTGAAGCAAACACAGAGCTGTCCATTCCAAAAGGATCTGCCTGCGTTCTAATATTTCGTACAGGTTGAGGTTCACGTAAATGCATTAATCTTGGATATCTTTGCCTGACATCCTTCTCAGCTTCGCGAAACCTCATGAGAGTTTTATCATCAAAATTAAATCCTCTTTCTCTTGCTTCATTCCCCATCCTTGCAAGTTCATTTTCTAGAACCCTATCAAGTACCCTCCCTGAGTTTGGTGATCCAGAAGGAGTTTTAGTGTCTTTTTTT
Organism: Candidatus Daviesbacteria bacterium; assembly: GCA_016187025.1. GTDB lineage: Bacteria > Patescibacteriota > Microgenomatia > Daviesbacterales > UBA10151 > JACPKM01. The sequence goes on from JACPKM010000004.1 coordinate 250,952, forward strand.
CCTTCTTTTTGTAATATTCTGGCTTGTTTTAGATATACCCACTGTGAACCATAAATTACTGTGGCTGCCTCATCTATTGACTTTGCATATTCTGACTTTACTTTTTCTCTATCTTGAGGTTTATTAGCCTGCTCAATTGTCTTTAAAAATCTTTGTGACATTTTTTCAAATTCTAAAGCTGTAGGATAATCTCTTGCTACTCTGTATATATCTCTTGGTACCAGCTGATTTTCTTGAGTAATATCTCCTCTTCTGGTGGCAAATGAGACCACTCTTCTTAAATGTCTATGGTCTGCATCTTCTCCTTTGAATCTATCAAATACAGCCACTGGATTTTCTCTATCAGATTGAGCATCAACAGGAGTGGGAATAACAGCTAACAGTTGTCTTAAATCTTTATCACCTATACTACCTGATACCAGTCCTTGATGGTACTTATCTTTCTCATCAGTAGTTACATCTACTTTATCCAAAAGTACCAATCTTGGATTTCCTCTGACAATTGAGGCTACTATTTTATTTTGACGTCTAATATTAGGGATAGGTTCTTGTTGGGCAACCATTAATGAAGCTGATATTTCAGATGAGTGTTCTGTACTTGCCATAATTATGTATTTTAACATAAATTATAGGATAGATCTATCTAGTTAAGAACAAAACCTAACCAATATCAAACCTATAACACTTGACAAAAGGGCATTCATATTCAAGCTCCTACTGAATTGAAGAGGTGACTGTAGTAGATGGTTCGCCCCTACCCAGTAATTTGTTTTTGACTAATTTTCTAATGGATTGCCAATATTTGTTTACTCTATCAGAAGTATAAGGATCTCCTCCATCTGGAATGAGCATATGTTGAGGTAGAAATCCGTTTTGAGCTTCATCTCGAATACTTTCTACCTGCATCCCTCTTACATGCTGGAAATTTACAATATTATGTGCTCTGTTTACACCTCCGTCCCCCCAATAAGGGTCATGTATGATTATTTCTTTTTGAGGATCTGCTTCTGGTATTGTTGTATCGACATTACTTCTATTAAGAAGTAGCTCTTTGGCAAGCCCTAAACCTGAAAGGCCAATAGTGAACAGATTTCCTAAATTTCCCATACCTACAGATAAAAGATTTCTATCAAAATCCGGTTGCATCATTCCTTGATCAATTTCTGTTTGCATAAGGTCATAGAGTTCTTTTACAAAAAAGTAATTCTCCTTCACCTTTGATTGAAGCTTTTTTAACAAAGCCTTAACCAGGACATTTTTACGATAACTTCTTTCGTCCTGTTTACCATCGGGGTTTTCATCCTCCGCCAGAATAAACCTCATTGCTGTTAAAGTATCCATCTGCTGAGGACCGGCTTTAATAAGTTTTGGACCATATTCTTGACCACCTAGTTTAAAGGGTCCAGTTAGGTGATCTTTTTGCACCTGCACATCTAAAGGACCAACTTTATCCAAGAGATCTCTGATTACTGTATCTTTTATAACCATCTGGTAATCTATTGCCAAACCTGTGGCTTCTTCCACAACTTCTCGAACTTGATCAAACTTTCCTTCACGATAAACATGACGCATATACATAGTTTGCACTCTTCCATCACTTTGTCTTTTTTCTAAATTCGGTGTTCTTATATCGCGGCTTAAAGATACTGACCTGATTTTTCCAGTTTTCAAATCATAAGAGATGACTGTAGGTGATCCACCATAGTTTGCATAACTTTCTCCATGCTCTTCCCAATATACCCATAAAACTGCATTAACTGTGTTGTCGCTAAGTTCCTTATCAACCCTTTTACTATATTCCGGATCGTTTCTTTCTCTTTCTGCTCTTTTGCGGTATGCCTGTTCAACAAAAGGTTTTAGGAGTTCATTAGTAAGTTTTACTTCTTTAACTGGTGGTTTAGTTGGTTCAGCAGTAGCGGTTGGAGGTAGTGGGGGTTGATCTCCTTTTGAAGGTATATTTGTAGGGGGAAAATGCTGATTTGATTCTACTCGAGGAGTTCGCAATAATCCTGGAACTAGTAAAGAGGCGAAACCCGCAGCGACAGCAGCACCACCACCCAATAAAAATCTTCTCCTGGAAGCATCCGGAGGGATAGCTCCAGATTCACCGAGTCTTATGAAATTAACTTTTCCTCCTAAAATTGGATCTATTTCAGATATTGGTTCCATAATTATCTTAATTTAGGTAATCTTATACCTAAGAATTTAGATCTTGCCGGTTTTGGCGATAAATCTAAAAGAATCTTTGCGCAGTAGCTTAAAGCTAATAATTTACCATTTATCTCAGGTGTTGGAGCATAGCCCCTCCTACCTACATTTTGTGTATATTCATAGATATCTTTATAAACTTCTCTGTCAGCAAAAGGCTTGGTCCTGGGATGCTGCATCCTGGAATTAATATGGTTAACAATTAAGTTTGCAAGACTCGCCTTTTGGCTTATTGTAAGAGTAGTATCTCTAAGAAAGGTTGAAGACAAATGTTGATAGACTCTACGAACCAGATCTGATGATAAATTAGTTAAATTTCTGGCAACATTGGGCCAATCTGAGGCCAGGCCTTGAAAAATAAAGGTTAACTCTGGATTGGAAAGAGCTGTAAAATTTCTTCTATTTTCTTCTGTGTCGAAAAATAATGGCCTGGAAAAATAAAGTCCTAATTTTACCCGAAGCAATGAACGTTGTTCTGGTGTTAGACTCATAGTTTGAGTTGTGTGATCCACAAGCGATTCAATCATGGAAGCTACAGTTGTAGCTTCTGCAGGTTGAAGGTCGGGAACCGGGTTTATATTTACTATGTCTGCTTCAGCGGGTTTTAAGACTATCTCGACATCTGGTGCTGCAACAACTTTTACCTTGGCTGCTTCAGTGTCTTTCCTTCCTTCTTTTTGTAATATTCTAGCTTGTTTGAGATAAGTCCATTGGCCGGCATAAATAGCTTGTCCGATAGTATCAAGTGTACCGATATACTCTAGCCTAACTTTTTCTCTATCTTCTGGCCTGTTTGCTTCTGAAACAGCTTTTAGTACTTGTGGAATTACTTGTTCAAAATCTAAAGCAGTAGGTAGTTTTTCAGTTACGGCATAAAGATCTGATGCTTTGATTTGGTCTTGTGGAGTGATGCTTCCTCTGGTAATAAAGGCTACCGCTCTTCTCATGTGTCGTTGTTGGAAACCATCTCCCTCAAATCTTGCAAACAAATGTACTGGATTTCTACTATCTGGTGCAGCTTGAACAGCTGTCGGTAATATGGATACAGCTTTTTTAAAGTCTATTGCAGCTATAGTTCCTTCTCTAATACCTTTGGCAAAGTTTGCTCTTTCATAATCGCTTATTGGTACTACATCAGGTAATAGTAAACGGGGATTGCCGCGCAATACAGCTGCAATTATTTTATCTTGTCTTCTTGGATTAGGCTCTAGTCTTTCAGGGGGTAATAAAGTTATTGAAGAGCTATCAGTTCCTAAAGGATTAGATGAATTACTTTCTGCTGCCTCTGCCATACTTTAATATTATTATCTGGAGAGTGAAAAATACAACAATTATCTTTTCAAAGCTCGTATATTAAGTATAATTGCTCTTGTTACTAGATCAGGTTTCTGATTGGTACCCTCAGTAGCTTTTTGAGTGTGTCTTCCTTGCTTTTTCATTCTCCACTCAGGATAGTGTTGATTATTTTCCTTGTCGCATTTGTTGCTCTAATATTCTGGCTTGTTTGAGATAGACCCATTGTGAGCCATAAATTGTCATACCAACCTTATCTAAAACACTAACATACTCTAATCTAATCCTCTCTCTATCTTCTCGTTTATTTGCTTGCTCAACTGCAAGTAATAGCGTTGGTATTGTTTGCTCAAAATTAAGGGCAGTTGGAAACCGTTTTGCAAAAAAAGCAAGATCTGCAGCGGTTATTTGATCATGAGAGGTAAGATTACCTTTTGTCACATAAGAAACAATTCTACGCATCCTCCGAGCATCATCCGTAGCTTCCTTAAATTTAGCGAACAGACTTACTGGGCTTTCTGGATCTTTTTCATATGCTAAAGAAGTTCGAATAACTTTAATCATATTTAAATACTGTGTTGATCCAATAACACCATCACGAACTCCCTTTTGGAAGAGTGCTCGCTCTGCTTCTGAAACGACAACTTTATCAACCAACACAAGACGATGATCTCCCCTTACAATCGCTGCAATTATTTTATCTTGTCTTCTTGGATCCGGAGAAGTATTTAGCTCAACTTGTGATTGTTCAGATGGCTTTTGTCTTACTTGGGATTCCCCTGTTTTGGTAGAGGATGGTAATTGGGGGCCTTGATTCCATGAGTCCATATAAACGGTTGCCATATTAGTTTCGCCCCTTTTTATTGACTCTTGCATTCTTCTAGATCTTTCTATAAATCTGCTCATGTCTGTAATTACTATCCGGCTTCCGTGGATATCTTTAGGGTCTCCTATGATTGTATATTGAATACCAACCATTTCTAGGTGAGTTCTATAAAACCAAGAATTCTTGCCCAAATGTTCTCCTTCCTCGTAGCCATTAATCACTTTATTTAATATTTGAGTTATTTCCGCTTTAAGTTGCTCTACCTTTGCTGGATTAGAATAATCAAACATGGGGAACTGATTTACATCTAAAGCCCTCATCTTAGCTTCTGCAGATGTATCACCAAATGGAATCTGTCTTCCTTGGCCTTCTAAATAGCTGCTTAATCCCCGCCTATTATTTGTGATTAATACTGTTCCATCACCGGCATATCCGAGTGTTCCTTTTGCTTTTCTTAGTGATCGTATTGTTTTCCCAGTCCATTCTTGTTCTCCTGTTTTTAGCGCAGAAGGGTAACCTCCAATCGCAGAGTAAATCGATGACTTCATTACAGAGTTTGCCCCAAATAAGTTTACATTTCCATTAATAAAACCACGTTTATCAAGCAGATTGACAAATTCTGTTTTAGCATGAACAGCTGGAAATCTGGTAAAGGATTGAGGATCAAATAAAAGGTTTCCAACAGCACCTTCTTTATCAGGATGTTCTCTAAAATATTTTAAATATTCTTCTAGGTATTGTGGATTTAAGCCCTCACAATCAGCATCGTTACTCAGTAGTAATATATCCTTATAAACTCCCGCATTTTCTGTTCTTATTAGTGCAAGATCAGTTTGAATTTTTCTAATATTCCCAATCTTTACCTGCTCGTCTGGTAAGGTTGCTGCCACTAAGCGAATATTTAACCTAGGGAAAGTTTTTCCAGCACGTTTCACTTCTACAACAGTGGCTTTGTATGCGTCTTTTTTACTCTGCATTTGGGATTCAGGAGCGTTCACAAAAACGATTAACTCAAATTTTTTTGAGTCTAGTGTTTGTTCAGAGTAAAGTTTTAATGTCTTAAATATATTCCTTGCTTCTTGTATACCAGCAACCGGTATACAAACTACGGCTTCTGTTTCAGGACGCATGCTTTTACCAATTTGACTATCTAGTCTTTTCAGTTGTGCTAAGTATTTTGGATCCTGTCTTTGTAGGTAACTTCTTCTTTCTGTGACCGGGTCTAATTTAGCATTTGGATTTTGTAATAATGTCGGAGAGGCAGCTACTCGATCAACTAAACTTACTTGTCTTAAGGTAAATGGGTTATCAGGTGTGGATATGATATCTGCTGTTGGATCTTGGTCCATATTTAAATAATTACTTGATTAGTTTGAGCTTGCATTGTCTATTTGAGTTGATTATAGGCGTTAGATAAATCTATTAACATTTGATCAGTAGTTTGGTATCTATTTCTTGGTTCTGGATCAAGCCCCTTAATAAATATTCTTTTAATACTATCAGGTATGTTTGCTGGAATTTCAAATCTTCCATTCGTATGGGCTTCATATTCTCTTTCTAGTAATCTTTGCGTTGATTCACCTTTAAATCTTGGAACATTAAATGGGAAATTACCAGTCATTAACTTATATAGCAATACTGTTAATTCATAGGTATCGCAGCTTAAAGTAACATTAGGGTTTTCTCTAAAAAGTTCTGGAGGTCTAATATGTCTATTTCCTCCTACAAACCCTCTCCTAAATTTCCCCCCGGTACCTTTAATGCTACCTGCATCAAAGTCGATTATTTTTATACCTTGCTCGCCCAGTAGGATATTAGAAAGTGCAATATCAAGATGTACAATACCTGCATTATGAAGCTCTCTTATAGTTTCTGCAATTTTTATAGTAGTAGCAATTGCTTGCTGGGGTGGTAAAGACCTATTTGTCGCAAAGTAATGCTCTAAATCAGTATTTTGAAGTGGATAAATTTTAATGATTTCGTCACCGTTATCAATTTCATCTATAAAAGTACCAAATGTAGGGCTTGTTGTTTGTGCCTTGATTATTGTTTCTAGATCTTTTACTCCATCTGGATAACGATTTGCTTTTGCAATGTATTCTCTTTCACTCTTTTTTACCCTTTTAAACGACAAAATCTGTCCAGTTGTTTTATTGTATCCTGCAACAATTTGTCCCATTTGACCTGATCCTAAAGGTTTATCTAAACAAACCACATAATCACCAAATTCTTGAATTTGCGTGCTCTCCTTTAGCTTTTCTAGATCATACTTTGGAGCAGTTGTTGTAGGTATAACTACTGGGTTTTCCTTATTAAACTGATCCAAAGCGTTATCCGCTTCTGCTTTTTCTGCTAACTCACGTTCTTTTCTTGTGATATCCAAGTTTTCTAGTTCTTTTTGGAATTCATCCTCAAGTCTGGTAAGCTCAGCCAAAGTTTCTGGAGTTCCTTTACCTGCTTTTATATCTCTGAGTAATACTCCAATCTTTTGATAGTGTTTTAATCCTCTAACTAAAACATCCATATTTATTATAACCACATTACCATTTACTACTTTGTACTGGATTCCCGACCATCGTAGTGCACGTTGGTAATATTCAGAGTCCTTGCCAAGTCTTTCGCCATGTTCGTAAATATCAAGTGTTTTATTAATAACTGTCTCCAATCCTTCTTTGAATTTAGCAAGTTGAGCGGGATCATCGTAATTAATATTTTCTCCTTCCCCAAGTTGCATTCTTCTGATTTCATCATCGAAGGCACTGAATTCTTTTTGCCATTGATCTAAAGGAACAATTCCATCCTTGATTGCGGCTATGGCTCGTCTGGCTGATGTGTATAGCCTGGATACTCTTGTTCCCGCGAAGGTAACTCTTTTATGGTCCTGTCGACCTTCAATAATTCCCCAGCCAATCGCAATATCTTCCCCGCCTTCAGAACCTGGTAAATAACCACCAATAGCAGCATAAATACTTCCACGAAACGCAAAGTTTGCTCCACTTGAAGGCATTCGCCCGCTGCGGTGGCGACCAATTACGGCTAAATTCTGAAACAAACGCGTACCAATATGTAATAGTGGATATTTAATATAAGCTTCCGGATCCCAATCGAGTTGACCCAGCATTCCATCTACTTGCGGGTTTTGTTCAAACTTCTGAATGAAGTTACTTAAATATGTTGGAGCAATACCTTTGTTATCTGCATCGTTACTTATTAAGATTATATCTTCTGCTTTAGGACCTCTCTGATATTGCCTAAAAAGTGCAATATCATTTAAATACTTTCTGATAGTGCCAATGTTTGCCTGCTTTATAGGGAGCGCTTTAACTACCACTCTAATAGGCACATCAGGATGATCTTTTCTAAATCGTTCTATTTCTGATAAGGTGTTATCGGGTTTGACTGGTTCTCCTTGTTTATCAGTTTGTGGGTAATTTACAAAAAGCAAGATCTCATATTGGTCCTTAGAAGCATCCTGAGGTAGATAATTTGCCAAAGAGTTATAAATATTTCCTCCTTCTTGATGTCCTGCTACCGGAATACAAACTATAGCCTTTAAGTTCACCGAAGGTTCTTCTTTAATCTGTCCTGTTAACTGTTTTATTTCTTGATAATATGCTGGATTCTGCTTTTCAAAATACATCTGTGCTTCTTGGTATGAATTTAGTTTTGCATTGGGGTTTTGCTTTAATGTTTTAGATCTATTTTTTGCTAAGATTTTCAAAATTTCCTCTCTTGGCCTGCCTCCATAAAGAGAGCCAGGAGGTATAAGTCTTTCTTCAAATGGTAGAGGGTGATATGGGGCAAAAGGGGTTGCCCAGAGCTTATCTGCAGGTATTTCTGCTGGTAAAGGTGGGATATATTTAATTGCTTCAGGCGGGGTAAGCTTAAACCCTTCGTGAGGCGGTCTGGGCTCAGGAATAGGAATTGCCTCCCCCGGAATAGTAGTTGGAATCTTTTGAACTTCCCCCGGACCAACTGTTGTTGAAAGTATAGTTCTTACCATGGATCCATCCGGCCTTTTTTCAACATGCGCAACCTCAATAAATTCTACATTCTGAAAGTTTCCCCATTTGTTCCTAATGGGATTTCCATTTTGATCCAGATTAAATAAAGCTTTTGTTAAAGGAGAGTTAGCATCTAAATTAAGTTTTCCCTGCATAAGCTCCGGATGGGTTTGGGCATTAATTACCACTACTTGTCTTGCCTCATCAGCTGCATGATCAGGAGTAATTAAAATCTCAAAATTTCGATAACCATTTTGAGAAATATCTTTTGCAAGCCTGCCGTATTGTGAATCAATGGAAAAATCCCAGTTTACCCCTCTTTTTCCATCAGGCAGAAGCTGTGATCTCATCTGGGAAAAGTCCAGCTCAACTTGTCCATCTTTTACCCTGTGATGAAATTGCAGTTCTTTGCCGTCTATTCCAATTATATTGCCAGTATCCTTACTGCCTGCTGGTCTGCCGTCAGCAAATCTTCTTATGGTGTCGTTATCATGCCAAAGATCACGTCTGGCCCGGTCTACCTCCCCAATTTCTTTATGTTCTCTTATAAAACCAAAAAAATCTTTATCAACAATCTTATCGGGACTTTTCTCATATCTTATTCCAGGAGGTGTTTCAAATTGCTTAGACTCAATTGCCCATCCTTCTGTTTTGAGCCTGGATTGGACACTGTCCCAGTTAACATTTGCATTAGCCGGATCCTGCGGGTCAAAAGACAAAGCTCCTTCCTGGTCAAAATGGCCCACAATCCAAGCATTATCAGGGCTTTTTATATCAGGGTTACCCAGAAAAATAGAAACAGAGCCACGGTCTTTGTTCAAATCCACAATTGAGCTTCCGTGGATAAAAGTTAAGTCCTGCTCCGGTGAGCTGGCAAAATTCTTAATCTTTTGATGAATATTAAAATCAGGGTTATCATAGATTTCTCTTGTCCATCCTGTATCAGTTACTAAATTTTTAATTTTTGGATCAAGGCTGGCTTCAGCTCCTGAAATAACCAGTGAGCCTTCTGAGGTAACCCTCACCGGAGGACCGGCAATTGTCTGCCCGGTAGCCCTGTCTATAAAATGTGCATTGTGCCCATTATCCGCTCCATAGTTTGTTGCTAAAGTCAGATCATTGTTAAGGTCGTAATTTTTAGGATTATCAAAAGTTTGTTTGAAAGTATCCCTTGCTAATCCAGGTGCTCTTGTAGGTGTCCACCTGGTTTCAAAAAAGCCCCTTCCATCCATCATGTTTTGAACACCCCTGACAGCCAGTCCTCCTGCAAATCCTAAGGTAGATGCAAAAATTGTTGCTCCAGCTGCCTGGCGGACTCTGTAGTTTCTTGCTGCTCCATTTTTTGCTCTTTTGTCATCACTGATTTCCTGGTCAACAACATCAAATTGCTCTGACAGTAAAGTATTAAGTTGTGCCGCATCTGTAATCTGGGACCTTAACTTTTGCTCAAGCCTTGCTGCAGCATCAACCAACTGAGCAACTTCCTGATCTGCTAAAACATAATTTTTACCGTAAGTTATATACTCACTTTTTTCTCTTCTTCCTCTAATAAGTCTTACTCTAATTTCCTGCATTCTTCTTGCTACTTCTTGCTGGTTGGTCGTGTTGGATAAATCCAATGTGAGTAATTGATCAACTCCCGCTTGGAGATGATTTTGACCTCCGCCATCAAGCAGTTGCTTTGCAGAAAAGGTTTGGTAGCGGGATCTTTCCATATCCCGCCTTCTTTCTGTACCACGCAGTCTTCCCCATAGCCCTCCATTTGCCTGCATATCAGGTACTGTTCCACCTAAAGCAACCTCTGCTGCATGCATTTTTTGCTGATGTGCGACCTCTCCTAGTCTTCTTAACCCTACAACTCCTCCTCCTGCAACCGCACCAAGAATTAATCCTCCTAATGGTCCTGCTAAAGCTGTGCCTCCAACTACAGCGCCTATCCTCACCCCGCCATTTGCAGCTTTTAGCAGCCCATCTGCCCCCAGCGAAACCGCTGCTCCCACAAACAGAGGGTTTAGAATTGTTCCTGCCAGCAGACTGTCGCCGCCCTTTACTAAACTTTCAGCCCGTCTTCTTCTTGCCCAGGCAACAGTTTTATCTGTGGCTGTGAGGTTTTCGGTATTACCGGCAAATCTTGCATTTGCAAGCCTTATGGTGACATAAGCATCAATTTGGTCAGCTCCTTCCTGGTGTTTTGCCAGATTATCTTTGAGCTTTAGCCCCATTTCCAAAAGATCTGTTGCAAAATAATCAGCAATCTGCCCAAAACTTTCAGCTTGATTACCAAATAGTTGCCTGATTAAAGGATTATCCATATTGTTTTGGACAAACTGAGTTAACTGCCTTCTAACATCTTCTTTTCTTTGTCTAATTTCAGCTTCATTTTGAGGAACATTACCAGTAACAATAGGGGTAAGGATGTCTTTAATAATTTTGCCTCTTAAGTCATTTTGTTCAGGAGTGTTTTTATCTAGTGTAATAATTTGCTCTCCATTTAGAGTTTGATTTGCTTTTAATCTGCCCAACACTGCTTGCTGTTGCGCATCGGTACTGTGTCTTAGATCATTTAGTCTTTGTGCAGCTTCTTGAGAGAGGCCTCTCACTGGAGAGCCATCAAAAAATGATTTTCTCATCTTTTCGTACATTAGATTAACCGCTCCACCTCTGCCGAGTCTTACTCCTATCATTGAGGGAATTCTCCAAATATCCCTCCAGCCTTTAAACTTCAAAAACTTTTCTACCTCTTTTTGTGCGTCCAGGTGCAAAACTTTTTCAATAACGTCTGTATTTCTGGTAATATTTATTTCAACCTCTCTTTGTTCTGGCTGAGAAGATGGAGATGGTTCTACTCCTGGTCTTCCTGGGGTGTCAACAGGTGCAGGAGCTGCAGCAGGTGCGCCGCCTGGAGCAGAAGCTGCAGGAGCTGGGGAGGGGGCAGCAGGCTGTTTGACAGGTTGCAGAGTATCTGGATCAACCAGCTCCCTTCTTGCCTCCAATGCAGGCTTGGCAACCTCAAGCCAGTCTTTATCTGGTTCTCCTCTTTTTCTGGAATCCTGATATGCAAAATACGCCTCTTGTTGTAAACGGGCTTTAAATTGTGGACTTGATTCATCGTGAGCATCAGGATGCACCTCTTTATAAGCCTTACTGCTTGCTTTTAAAACTTTAATTGCATTTTGAATTTTCTTCCTCTCATTTTTATTAGTTGTAAAAAGAGCTTCCTCGTTTAACAGTTCAAGAAGCCCGTCAATCGGAACACCCTCACTTTGGCTGAAAGCTTGCCCTGTTTGGGGATCTGTAAAGTTGTTTGTAAAACTAAACCCGCCCTTTGCGATATCAGCTTTATTTTTAGGATCAGGTTGATTGCTGCTATCCGGGTGGGGTGCAAAAGCGCCTTGGATAGCTTCATAAGCATGTCTTGCCTTGTTTATCTTACCTGTTTGATTGGGGTCTGCAAGCAAACTTGGGTTATTTAAAAGCCCCTCAATTTTTGTTAGTCCAAAACGTAGAGCATTTTTGACTTGTTGCCGGCTAGGAATTTCCGGGGTGTTAATTTTACCAGGATGACTTTCTATATCTTGAACTGAGACAGGGTTTTCTGTTGGTTGGCCGTTCATTACTAGTTTGTAACTGGTGTAGAAATAACTGTATTCCCAAGATATAAATCCCTAAAATCCAACATAGCTTTGGCAAACACATCCTCTGAGTTGGGAATTTTTTCTTTTAAGAATTGTTGAATTTCTTGTTGTGGCCTTTTTTGGTCCACCATTTGGCTGAATTGGTCTAAATGTTCAGGGGGCAAATTATCCAAAATAGTTGTAGACAGGAAATTATCAAGTCTGACATATAAATCATCGATTAGCTGCTTGTGCATATTCCCGTCTGCAGCAGTGATACCTGCCTCTGTTAATAGATTGTCTAAATAGCCCCTAACTTCTGGTGGAATTTGGTTATCCAAAAAACTTCACCTCCTTATTCATACTTAATTCCAGTATTTCACTAATAATAATATGTTGTCAACAGGAAACCCGCTATTTATACTTAAAACACATGTTATTTGTTTTTGTGTTTTTACTTGAGTTGTTTTTGTTGTATTTCTTATCTAAAAATTTGATAAAAGAGTTATCCGTAATTCTTCTAAAAATAAGCAAGTATAACCATTCATTTACTGTTAATATTTTGGCTGTAGTTTTTTTGCCTGGGACAATAATGCATGAGCTTGCTCATCTTTTAATAGCCGGAGTTTTGATGGTCCCTGTTGGCGAGTTAGAAGTGATCCCTGAGATAACAGATAAAGGAGTCAAACTGGGAAGTGTCCAAGTTGGCCAAACAGACCCTTTTAGAAGAATTTTAATAGGAGTTGCTCCGGTTTTAGTAGGGATTGCCACCATTACCTTTATAATTTTTTTCAACCTTGATACTTTAAAAAATTTATCTTCCTGGTTGATTATCTCTTCGGTTGTTTATGGACTCTTTGAGGTTTCTAACACTATGTTTTCCAGTAAAAAAGATATAGAGGGGGCTTTAGTGTTTCTTGGTGCTTTGGTAGTTGTTGGAGTAATACTGTTTGGGGCATTTTTATTCACAGGACAATCAATTCCTAACAGTTGGCTAAAACTTGTTGATTTTTCCTCTGTTTATATCTTTTTTAAAATGGTTAGTTTATATATGCTCCTGCCTTTGATAATTGATTTGTGCTTTTTTGCAGTTTTTAAACTGGTTAACCTAGCCTTAAATCGAGGTTAAAAGTGGCAGTAGTGAAAACAGCAGGATTGATATCCCTGCAATTACTGACAAAACAATCCAAAAAATTCTAAACTTTTTTGAATACATCATACTTTTATATTCCGGGCATAGAGAGTATTTCAAGCTCTGCTTATATTATAATATTTGCTTTTTAAAAAGAAAAGATATATAAATTAATTTTAGAAGGAAGTCAAAAGATGAGTACTATAGAAGCAGATGCACCAATTGCGTACAGGCCAGAAAGCCTGTTTTCAACTATGCCTGTTGATACTTATAGAGGTGCCAGGAGATTTTGGCGGACCGTAATAGATTGGACCGTAGTAGGTGCAGGAGCCTTTCTTGGGTCTGCTTTAGCCATGCATACAGGATTAGTAGATCCTGGACTTGTGCTTCATGAAGCTGTGTTATATCAAGGTGCAATTGGCGGTGGGGTAATGGTGGGTTTTGTTACAGCTTCACTTCAAGCCAATCCAATGGAGATGATAGCAAGGTCCTAGATTTTTGCTGTAAGGAGTTCTATTTCCTCTAAGGCAGATTTTTTGACAGGGTCTTCAAAATATTTTCTTGCAGGTTCTAATTTTTCGATTAGCCACTCTGCCACAGCCACCTTCAGATCCTGGGGGTGGAGTTTTTTTTCTGCATAGTCTTTTTCTAAATCCTTATAAGAGGTGTAAGTTAAATTCCCTCCCCACTTTTCAGGGCGTTTAATTGTTAGGCTGGAATTTTCATAGTAAAAAATTAAATGTTTTGTCCAGTCTAAGATAGGGTTAAATTCCACTTCCCCTTCCGGTGCATAAGCATTATTAACCTTTCTTTTGATCTCTTCTGGTGAGTCCGTAATAAAAACAGCAGTATCCGGTTTGGATTTGCTCATTTTGGTTGCTTCCAAATCCAAAACTTTTTTTCCAGTTTCATCGGTGGTGAAAGTTGGTGTTAAAAGCCCTTGTAAAAGGTGATGATGTATGGCAACAGGTTTTTTCTCCCCTAAGCTTGGTGCTGCCTCCCTTGCCACAACATGAACGTTTCTTTGGTCAGTTCCGGCATGAGCAATATTGATCCCTAAAGCAAATATATCAGCAGACTGCATGGCTGGATAAATTAACATGGCAGTGTCGGATATTTCAGATTCTTTTCTGCCCATAATAGTGGTGGATCTAATCATCCTGGAAACGGTGGTAGCTTTGGCTACTTTAATTACCAAAGCCCAATATTTTGAACCCATTTTTTCGTAAAACTCACTCCCTAAAATAAAGTTGATTTTGCCCGGATCTGCACCGGCGACAGTTGCACATGCCCTTAATGCTTGCTCAAAATAATCGCGCCCTAGCCTTTTGGCAGTCTCCAGTGTGCCATCTAGTTTTTTATTCAACCAGGTATGCCAATCAGCTAACAGGACATTTGTTTCCACCTCCGCATCTTGCAAGTCTTTGAATTTCATCATCATAAAGACCCACCCTACATGTGCCTTCCCAGAAATTTCTAAGCCGATGTAATGTTTTAAAGGTGTGCCTGAATCTATTAAGGCTTTTAGTTCTTCTGAAGTTAGAACCTCTTCTAAATTTCTTGTAATTAAATTGTATTTTTCCTCTGATGTCATAGCTGTATATTACTTTTTTATGCAAAACAAAACAAGAATCTATTATGATATTATTGGCCAATGAGTGTAATAAAGCTTCCTTTTAAGGACTACAAAGCAATTTATTCAAAAGTACCCAGGCTGTGTGTGGATTTAGTAATTAAAGATAGTACTGGGCTGTTGTTGACTTTAAGGGATATTGAGCCAAGAAAAGGCTTTTGGCATTTACCAGGAGGTACGGTACTTTATGGAGAAAGTCTTGAAAGTGCAGTTGAAAGAATTGCAAAGGAAGAACTGGGTATAGATGTTAATATACAAAAATTTTTAGGATCTATAGAATTTTTAAATAATCCAAAAATTGCTGAGCATGCAGTATCTTTAGTCTATCTTGTTAAACCTGTAACAAAAGATATAATGCTAAACCATCAAGCATCAAAGTTTGACTTTTTTAAGCTCTTGCCCAAAAATACAGTAGCAGAACATAAAAATTTCCTGCTGGCATCCTGCCTTCTTTAAGTATGAATGAGTCACGTACGCTTTCAAAGCTTGCCAGTTTACTAATTTCTTCCTTTGACAAACAAGTTAAGGAGTCAGAAGAAAAGAAAATTTCTGTTAACTCAGTTGTAGCCGAAATTGCCAGCTGGTATGAAAAAATCCGCACCGCCATGGATTATAGAGAAGATGAGGTTATTTTAAGATCCTCTATAGAAAGAATTCTAAAGAGGAGATTTTTACTTGGTGGTAACGGAAAATATGTGGCAGGACCTTTGATCCGTGAGCTTGTCTGGGCCAGGTATTTTCCAGATAGCAGCGTTCCTGAAACTATCGTTGCCGATGTAGAAAAAATAATATCTAGGTTTTTAAAGCTTCAGGAGCATCTATATTCCCTTAAGATTTTAAATAGACAAGAGATAAGAGAGTGGATTCTGCAGCTGATGTCTTCTGATATTGAGGATGTACTCCGTCCTGAAAGATATAAAGAGCTGATGAGTAATTTCATCTATCAGATTTTTCAGGATGATATTGAAATTACCGATGATAGTGAGGAAACAAAAAACGCTCAGGTTTTTATTGCTGTCAGACGCGCTTATGCCAAAGAGGATTTGGCACTTTTGCGGTACCATCTATTTTGTCAGTACTTTGGTAAGTTAACTGATGACAATGTTGAACAAGTTGCAGATAATTTTTTGGATGGGTTCAATGAAATAAACAAGCAGCTTAACTATCCTTTAAAAGATAGGATTTATTCATATGTCAGAAACCAAATTCCTCCTTTCTATATTTTGGAGGATGTTTTACGCAACAATAAAGGTCAAGCCCGCTTTTTAGTCAGCGATGAAGATGAGTTTGACCGGCAAATTATTGATGCTGCTGCCAGCCGCTATAAAAGCATTGTTGATAAGGTCAAAAGAGCAGTTGTCAGAAGCGTGATCTTTATCTTTGTGACAAAGATGGTTTTTACCTTGGCAGTTGAAGGGGCTTTTGAAAGCCTAATTTATGGAAAGATATTTTGGCCCTCAATTCTTTTAAATACCCTAGTGCCTCCAGGGTTGATGACTCTGGCTGGAGTTTTTATCAAAACCCCTGGAAAAGAAAACACAAAAAAAATCTTAGACAAAATCCATAGGATTTTATATCAGGAACGGCCTCAGCTGGATCATAAATTAATCTTAAAAAAGACTGCCAAGAAAGTGGACCCTTTACTCGATATTTTATTTGTGGCTTTGTGGATGATCGCTTTTACAATCAGCTTTGGGGCAACCATTTTTATTCTGACAAAACTTCATTTTAATGCAGTAAGCCAAGGGGTGTTTGTTTTCTTTTTGGCAATAGTTTCATTTTTGGCTTACAGGATTAACCAAACAGCCCATGTTTACACTATCAAAGATCAGAAAGAAGGAATAAATCAGGTGCTTTTTGACTTTTTCTTTATGCCTTTTATACAAGCCGGAAGAAATCTAACTATGGGGATTTCGCAAATCAATATCTTTTTATTTTTATTTGATTACATTATTGAGGCACCATTTAAAAGCTTGTTTGCCTTTTTTGAACAATGGTTTCTTTACCTTAGAACTCAAAGAGAAAAACTTGAGTAAGTTACATTCTAGCTAGTCTTTTTGCTATTCCGGAAGGAAAATCTGCCTTTTCTTCTTTCATCCAACAAATTACATCTGATAGCAGACTTGCTTTTGGGAAATGTAAAAGTAAACATGCCTCTAATGCAAGGACCGTAGTACGGGCAATTTCAGGATTTCCATGAAATTGTCCAAGAAAAAACCCATAGCCTTCAAGTAAGAGACCAGAGGCAAGTTGATTGGGGTTTTGAATTTGAGTTGCAAACGTAAATGGGTTTTCTTTGGCTACAATTAATCTGTTTAATCTGGCGTATGTACCATCAAAAAACCGCGGCGTAGCAGCAAAAGCTTCACCTTTTAAGCCTTCTTGGTACATACCCACCCACTCATCAAGCGTATGGGGATGATCAGCTCCTAATTGAAGCTTTAAGGCGCTTATATCACGATAGAGTCTAGGATTTAATCTGTTTCTTCCAAAAAGAGAACCTGTTTGTAAAATTGCTGCTTCCAGCTCTGCGGTTCTCTGAGCAAAATCTGCTGGAGATGTATTAATTATATTCAGAGCTGTCCTAACATTTGTAGCTTCACTCAATCTTTTTCTTGCTTCATACCTTATGATTCGGGGAATCTCAGTTATCATAAGCATATATTTTAACTTATTTATAGACAGAATTCAAACTATAGGGTTAAATTATGAATTTAAATATTTAGAAAATTAGCAAATAAATGACAGAATTAACTCTTTAAATACTTATCAAAAAAGCTTATTGATCTTTCCATTGCTTCCTCAAAGTTAGGAGAAGACAGATTATGGTCTCCATTTTGATAGTTAAAAAATTCAACTTCTTTTCCAAGGCTTTTTAAACTGTTATATAAATTTTCGGATAGTTGCCAGGGTACTGTTTCATCTGATAAACCATGATGAAGTTGTACTGGTCCTGAGATATCTGCTAAATAACTGTTAGGAGAAATAGAATTCCAAAATTGGGGATTTTGCTCTGGCGTACCATACTCATCAATAAACCTTTGTCTAGTTAGCCTTCGCGTTTGTTGTTCCTTAGCTGATGGTGACCAGGGCGAGTTTCTAAAAAACCTATCAAACATATCAGAATATGATCCTACTACCCCTCCCCAAATTACCCCTGCTTTTATATCTTTTGAAACTACCATTGAGCGTAAAGTTATATGTCCACCTAAAGAATGACCCCACATTCCAATCTTTTCAGGATTGACATCCTCGTATTTTTTTATGGAAGAGAGAGCATTTAGAATATCTGTGGTATAAGCAGGAGAAAAATATGCTCCTTCGGGGTTTCCTTCTGAGTCTCCGTGTCCTCTATAATCAGGCTTTAGTACTATATAGCCATTTTTTGCAAAACTATCTAAATAAGCAACATAGCGCTCAGTAGTGCGGTATTGTTCTGGGGGAATATAGCCATGATTGAAAATAATTACAGGAAAACCCTCTTGAGGTTGTTCTTCTTGCGGAACAGTTAGTAAAGCATTAATTTTTAACCCTTCAGATTTATATGAAACAATATAGCGATTATAGTTACTTCCTGGTTCTAACTCTTGCTCAATTGCAATATCGCCTCCTGGATAGTCTTTTTTTCTCATCTCCTCAATCCTTAGAGGATGAGTTTTAACATTGGCTGTTTTCTGATCTGATATCTGACTTGATCCACCCCTTTTTTCTTCTGGTTGTTTTCTTTGCAAATTTACTGCTACTGCGGTAATTAAAAACATTAGAGTTACTAATAAAACTACTCTGGATACACTGCTTTGGAGCATAAAAGATGTCTTGTAAATTATATCAAATGGATTGCGTTAACAATGTAATTTGAGTACAATACTTTTTTAGTTAACCGAAGGATAACATTTTAAAATTTATATTGATATATGGAAAATCATATTGTTTTGGAACCTGAAGTATTAGGCTATCTGGGGATACTGCCTGTAACCAATACTTTGCTTGTCTCTTGGATGGTAATGGTTATTTTGATTTTAGTAAGTATTATTACCACTTGGAAGATAAAAGTAATCCCTTCTGGATTACAAAACTTTTTTGAATATATTATCGAGGTAGGATATACAACCGTTGAAGAACTTGCCCATAAAAGGGCTAAAGTTTTTTTCCCAATTGTTATGACATTTTTTTTGTATATTTTGTTCGGGAACTTACTAGGACTTTTTCCAGGTTTTGCAACTATTACTTATAAAAGCGAGCCGCTTTTGCGCTCTATTAACTCTGATTTAAATATGACCTTGGGGCTGGCGCTGACATCTGCTGTTGCCACTCATGGATTTGCACTTTACTATTTAGGACTTGTTGAATATCTGAAAAAATGGTTTACGCTAAATCCTATTTTTCTCTTTGTGGGGATTTTAGAATTGGTGGGAGAGGTAACAAAAATAGTATCGCTTTCTTTCCGGCTTTTTGGTAACATATTTGCAGGTGAGGTAGTACTGGCAACAGTTGCATCGATTTTTGCCTTTATCATACCTCTCCCTTTTTATTTTTTGGAGATTATTGTAGGATTTGTACAGGCAGCTGTTTTTATGATGTTAACACTGGTGTTTATGGTGTTATTGTCAGAAAAACACGCTGAGCAACATTAAAGAAAGGAGTATATATGCCGGAAGGTTTACCGTCAGCATTAGCTATCGGCTTAGGAGCTTTAGGTCCGGGACTGGGAATCGGATTTATTGGTGCCAAAGCTATGGAAGCAATTGGCCGAAATCCGGAAGCTCAAGGTAAGATATTACCTGCAATGCTTTTGGGAATGGCTTTTGCCGAAGCTATTGCTATTTACGCTTTAGTTATAGCATTTACTCAGTAGGTTGTAGTGGGTAGTGAGTAGGCTGTAGTTGATTACTACCACCTACAACCTAAAACCTACAAACTAATTTTTATGGATATTTTAAGCCAGTTTGGAGTCCAACCAGTACTTTTGGCTGCGCAAGTGGTCAATTTTTTAATACTTCTTTTTATTTTAAAGAGGTTTTTGTATAAACCTGTATTAAAGGTATTAGATGAAAGAAGAAAAAGAGTTGAAGAGAGTTTAAAAAACGCTGAAGAAATTGAAAAGAAATTATTAGAAACTGAAGAAGCCAAAAATAAAATTTTGGAAAAGGCCTCTTTAGATGTCCAAAAAATGTTGGATGAAACAAAGAAAGAAATTGAGGTGATGAAGGAGGAAGGTAAGGTACAATCAGAGCAGATGGCAGCTCAAATAATTAAAAAAGGCCAGGAAGAAGCCCGGGCAGCTGTCGAAAAAATGGAACAGGAATTGATGAGTAAACTAGGAGATATTGTGGCACTCGGTATGGAAAAAGTGACAGGAAAGGTTTTAAAAACATCGGATCAAAAAGAAATTATAGAAAAGACAGTTAGAGGTATGTCATGAAGAAGGATAAACAATTACAAAAGTTAATTAAAAAGCTGGTAGACTTAAGTTTTAAAGACGGAAAAATAGTGGAAAATCAAGTTATAAAATCCATTAAAAGTGTAAAATCTGCTCCAAAACCTCAAGCTATTTGGGCTTTGTCTGAATACCTAAAACAGTTAAAAAGAAAAGAAAGACAGTTTACTATGTATATTGAGTCAGCCATCCCCCTTTCCCCCATTCAAGTCATGAAAATGAAAAGGATCGTTGAAAAAAAGGCAAAAATTACCAAAGTGTTAGTAAATATTAATCCTGAGATTTTGGGTGGATTTAAGTTAAGGTTAGGGGATGAAATTTGGGATGAATCATTGGTAGGTAAGATCCAACAGGTAAAGGAGGTAATCCATGGCAGATCTAATAAATCAAATTGAGTCGGAAATAAAAGGCTTAAAACTAAAAGCTGTCAGACAAAATGTAGGAAAGGTTACTGAAGTTGGTGACGGAGTGGCCCGTATTGAAGGACTCTCTGATGTTTTGGCCTCAGAAATGATTGATTTTGGTGGCGGGGTTTTCGGCTTGGCTCTTAATTTGGAAGAGTACAACGTTGGTGCTGTAGTGTTGGGGGATTTTACCAAGATTAAAGAAGGTGATGAAGTTAAAACAACCGGAAAAGTTTTACAAGTGCCTGTGGGGGATGCTTTAATCGGCCGGGTGGTTGATGCTTTGGGTAATCCGATTGACGGTAAAGGGCCAATCAAGACAAAAACCTCTTATCCTGTGGAAAAGATTGCACCCGGAGTTATCACCAGACAATCTGTTACCACCCCACTTCAGACCGGAATTAAAGCCATAGATGCACTTATCCCTATTGGTAGAGGGCAAAGAGAGTTAATTATTGGTGATCGTGGCACCGGGAAAACTACCATAGCAATCGACACCATCATTAACCAAAAAGACGTGGTTTGCATTTATGTAGCGATCGGTCAAAAAACCTCCAAAGTGGCACAGCTTGTTGCAAAGCTGGAAGAAGCCGGAGCTATGGACCATACTATAATTGTTGCAGCCACAGCCTCTGATCCTGTGACCATGCAATATATTGCCCCCTACTCCGGTGTGGCTATGGGCGAGTATTTTATGGACCAGGGAAAAGATGCTTTGATTATCTACGATGATCTGTCAAAGCATGCCTGGGCATACCGGCAGATGTCGCTACTTTTAAGGAGGCCTTCCGGACGTGAGGCATATCCGGGAGATGTGTTTTATCTTCACTCCAGGCTGTTAGAGCGGGCTGCCAGGCTGAATAAAGATTATGGTGGAGGATCTTTGACAGCTTTACCTATTATTGAAACTCAAGCAGGTGATGTGTCTGCTTACATTCCTACAAATGTTATTTCTATTACTGACGGGCAGATTTATCTGGAGACAGACTTGTTTTTTGCCGGGATTAGACCGGCACTAAATGTGGGATTATCTGTTTCCAGGGTTGGTGGTGCTGCCCAAACTAAAGCTATGAAATCTGTGGCAGGAAGGTTAAAGCTTGATTTAGCCCAATTTAGAGAGCTAGCAGCTTTTGCCCAATTTGCCTCAGATTTAGATCCAGGAACAAAACAACAGATAGAGAGAGGAAAAAGGATCACAGAGGTATTAAAACAACCTCCCTACTCCCCTGTCCCAGTTGAAGAACAGGTAGTAGTACTTTGGGCTGTGACTAATGGATATTTAGATGAGGTGGAAATAGAAAGGGTTAAGGAATTTGAGCAAAGATATATACAACACTTAAAACTGAGAAATAAGCAAAGCTTGCCATCTAAAGATGGTAAAAAACTTTTAAGTGAGTTAGCAGAGAAAAAGGTTTTGGATGAAGGAATGGTTAAGGAATTGGAAAAAACTACTAAGGAGTTTACAAAAACCTATGGCAAGTACTAGAGAACTAAGACGCAGAATAAGATCTGTCAAAAATACCAGCCAGATTACCAAAGCCATGCAGATGGTGGCGGCGACTAAAATGAGAAGAGCCCAAAACCAGGCTGTAAACGGCAGGCCTTATTCGGGAAATTTAATAGAATCACTTTCCAGATTACTTCCCAGGATTAACCCTGAGGATCATCTGTTACTTTCCGGAGACGGTTCCCAAACTGCTGGAGTGGTAGTTTTGTCTACAGATAAAGGTCTGGTTGGAGCATTAAATACCAATATTGTCAGATCTCTAATGTCTGCTAATTTTCCAACAAAGACATTGTTTTACACAATCGGTAAAAAAGGTAGAAGTTTTGTGGCCAGAACCGGAAAGGATTTAAAAGCTGATTTTGAAAATACTGATGCTATAACTTTCAGACAAGCTAAACAGCTGGCTAAGTTGTTAATTGATTCGTTTATGGCTGGTGAGATCGGAGAGGCCTATGTAATTTATCCTCACTTTGTGTCTACTTTAAGACAGGAAGCAACAAAAGTGAAGGTGTTGCCAATAGAAGCTGCAGAACTAAAAATTAGCAACGGAGAATTTTTGATAGAACCTAATCCTGATGAGCTATTGGATGAGCTTTTAACCCATTTTGTAGAGATCAAGATTTATCAGGCGCTTTTGGAAACTAAAGCTTCTGAACATTCTGCCAGGATGATTGCCATGAAAAATGCCACAGACAATGCAAAGGAGTTGATTGAAGATCTGCAGTTAACATATAATCAGACCCGCCAGGATGCGATAACCAAAGAAATTTTAGAAATAGCAACAGCAGCAGTAGCAATGGAATAAATTATGAATAAAGGAACAGTATTACAAATCATTGGACCAGTTGTAGATGTGCAGTTTGAGGAAAATAAACTTCCGGGGCTTTACAGTGCTTTGGAAACAGCCATAGGTAAAGATAGGTTGGTTTTAGAAACCCAGCAGCATTTGGGTGAGGGGGCTGTCAGGGCTGTGGCAATGGGGACTACTGATGGGTTGAAGCGCGGTACCTCTGTTACCGACACCGGTGCTCCAATTTCTGTGCCTGTTGGTAAAGAGGTTTTAGGAAGATTGTTTAATGTATTAGGTGATGTTATAGACAAAAAGGCCGAGGTAAAGGTTAAACTTAGGTGGCCGATCCATAGAAGCGCTCCCCCATTTGCCGATCAATCCACTGCCTCTGAGGTTTTTGAAACAGGAATAAAAGTTATTGATTTGCTGGCCCCGTTTGTTAAAGGTGGAAAGGTTGGATTATTTGGCGGAGCAGGAGTTGGAAAAACTGTTCTAATCCAGGAGCTTATCAGAAACATTGCTGCAGAGCATGGAGGATATTCTGTTTTTGCAGGAGTGGGAGAAAGAACCAGAGAAGGAAACGATTTATATACAGAGATGCAGGATTCGGGAGTTATAGACAAAACTGCCATGGTTTTCGGGCAGATGAATGAGCCACCAGGAGCCAGGCAAAGAGTGGGACTTTCCGGATTGACAATGGCAGAATATTTCAGAGATGAGGAAGGCAAAGATGTGCTGCTTTTTATTGACAATATCTTTAGATTTTCTCAAGCAGGTTCTGAAGTATCAGCGCTACTTGGCCGTATTCCATCTGCTGTAGGTTATCAGCCAACTCTGGCAACAGAGATGGGGCAGCTGCAGGAAAGGATTACTTCTACTAAAAAAGGTTCTATTACCTCTGTGCAGGCAGTTTATGTGCCTGCAGATGATTATACGGATCCGGCTCCTGCCACCACTTTTGCACATCTGGATTCTACAATTGCTTTGGAAAGATCCTTAGCAGAGCAAGGGTTATATCCGGCAGTTGATCCCCTAGCCTCTTCTTCCAGGGCTTTAACTCCGGAAATTGTAGGCCAGGAGCATTATGAAGTAGCCAGAAAAGTTCAACAAGTTTTGCAAAGATACAAAGAGTTGCAAGATATTATTGCAATTTTAGGTATGGAAGAGTTGTCTGATGAGGATAAACTAACTGTTACAAGGGCCAGAAAAATTCAAAGAATGTTAACCCAACCTTTTTTTGTAGGTGAAGCATTTACAGGAATTAAGGGAAAATATGTGTCTGTCAAAGATACAATCAGATCTTTTAAGGAAATAGTTGAGGGTAAACATGACTCCAAGAGTGAACAAGCCTTCTACATGAAGGGAACCATTGATGAGGTCAAGTAAGACTTCTTAAATTTCCAATTTCTAATTTTTAATTTTCAGTGAGTTTTCAACGATTAAATTTTAAAAGCCTGTACCTAGTCTAATTTAGTGTCAAGTAGAGATATTATAAAGATTCGTCAGGTTGCTCTAGCCTTATACCTGTAGCAATCAGTGAGCGTACTAAAGCATCATGAGTTAGGTCAACACCTTGACCGAGTGAAAATTGTACCTGTTCAATAACTGGTTTGTCGTCTACCCAGTGGGCAATACAGGATGATGTGGCAAGAGTAATGTTTTGTTGGAGAATCATCAAGACCATAACCCTGGGTAGTCTTGTATTTGGAAAATGTAGTACAGGCATGGTAGTGATAACTCCGTCATTGATATGTCTGGTTTCTGGTACTCTATCTGTGTTAAAACCAAATGCCACCATCTCCTTTGGCGTCATATGACTACGATAAACAAAGGCACGGTATACTCCAGTCCAGGCATCGATTGCTTCCTGTTGTGAAGTTGGTTGTTCTGCTGACATATCGGCAAATTTTACAAGATTATAGGATTAAAATCAATTTATCCTAATCTGATTAGGTTTCAAATGGAGTTATTTGACAAGTTTCTCAAGTTCTCCTTTACTTAAATCAGCTTGTCTGAGGATACTACGAAAGGTGCCTAAGGCTATTTCTTTGTGATTTGGAACAATAACAACTAGAGTTGCACCTGGCTTATTTTTTACTAGCTTGATATGGCTACCCCTTTGACTAATCTCAGAAAAACCAGCTCTTTTTAAAGCTGACAACACTTGTTTCGCTGAGTATAACTTTGGCATAACACCACAAGCATATCAGATAATTAGGTCATTTATAAGTTAACTGAAGGAAATTGTGAAATCCTGAATTTTTGGTTTTTTAATAGGTACAACCTCTGCTTTTTTGTTGTCTTCGAAGTATAATTCGACAGCCTCTTTTAGATTTCTTAAAGCCTCTTTTTCAGTTTTGCCTTGAGAAGCTACCTCTATCTCTAGAGCCTTAGCCACAAACCATTTATTTTCTTTCCAAATTACTGAATGAATCTGTTTCATAAAATTATTCTAGCATAATAGATTTAAGAAAGATGTATGAAGTTTGCGCCTAATCTGATTTGGCGTCAAGGTACCTTTTTAAACTGAAATTCCCTAAGATTATTTATGCTAATATGAGGATATGGTTTTGGGCGCTGTTAATTCTAAAAATGGTGTGAAGGTTAGATTGACTGATGAGCGGTGGAACCATATTATAACCTCTCATTTAGAGATTAATCCTCAAGGGCATAAAAGAATTTTAAATGCCATTGGAGATCCGGAAGTTATTTTTAAGGGTGATGTAGGAGAATTGTTAGCAGTTTGTAAATTACCTAGAAAGAGAATGTGGATTGTGGTAGCATATTAAAGAAGTTACTAAGGAGGATGGATTTATCCTTACAGCCTATTTAACTACAGATAGTAAATGGTTATTTAAAAGGGAGATTTTATGGAGCAAAGAATAGTAAACTCAGGAAAAATTGCTGCTTCGGATCTAGTCAAACTTGCCCAATTCGGGCAGGATAAATTATTTGTAGATTATGATCAGGAAGCTGATGTTTTATATGTCAGCTTTGGTAAACCCCAGAAAGCTGAAGATTCTGTACAAGGTGAGGATGGAATTGTTAGAAGGAAAAAAGTTGGTAAGGTTGTGGGTTTAACTATTCTCAACGCCAGCCGCTTTAAAAGATAACTTAAAGCCTGAGGATGCTTTCTATATAGTGCTGATGAAATTAGCAAAGCTGCTGAAGGATTTAGATCTTCTTGTCTTCTAATAAATTAATTTCAGTTCTTGTATCAATGTAACTCCCTTTTATAAATCCCTCTCCATTTACCCAAAATTTTTCAGGAACTGCTTTATATATTCTTCTAGGAAATTGATCTGTAAGTTTTTTTTCTTCTCCCTCTGCAGGTTTTTGGTTAGTTCTTTTAGATAAGTAATTCAGAGCTTTCTTTATTTCCTCATCCTCCTCTACCATGTAAGCCTTAGCTTGAATGTAAACTCCCTCCCCTGTACCTTCAGGTGCAGTTGAGTCATAAATTACTATAAAAACCTGATTATTTTCTGCAATATTTTTGGAGTGAATATTCTCCTTCCAAGATGCCCAATAAAAATTGTAATCTTCATCATAAGCTGAATAAACCGGTGAGTTCCAAGGAATATTTTCCTTGGAAGAAGTGGCAATTGTTATATATATTATTTGCTCAATAATCTCTTTTGCTCTTTTTACCAGATGATCACTCATATCTGAAGTTTGCACTTTTGGAAGGAAAAATTCAACCCTTATTCTTAAAATATTCCGGAAAGGTCCAGGATAAAGTTTTTGGATGGATTATACCTATTCCCCTAAAGCTTTTAAGTTGGATTAAATCCTGATCCAATGTAACTATTAAGTCAGTTTTGCCTGATAAGGCGCATTCCAGAATCTTATTATCTGACGGATCGCGGGTTATCACCGACACTGTTTCAGTAATTGTTACAATTTCAGTAATAGTTCTAATTTTGTTAAGCAGTTGATTAACTTCCTCTTGAGGTAATTTGAGCTTATTTTTTAGCTTACTAGTGAGTTCTAACAGAATCTCTTCGGAGGTGATAATAGTAAATATTTTGTTTTTTGATATTATGTCAATAATTTCTGCTGAGAATGTATTTTTAATGGCTGCGGCAAAGTAAATATTAGTGTCAAAAACTATTTTCATCCCAAAATTCTCTCAACATCTTCATCTGTTTTGATGTTGAATTTTTTGGCTATTTCTGCACCCCAAGCTCTAATTTTGAACCAATCTCTATCAAATTCGTATTTTCTAAAAGCCTCTCTTAAAAGCTCGCTTTGAGTCCTGTTTTCCTCTTTAGCTACTTTTTTAATTCTTTTTGCCATAGCTTGCGGAACTGAAATGTTTATAATACTTCTTTGCATATTGTAACAAATTGTATTACAGAACCAACTGCCTGTCAACAAGCCTTCCCTGCCTGCCCTCCTAACGGCGGGTAAACCGGCAGGCAGGTACATGAAGGGCACAATACTACCTACAACCGCCTTTTTCTACTAAGTCTATATCTGCTCTTGTGTAGGTGCTATCTTCGGGAAGATTAGGATTTGTGTGCAAAGTACCTGCTAGCAAATCACGTTTTAATTTGTTTCTTAAATCCTTTATTCTACCCCGTCCATATGCTATTAAGGTAACTTCAACTAAGTCGCCTTGGTCAAACCTTTGCCTATTTCTATCTGCTTGCTCGCCTCTAGAAAGTACACTCGCATACCCTCCGCTCTCTGTTAAGGCGAGCCTTAACCTTAACTGAGGTTCAATTGATTTTTCTTGACCATTTGCACCGCTGACTATTCGTGCAGGTACGTAAAGTTCATTAACTATACAGGCTTTTAAGGGATGACCCATAACATAATTTTGTTCCATTGGTGTGCTGCATGCAGCAAGCAGGACCGTTTCCGCGAAAGCTAATGCTCTAAAAGTGTTACGAAAAGAAGGTAATCTGCCTGCTAGGCTCTCAGTTCTCATTTAAGCTGAGTATACAATAGAGCCATGTACAAAACAAACTATAGGGTCTTAGCGAGTGATCTATTTAGATTTCTAGAGGAGGTCAACATATATAATTCACATGCAGTTTTCTTACTGAAATCTGATTAAATTATAAACTGGTTTGGATAATATACGTTACTTATGAACAAGAAGATAGAGGGTACTTTTTTAAAGATTATTTCTGCTATCGCGCTTTTTATAATCTTTTTTGAGTTTACTATAGTCTTCTTAACCCCTCAAGCAAATGCTCAGTGTGCAGCAGGTACACCTGCTAATTTAACAGCTACTCCCGGTACCACCCCTGGCACAATGATGCTGAGATGGAATCAGGCAACCAGTGCCAACCGCTATGCCCTGGTTTTTGGCCATTCCAGTAGAAATTACAATATGGGGTCTTTAAATATAGATGGCGGGTCTGATACAACGTATATGGTCACCCATCTTGTTCCAGGAAACAGGTATTTTTTCCAGGTATGGGCATTTTGTGATAACAACGGTCCAGCCACAGCTTCTAATGAAGTTTCTGCTATGGTTCCTGGAACTGCTATTACAACAACCTCCACAGGTCCGATTGCTCAAGGACAAACTACAGTAGATCCATAGCACTAAAGTGTTAAGGATTGTTTACTATACCTACAAGTTTGACTTCAGGTTCTTTCTTGTCAGCATTTACCTCATAAACAGGTAAGCCTGTTGCTAAGTTTTCCAAAGTGGCATTAAGCTGCATATCTGAATATCTTTTAAACTCTTCAAATTTCAGGCCTTTTATTTGAAAGTTTTTCCATAATTTTTTTGTATACTCTTCATCCCGGGTTTTATCATAAACAAAATACATTTGATCGGATTTAGAATCGTAATGGTTAACAGTTTTTTTACTACCAGTTATTACTAATACCCCCTTTTCTTTATGTGATCCTTCAAGTTCCACCATGCTGTAGTATTTTCTATCTTCAAGTTTTAGTCTTAAATAAGTTAAAGCGAGTTTTACATCTTGTGGATTAACCTTGTACATCTGGGCTGTTTTAGGATCTGCAGCTTTGGCTATATGCCCACAGCCTATCGAAGCCAGATCATCAGGGTTGGCATGAGAGTCTGTGTGCATATTAAAAGTAATCCCCATTCTCTCAACAGCCTCGACTGCCTTATCTACTACCTTACCAATTGTTAATTTTAGCCTTTTTCTTAAAGCAAGAAGAGTCATAATCCCTCTAAAATTTCCTCCTGGACGGGCAAGCATCCCAGAGTATTTAGCAGGATATCTTCCATCCACACATATAAATCCCGTTTTAGAAGGGACAGTGTTTTGCCTAACATAGTCTATAACCTCATTAATATTAAAGTTCACCTTTGTCATAATCTAATATTATATACCAGATTACAAGTTGACTTATAGTGACAAAATACAATATATGGTGGTAGAATACCTACTTGCACAACAAGTGCTTTTTTATTGGATAAATATGTCTGGTGAACATACAGCGAAAACAGAGATGCTACGAGCGATAAGCTGGGCAGAAACAGGGGGAAATGATCCATTAAGAGGTCTAGGAACCTTTCAAAGAAGATTCGATTCTCTACCGGATAGAGGTAGGGCATTCTCTTTACAAGATCAAATTCTGCGATGTATCGACGAAGGTACTGTGGGAGGTGTACATTTAGCAGGTTCGGGGTTGTTTTATCGGGATAAGATCGGATCAGATTTTAGAGGTAGAGTCCATGGAGTATATAGCCACGAAGGTTGTGGGGCAGCCAAGCTTTTTGCCCAAACACATGGCATTCAAGTAGAGAATACAGACGGAGTTGGAGACCAAGAAGCAAAAGAAATAGCTGGAATTTTACAAGTGCCCTATCTTGGGAGAATTCCAGCTGAAGGAATGATGAGACCTAGAGAAATTCATGTTGCAAGGGCAGTTTACTATGTAGGAAGCAGAGAATTTGACCCAGCAGCAATCAATCTTCCTCCTGGATTTGTCATTAACAGGGAGATGATATCTGATGCCAGCTATGCACTCGCAGAAGTAGAGTTAGCAACTCAGATCGCTCAAGGGGAACATGGTTTCGGAGATAGCTTTACCGGAGAAACCCCACTTTTTATAGTAGCAGTTTCTGATAGAAAGACACACTCAGTTCCTTTAGAAAGATTGGCGGAAGAATTAACTGATTTATCTAAGAGGCTTCGTGCAGTAGAGTTAGATACTATACAGTTTTCAGCTTAGTTTTCAATACATCTATTATTTCTGGAAATTCTCTTTTTACTCTGGGGTAGCCAAAATGTCCTTGATCCTTAAACTCATAATACTGTGTAGTTAGCTTTTCATGAATATACCTTGCTTCTTCTATTGGTATGAATGGATCATCAGCTGAATGAAATTGCACAATCCATTTTTGGTTATGTTTAATTTTTTTCCAATTCCAAACTTTATCATAATATCCACTAATTTTTTCTGACTTCAATCCTAAATCTGTATAGCATGCTGATACTAAGATAGACCCTAAGATTTGATGTTTTTCAGCATATCTCAAAGCAGCTACTGCCCCTGATGAATGGCCTATCAATATAGTATTCTCATCAGCTTCAAGCTTTTTTAAAAAAGGTAACCAATATTTTGCCCGGGCCTTTATTGGATCAGGAAAATTTTGGGAAATAACTTGCAAATTTAGTTTTTCTAATTTTCTTTTTAAATACGGGAACCATCCTTTGGGATCATTTACATCTCCCCCACCGTTTCCGTGGACAAATATAACCTTAATAAACTTGCTCATCTATAAAATATTCCAAATCTTCTCTTATGCCCCGGTGATCAATCAAGTCTAGCGCAGCATCAGGCGTGACCCATTTATATTCTGTATGCTCATCAGAAAGGGTAACATTATCATCGCTGCCTTCAATTTTTGCCCAATAAACTACCCCAACCACCTCATTATCTGCATCCTTCTCGCCCCTCATAAAAGAAAATACCTTAAGTGGTTTGATAATCTCTATCTCCAACCGTGTTTCTTCCCGGACTTCCCTTTTTAAGCCTTCAACTGGGTTTTCAAACTGTTTAATTCTCCCCATTGGATACTCCCAAATCTCAGGTTTATAGTCGTTGTCGTTTGATCTTTTAACCAAAAGTATTTGACCTAGCTCATTTTCTATAATTGCACCCATTGCAACCATAAATCTTCCTTCGTCTACATTTGACATGTCGTAATTTTCCCATCTTGTAGGTATAATATCAACTATGAGCACTCTTCAGCTAAAAATAGTGACTCCAGAAAAAGAGGTATTTAGTGATTTAGTCAATCAAGTGAGCCTTCCTTCTTCTGAGGGTGAGCTTGGGATACTTCCCCACCATGCTGCATTGATGGCAAAGCTTGTTCCAGGTGAGTTAAAGATAAAAAGAGGAGATAAAACAGATGTCCTAGCTGTTGGCGGAGGCTTTTTGCAGATGGCGGACAATACTTTGACTATTATGACTGATCTGGCTGTTGAGGAAAAAGACATAGATGAAGAGGTGGTGGAAGAAGCTAAGAAACGTGCCGAACAAGCTTTAGAGCAGACATTATCTGCTGAGGAATATGCAGAAACTTTGGCTATCCTAGAAAAATCCCTTGCTCAGCTAAAGATAAAAAGAAGGCACCGTGTCAGATAAATTATTACTTGACTTGTCTAATATATTGTAGCCATAATAATATTAATGGCTAAAAAAGATTATCACTCCGGATCCTTGTCAGTAACAATTAACCAATTGCTCGGAAAAATAGAATTTAGGAAAAGTAGTTACTTTGCTTTTGCTGCATCGTTTCTTCTTACATTTATGGCAGTAGTTTTATCCCGCCTTATCCATTAACTTTTTTTACTTCCTGAATTATTAGCTTGCTTTCTTGTTTTGCGTGTGTAATTAGAAGTTGGATCGTGGGGACAAATTTAGGTATAATATTTAGGTTGTAACCGGAGGTGGCAGAGTAGTCAATT
This sequence comes from Candidatus Daviesbacteria bacterium, assembly GCA_016187025.1. Classification (GTDB taxonomy): domain Bacteria; phylum Patescibacteriota; class Microgenomatia; order Daviesbacterales; family UBA10151; genus JACPKM01. Next base: position 282,715 of record JACPKM010000004.1, read on the forward strand.
GCACCAGACTGTAAATCTGGCGGGTTTCCCTTCGAAGGTGCGAATCCTTCCCTCCGGACACCGGATTAGTTATAATCTATTAATTATGGTACAACATTCCTGGAAAGCCAGGAAAGAGTTTTCAAGAGTTTGGAAGTTTAAATTCCTCTCTAATCTTTCCACCAGTCTTTTAATAGTAATCCTTGTTGGGATATTAAGCTTTTTTGGAATTATTGTATTTTTTGCTACCCAAATTCCTTCTCCTGATAATCTGTCAAGCAGATCTGTTGCCAAAGCAACCAAAATCTTTGATAAAGATGGAGAGCTTTTATACGATATTTACCAAGACGAAAACCGTACACCTATCAAACTTGATGAAATTCCAGATTATGTTACAGAGGCAACAATTGCCATTGAAGATAAAGACTTTTATAAACATCCTGGTTTTTCCATTGTTGGTATAGCCAGAGCTTCTTTTGACTCGCTTTTGAACAGGAGAATAGAAGGCGGAGGTTCTACGCTAACCCAGCAGCTAGTTAAAAACGCCCTGCTTTCCGGAGAAAGAACATTAACCCGTAAGCTAAAAGAGTTTATTTTGGCAATTCAGGTTGAAAGAGCTTATTCTAAGGACCAGATATTGGAAATGTATTTAAATGAGATTGCGTATGGTGGAACAGCCTATGGAATAGAAGCTGCAGCTAATTTATATTTTGGCAAAAGTGCAAAAGATTTAAATTTGGCAGAAGCTGCACTTTTGGCAGGTTTACCACAAAGGCCGTCTGTTTACTCCCCGTATGGGACAAAACCAGAACTTTCCCGTGTCAGGCAAAAAGAGGTGTTAAGAAGAATGGCTGAGGACGGATATATTTCCCATGCGCAAGCAGATGAGGCAGCAAAACAAGATTTGTCTTATAGAACCTCTCAGAGTGAACAGGGTTTTAAAGCGCCCCACTTTGTTTTATATGTTAAACAAAAATTAATTGAGCAGTTTGGAGATAAACTGGTTGAACAGGGAGGTTTAAGGGTAACAACAACCCTTGATTTTAAGCTTCAAGAAAAGGTTCAAGAAATTGTCAAAGAAGAAATTGAAAAAATAAAAAGTAATAAAGTGGGAAATGGTGCAGCTGTGGTAATGGATGCAAAAACAGGACAGATTTTGGCGATGGTAGGTAGTAAAGATTATTTTGGCGAGTCTGAACCTGAAGAATGTGTTGAGGGTTTGTCCTGTGTTTTTGAACCTAATGTTAATGCAGCTATTTCTTTAAGGCAGCCAGGATCTGCCACCAAGCCTATTACCTATGCTAAGTCTTTTGAAAAGGGATATACCGCAAACTCCACTATTTTGGATGTTAAAACAGAATTTCCCGGAGGAGCAGATAACCCTAACTATATTCCGGTAAACTATGATGGCCAGTATCATGGTCCTGTTCAGGTAAGGTACGCCTTGGGAAACTCATATAATATTCCAGCTGTCAAAATGCTTGCTTTGGTAGGAGTAAAAGATGTCATGGATTTGGCATATAGAATGGGAGTGAGTTCCTGGGAGCCATCAACAGAAAATGTGAACTCGGTTGGACTCAGTTTGACATTAGGAGGAAGAGAGTTAAGACTTTTGGATTTGGTTTCTGCTTATAGTGTTTTTGCAAGTAAAGGTGAACAGCATGATCCGATATCTATACTCAAAGTAACAGACCACACAGGTAAGGTTTTATTTGAATATAAACCAACTGAGGGAAGAAAGGTGCTAGATTCAGGTATAGCCTACATCATCTCTGATATTTTATCAGATAACGGTGCAAGAACTGCAGCTTTTGGCTCCAACTCTATTTTAAATATTCCCGGAAAAACAGTAGCAGTCAAAACTGGTACTACTGATGAAAAAAGAGATAATTGGACAGTAGGATATACCCCGTCTATTGTAGTGGGTGTTTGGGTTGGTAACAATGATAATACCCCACTCGATCCAAAAATTGCCTCAGGTGTAACTGGTGCTTCCCCTATCTGGAATAAAGTCATCAGGGAGGCAATAAAAGACAAACCTAATGAAAGTTTTGAAAAGCCCTCGCATGTAGCGCAAGTTGAGGTGGATGGACTGATGCCAGGAAAACCCCATGGCGGCTCTCCGACCAGGAAAGAATATTTCATTGGTGGTACAGAACCAAATAGTGAATCATCTGCATATCAGCGGGTAAAAGTCTGTAGGAGTAATCCTCACAGACTGGCAAATGATGGTGAAGAGGCTGATGATAAAGATACGGTAGTTTTAAAAGAAGATGACCCAACAGGTGCTAATAAATGGCAAAAAGGGATTGATGATTGGGTTTTGACTGCTACTGATGCCAGGTTGGTTGGTGCTACAAAAGGATGCTCTGGTATTCCTGGATTTAGTGCAGGGACAGGTGGAGCTATAGAAATAGTAAATGTGGGAAATGGGGCAAATGTACCAAGAGTGTTTGATGTTTTAGCAAAAACCAATTCTCCAGCTGGTGTTAAAAAGGTTACTTGGAGTGTTGATGGAGCTCAGAAGTCCACTCAAACCTCAGAACCATTTGCTCTGCATGTGGAGTTTCCACCAGGAGATAAAGGTTCGCACACAATTACTGTGACACTTGAGGATAATAATGGAGCCCAACACTCAACCTCAATTGGAGTAACAGCCTCTCTTTAAGAAAAAGCAGTTAAGTCTATTTCTAACATTGCCACTCTTTTGTCTATCCCCATTTTATTTAAGAATCTGGGATGGACTTCGGCTAAAAAACCTATTTGCTTACTGTGTTTTTCAACAGAGGCAAATCTTTTAGGGTGAAACGTATTTGTATTTACAGAAGCCTCTTTTAGTTCAGATTCTGAAATGAGTTTAGAATTAAGCAGTATGGAGATCAACTCTTCTATCGGATTATCAGATCCGTTCATTAAAGCAACACTTAATCTATAGCCTTCATTTGGCAAATCACCCAGTTTAGGGGAATACACCTTGCCTATTTCAAAAATGGCTATATCTTTAAAGCCTTGTCTTGTATTCCTATCAATTACTTCCAGTAAATTAGGCCAAATACTTTCTCTTAAATACTCGGTTTCCAAAGACATGGGATTAGCAATCCGGATAAGCTTACTTTTATCCTGGTCTGGGTTATTTAAAACTCTGGTTGAATAAAAAGAATAGGTTTGTATTTCTGTTAGGCCTAAGTTTACGAGGGTATCTTTTACGATTTTTATTTGGTTAAATAGTTTTTGAGTCGTTTGAAGTTTGTAGTTACCGGATAAGGCTTTTGCCGGAATTTTTTCATAACCATAAAGCCTGGCTACCTCTTCTATTAAATCTTCTTCAATGTTTATATCTAACCTCCAGTATGGCACTGTTACATCCCAAACTACATTCCCACTTACGATGTGGGAATGTAGTTTAAAGTATAGCCTTGATAGATACTTCTCAACTTGTTTTTCATCAAAGTTTATCCCCACTAAGGCATTTAATTTATCTAAAGAAAGATTAATTACCCTTTGCTGATTTTCAAAGTTATCAACAATGGATATAGCAGTTAACTTCCCGTCTAGCTCCCGATAAATCCTGATAGCTGCATTTAAAGCTTGCAGCAGCCTGAGTTTAGTTAAACCATGCTGAAATCTTTTACCGGCCTCAGATGGTAAGCCTAAACTGGTTACAGTTTGCCTTAAGTTGATAGGATCAAAAATTGCCGCTTCAAGCAGAATTGTTGATGTGTCTGCTGTTACTTCACTATTTTGTCCTCCCATAACTCCGGCCAACCCCAGAGCTTTTTTAGAATCAGCGATTAGGAGGTCGTTTTTGGATAACTTTCTTTTTTTACCATCCAAAGTCACAAGCTCTTCACCATTTTTTGCAGTCCTGACAATGATCTCTTCATTTTCTACCTCCTTGGCATCGAATGCATGTAGAGGCTGACCGTATTCCAGCATCACCAGATTGGTAATATCTGCAATATTGTTTACAGATCTCATTCCACTATCTTCTAATTTTTTTACCCACTCTGCCGGGGATTTTTCTACCTTTAACCCTTCTATTTTGGCAATGCAATAAAACGGGCAAAGCTTTGAATCTAAAACGTCAACCGGTACTTGTGGTAAGCTTTCCTGATTCCAGACGAATTTAGCCTCCTGTAGCTCGCTAAACAAGGTGTTTGAGCCTAAAGTAGCACCTACCTCATAAGCCACGCCCCTTAAGGATAAGAGGTCTGCCCGGTTATAACCTTTCATGTCCAACTCAATATAGTTTTGGGTAGCTTCTTTTAAACCAATAGTCCTAAGAGGTAATAAACGGATAAGTTCTTCAATGGGAACTTTCAGGTCAACTAATTCTTTTAGCCAGTCTATCGATATTTTCATAATATTAATACTTCTCCAAAAACTTTAAGTCTCCGCTTTTAAACAAACGGATATCTTCAACCCCGTACTTTAACATGGCCATTCTTTCAGGTCCTACTCCCCAGGCAATGCCTGAATATTCATTTGGGTCTATTCCCCCATTTTTTAAAACCTGCGGATGAATCATGCCTGCGCCTGCCAGTTCCAGCCAACCTGTGCCACCGCAAACATTACAACCCTTTCCTTTGCAGAAAATGCAAAGACCGTCTACCCCTGCACCCGGCTCTACAAAAGGATAATATTTTGGCCGCAGTCTGGCTTTGATGTCTTTTCCTAAAATACCCTGGAAAAAGTACTCTGAAAGGTATTGCAAATTAGCCATACTAACGCCTTTATCTATATATACAATCTCAAATTGTTCCAAAGTATGTTCGTGTCTGGCATCTAAATTTTCATATCTAAAACAGCGGTCAAAAATCATAACTCTCATAGGGGGTTTTAATTGCCTCATTGCTCTGATTTGGCCATTTGAAGTATGAGTTCTAAGCAGTAGTTTCCCAGGCTGGATGCCGTATTTTTCAGAGTCTATATATAAAGTATCCCAAAGATCTCGGGCCGGGTGCCCTTCAGGGATATTTAAAAGTTCAAAGTTATATTCATCAGTGTCAATATGAGGAGCATCAAATCTTTCAAAACCTAACTTGGAAAATAGCTCTATAGTTTCATTTAAAAGCTGAGTTGTGGGATGTAAATGGCCTTGGCGTTTTTTAGCCTGCAACCTTCCAGGTTGACGCACAAACTTTTCATTTTCTAAAGATTTGTATATTTCTTCTTTAACTTCTTCTCGCTTTCTCTGGATGGCTTTTTCCAGCTCCTGCTTTATTTGGTTAAATAACGGGCTGACAACTCTTAGTTTATCTGGGGATAAGTTCTTGAACTCCTTGGGTAGTTGGTCCAACTTTCCATTTTTCCCAAAAAGCTCCAAGAAAATCCCATCAAGTTCCTTTAAGCTTTTGGCCTGATCTATTTTTTCTTTATAGTCCTGTTGGATATTTTTAATCTTATCTTCCACAAATTTGATTCTAGCATAAGAGGGAAGGTTTGGACTAGGCTGGAAGTTTAAGTTTAGGATTTAGAGGTTTCTACTACGACTTTTTCAAACTCTTCTGGATGGTTTATAGCCAAGTCAGCAAGGATTTTGCGGTCCAGGTTAATGTTTTTTGCCTTTAGTGAAGCTATAAAGCGTGAATAACTTATGCCTTGAGCTCTAACTGCATTTCCAAGCTGGACTATCCATAGTTTTCTCATATCTCTTTTTCTCAATTTTCTACCTGCAAAAGCGTACTCTCCCGCATGTAGTACAGAAGATTTGGCCTCCCTGATAAGCTTACTGCGGCCACCTCTATAGCCCTTTGCTAAATTGAGTATCTTTTTATGTTTTCTGTGTGATGTTACACCACGTTTTATTCTTGCCATATTATGCTCCCAGCAACTTTTTTATTGTTCTTGCCTCACCTTTAAATAAAGTCACAACTTTTTTGTGTCTTTCTAGTGCACCTTTGGTTTTATTTCTTTTTAAATGACCACTGCCTAGCTGATGCCGCCTGAGGATCTTACCTGTTGTGGTTACTTTAAACCTTTTCGTAAATGCTTTTTTAGTTTTTTGTTTTGAGTGAGACATATCAAACCACCCTTTTTTCTATTGTTGTATTATTGTTGCCAACTTGTTTGTCATCTTCCTCTGTTTTGCTGTTTTCTTTATTTGCACCCTTGCCTTTGGTAATAATTAAAGCAAGTTTTCTTCCTTCCCATTTTGGTTCTCTTTCTACAGTTACCTTATCGCCCAATATTTGTATTACCTGTTGCAAAACCTCAAACCCCAACTGCGGGTAAGCCATCTCTCTACCTTTAAACTTGACTGTCAGCTTAACCTTGCGGTTATCATCTAAAAATCTTTCTGCCTGATTTAGCCTTACCCTTAAATCATGATCTGCAATTCTTGGTGAGAGCCATAACTCTTTTAACCCACCCTCGCTTGATCCTTTTCTTGCCAGCCTTTCTTTTTTACTAAGTTCGTATTTGAACTTCTGAAAATCTACAATCCTTACTACAGGGGGATTAGCCTGCGGGGCAATTTCTATTAGATCTAACTCTAGCTCTTTAGCTTTGGCTAAGGCTTCTTCCTTAGACAAGATACCAATTTGCTTACCGCCAGGGTCAAGCACTCTAAACTGAGCTCCAGGTATATTTTGGTTTAATCTAAAAAATTTCCCTATTTTATTTCCTCCTGAAATTTTCACCAAGTACAGTGTGAAATAGTAGCATATTTATCTCTTAGATTCAATCTCCATTAGAAGCTGTTGTAGGAACTCTTCAGCTTTTAAGCCATTTTGATTTTCACCGTTTCTTTTTCTAACTGATATTAGATTATCCTTTTCTTCTCTTTCACCCACTATGATCATGTAAGGAATTTTTTGCAGCTGGGCACTTCTAATTTTGTTTTGCATAGTTTCGCTTCTATTATCAACCTCAGTCCTTATTTTTGCATTACTTAATTGTTCGAGTAACTTTTGTGCATGATCTAAATTCTTATCTGAAATGGGGATAATTTGTACTTGAGTAGGAGCAAGCCAAGCTGGAAAAGCTCCAGCGTAGTGTTCTATTAATATTCCAATAAATCTTTCAAGTGAGCCGTAAATAACTCTGTGGATTGCCACAGGTGTTTTCTCCTGTCCTGCTGCATCCGTATATTTAAGCTTGAAGTTTCTGGGTTGTTGAAAGTCAAGCTGTAATGTGCCCATTTGCCACTGCCTACCAAGAGAATCCTTCATTAAAATGTCTATCTTAGGACCATAAAATGCTCCGTCTCCTTCCAAGATTACATATTTTTTTCCGCTTTCCTCAAGAATTTCTTGTAATTCTTTCTCTGCTTTGTTCCAGGTTTGTACATCTCCCATAAACTTTTCCGGTCTAGTTCCTAGTCTGAAGGAATATTCAAGTCCAAATATAGAATAAAATTTTTCAACTATTTCAAAAAGCCTTTGGTATTCTTGTTTTATCTGATCTTCACTAACAAATATATGAGCATCATCTTGCCTAAACTCTCTAGCTCGCAGTAAGCCATTTAAAACACCAGATAATTCATAACGATGAAGCGGATCAGTGTCAGATAATCTTAAGGGTAGATCTTTGTAGGATCTGGTTTTGAATCCAAAGATCACCATAGCATTAGGGCAATTCATCGCCTTTATTCCGTATTCTTCGTTTTGTCCCATATTAGCAACAAACATATCCTGCCAATAATGATCAAAGTGGCCAGACGTTATATAAAGCTCCTTTTTATTTAAAATGGGCGATACAGTTTCATAATAACCCCGTTTTTGATGTTCTTCCCTCCAGAATTCAATAAGTTTGTTGTATAAAATGACCCCTTTTGGGAGCCAGTAGGCCATACCCGGGGAGGTTTCATGAAAGAAGAATAGCTCAAGCTGTGGTCCTAGTTTTTTATGATCCCTTTTTTTGGCTTCCTCAAGCATTTCCAAATATTTATCTAACTCATCTTTATTTGTAAAACAGGTTCCGTAAATTCTGGTTAGCATTTTGTTTTTCTCGGATCCTCTCCAGTAAGCACCAGCAATAGATAAGAGTTTAATTGCGCCAATATCCTGACTTGGGTTTTTAGAGTGTCCGCCCCGGCAAAGGTCCTCAAAGTCTCCGGATTTATAAATCGTAACCTTTTCACCCTTTTGGGATATTTCATCGATTAACTCAAGTTTATAAGGATTGCCTTTAAAAATTTCTTTTGCTTCTTTTTCAGAGACTTCTCTATGCTCAAAGCTTTCCCAAGTTGGGAGAAGTTCGGTCATCTTTTTTTCGATCCTAGGTAAATCTTCCTCTGTAATTTTTAAATCTTCAAAATCAAAATCATAATAGAAACCGTTTTCGATTGCAGGGCCAATTGTCCTTTTAGCATCTGGCCAAAGGTCCAGGACAGCAGCTGCCAATAGATGTGCACAGCTATGATTTAGGTTATTTAAATCATTTTTATCTGAATTAACCATTTTTCTGATTATACATATTTTTAGGCAATAATCATATACATTTTTCCATTAAAAATTTCTCCTTTCGCAGGTTTAATTAAATTTTAAATGCAGTCAAGCTACTATTTTTGCAGCTGGAGGGAATTCGATGGTTTTTCAGGTAAGTCCCGCAAAAAATCTCCAACAAATGGCAAAAAGTTAAAAGACCTTAAAATAGAAAAAAGAATTGCAACAACTACAGTTGCACCAATTACAGTACCAACTCCCCAGGCGATTCCACCTAGGAAATTCCCTACAATTATATACTTTTTTTTGATATGCGAATTCGCAGTTAGATGCTTATGTATTTCTTTTGAGGTATCCATAACTTAAATATACTGGATAAAGCAAAATGATTCAATCAAGATAGATCTTACAAGAATAATGGTGGGCGGTACAGGGATCGAACCTGTGAACCTTCCGCACGTCAAGCGGACGCTCTACCAGCTGAGCTAACCGCCCTTAGGTTAGCAATTTTTTTGCAGAATTTTTCTGTCACGGTTAATTTTAAGTTATGTTAGGTTGATATTCAAGGAGATTAACCAGCATTACCACCACTTGAGGACATTACATGCCCACCTTCAAAAATTTTCCTTTGATCTTCGTCAAATCCTTTAGTAGGTTTAGGACTTAAAGCAGGGTTTCCCTCCATAGCTTCTGGAGCAGATGTTATTACGAGATTCTCTTTTTCCATTGCTATGGCATAAGCTATGGATCCAATATTAAGAATGTGTTCTCTAGAAACTCCAGCATTACCAGCTTTTTGCATCAATTTTTGCTCTATTCCGAATAAGCCTTGCGGATCAAAGCGTTCAGCCATTTTTACCGCTTCCTTCTTTGTTTTTTCCCCTGCTTGAATTCGATCAGCTTCTTGCCTCTGATAACTTTCCCTTTCATGCCTTGCGGTTTCCCTGGTGTTTAATTCTTCTTCTGTAAGTTTTCCTTCAGTAGGTTTAGTTCCCTCTTTTCCGCCAATTTGATTTACGAATAAATCTCCAATAGCAGAGCCTGCTTCTTTTAAGCCGCCTTCAATAGGTCTTAAGTTTGGTATTTGAAAGTTTGCAAGTACCCCGAGAATTTTTACAGTCGGTAGGAGGTTTTCAGTTGGTGCCGGATTGAGGGGGTTATATTCTTCAAACCCATCAGGGGCAAAAAATCCTATACCCCTTCTCCAAAGAGGTACATTACTTCCTGTTTTCTGCTCTTTTTGTGGTTGCGCCGTTAAAGACGACATTGTTTTTGCCTCTTTATAAGTATCCCGAGAGGCCCGGGATTAGAGGATATTCTACTACATTCAAAATGAAAGTCAAATTATATCTGGTAAAAATTACGTAAGAAGTTTTTAAATGCGAGGTATTCTGGTTCAAGAATGAATCTACCGCAAGCTCACGCATGCGGTAGATTCTTGTTTCCCGCCTTCGGTGGGTACTTGCTACGCTCGTACAAACTTCATCTCCTTGCTCAACGCAAGGAGTATTGCGTTTGAACAATAAACTAAAAAGCAGTTTTTCCGCTGAGTAGATCTTTTATAACGTATTCATACGTTTGCGGAAGGGCAGAAGGTAAACCACCATCACATTGTTCTCTCAAATAATGCTTTAATACCTGTATTGGCCCGCTATCAATTCCTTTATCTCTTGCCCAGAGTAATGACCGCCTTAGGTTCTAAAACGAAGTGCAGATGTACTTTTTGTCATTGGAATAGTTCATATATACATTAACAGATAATATTTATCATGCAAGTTTTGGAAAAAAGTGCTATATTTCAGATAATCATGGATTTAGAGAGTAAAGTAGTTTCAGTAACAGGTGCTTCAAAAGGGACTTTGTGCCGAAGAGAGGATTTGAACCTCCACTCCCTTACGGGAACAGCGCCCTAAACGCTGCGCGTCTGCCATTCCGCCACTTCGGCTTGATGGATGTAATTTTAGCAGATTTAGATCTGTTATCCAAACCGCTGAATGGTCTTTTGCTGAGCTTGGAGTTCCAGGGTATTATCCAAAGGCTCCAATTCAACTTCTTTTCCATACTTTGTTTCTAAAGCTTTTTTGATTAGCCAATCTGCTAGGTAGGGATTTTTGGGTAAAAGAGAGCCATGCATGTAACAGCCAATAGCGTTTTTGTAAATACAGCCTTCTGTATGATCTTCACCATTGTTGCCAAAGCCTTTAATTACTTTACCAAGTGGTTTGGCTTCTGGCTTTAAGTATGTTTTACCGGAATGGTTCTCAAAGCCAACAAGTTTGCCAAACATCGACTCTACAACGATGTTTCCAATCATTCTATTTGAGCCGGCTTCAGTATATGCCTGAAACAGTCCTATACCCTTAAGTTTGGGACCTTCGTGGGGTTTGTAATATTGGGCTAGAAGCTGGTATCCGCCGCAGATAGAAAGTAATGGTACTCCTCTGTCTACCTCTTGTTTGATAACATTCCCCTTAGATTTCAAATCCTTTGCTACCAAGTTTTGAGACTGGTCTTGTCCCCCACCAAAAAAGTACAGATCTACCTGTCTTGGTTTAAGGCTATCCTTAATCGAGATATTTTTTACACTTACCTCTATCCCCCTCCACTCGGCGCGTTTTTTAAGGGCGATGATATTGCCGGTATCCCCGTAGATATTCATGAGATCACCATATAAGTAACCGATCACAATTGACAATTCATTTTTCATTTTAATTATTAATCCTCCTCCCAGTAATGTTTTTTAATACCTGATTTTGCCAAGATTTTTTGCAGCCTGAGCATAGCCGTGTATGTAGGAAAGATAAACAAACGACCCTTTTTCTCCCTTGCAGCCTGTTGCAAAGCCTTATTTAGCTCATTTTCAACAGTAATTGCCTCAGGCTTAAAGCCAGCATATTTGATCCTGACTGCTAAATCTTGGGCTCTGGAACCACTAGCGTATATGGTATATTCCCTCGACTGTACTCGGGACGAATTTCGAAATATTTCGAAATTCGCATCCCAAATCCAAGAAACATCTGTCCCATCAGCCAAATTATCATTTAAAGCAATTAAAAGGCTGTCTTTCTCTTTTAGCTGAGATGAAACTGTTTTGAAAACTTCTGTTGCTCCAGTTGGATTTTTTATTAGAAAAATAAAGCATACTTTTGAGTTGATGGTAAGCTTTTCAAACCTTCCAAATGCGGGAGTGACATCTTGTAGATACTTTACTGAAATTTGAGGTGAAATATTTAAATATGAAGCGCTAATAATTGCTGCTAAAGCATTATATACATTGTAGGTTCCTGAAAAATTAAGTTTGGCCAAAACAGATTGTTTTTTAATATCAAGGTTGAAGCAAAGAGTATCAAATTTGTTTTGTTTTAAGTTTTTGGCTTTGATATCAACTTTCCCATTTATTTTTTGACTTGTTTTTTCTCCTTTTAGTTTATTTTTTTCTAAGCCAAACATTACTACTTTTCCACCAAAACAAGCTTTTAGCTTGGCTGTATTTGCATCATCTCCATTTACCACAACTAAAGTGTCTCTTTTGAGAGTTTTTAGTGTTTGACACCAGTTTTCAACAACCGCATCAACCTCCCCATATCTATCCAACTGATCTCTAAAAGCGTTCAAAAACACAATAATCTTTGGATTTAGCTTAGGGGCAACTGTATTAAAAGCAGCCTCATCCAGTTCCCAGATTCCTAGTTCATACTTTTTGCCAAATCCTGAAATAAGGGTAGAGGCTATCCCCCTTTCTAAATTTGAGCCTGTATGGTTTCTAATTGTTTTTATACCGGATTTTTGAGCAATATGGGCAAGCATTCTAGCTGTTGTGGTTTTGCCGTTTGTGCCAGTGATAACAATATTTGTTTGTATTGACTTAGTAAGATTTAGGATTAAGTTAGGATCTAGTTTTAAAGCATACAGTCCTGGAGCTGCAGATCCCCCACCTAAGTTTAGCTTTTTAGTTGAAGCCCCGATTGCTTTACCCAGTAGGACTGCCAGTGTAGTACTTATCATATTCCAGCAAATTATACCGCATAGCCTTTGTATTTAAAGCTATTTCAATGCAATCTGCGCGGAGTTTCCAGCAATTTTAGCCAATAAGCCATTTGCAGGTATTGGTAGGTTGTTGTACTCTCTAGAAAAACTGTCTATGTCTTTTAGGAAGTAATCAACCTTCCATCCCCAAGCAGGTGAGGCAGCATATATCCTGTTCATTGCATAAGGATCTGTTAACCCTTTAGAAATATAGTTTTCCTTAAGTCCCTTGGAAACGGTAAAAATCCCATCTTTCCAGGATGTAAAGTAGATAGCTTGAGTACCATATACTCCCCAACCCCAAGCATTATATCCACCGGGAATAAATCTGCCAAAGGTGGATTCAACTCCGGCAATAGCTGGAACTAGCCTCCAGTCAATGCCATACTCATCAGCAGCATCAATAAAATCTTGAGCATGATATTGTAAAGGTGAGTTATATTTGGCTAAATAATCAGCCAAAATCTTAACTCTTTGGTCTTCTTTTTTAGTTTCAACATCAGAATTAATTTGTACAGCTACTACGGGTTTTGCTAAAGTAAGCTGAGTGGCTGTTAATATGGTTAACACTAAAAGTGCTGTCAATATTTTGTTCATAAAAAAATCCTGATACTTGTGGGGACAAATACCAGGATAAGGAGCGTATAATAGCAGGTTTACTACGAAAAGTCAAATACTAGAGGATATTACTAACTTACTGAAGCTCTTCCATGAAATAGGAGACGCCTTTGGCCCAGGCACCGCCTTTTTCCACAGACGGAGGTGTGTATTTGGCCATGATCTGGCGTGGTGTTTTTAAACCTTGGTTTAAATAATCTTCCCTTAATGCTCTACCAACTCTTTCAATTGCTTCTTCCCAGGATGTAAACTTTGTCACCTTATTCCCATAAATACCAAATCCAAAGGGATTATATGAGTCCTTTATTACTTTTTTACCGCCATTTGATTCTTGCATAGCAATTGAGGGTAAAAGCCGGTAATCCAGGCTGTATTTTTCTGCAACGGATAAAAAATGCTGGCTATAATCTGCCAAGATAGAATTTTTACTTTTAAAATAATTTTCAATAATTTTTGCCCTGCCATCAGTAAACTCAACATTATCTCTTGTTTCTGAACTTTCCTCGGGTAAAGCTGCAAATGGTTGAAAAGTTTGGGCTGTAGGAAGTGCATATTGCTCAGTTGAGATATAAAAAAACAATAATATTGCAAAGAAAAAGCTTAAAAATACTGAACCAAACCAGCAAGCAATTAGAGGGATAGGAAAAGACCTAACTGTCAAAACACTAGAGTTCAAAACTTGCCCTGAGTCCGTCTGCATAAGTTATCTGCTCTTTACGCTTCGCAAATCATAATCAAAGCTTTAGACGATTGTCAAGTATTGTGACAGCCTAATCCAATGAAAGAATTGTTTCTGCCAATTCATCCGGGTCATGCCTTAAAAGATGTTCTCTGACATGGTAGGTAGCCATTGATGACTGAATAATTTTTAGATTTGGTGCTAGGTTTAGACAGTCTTTTTCGTCAACTTTAACCGGTTTTTGGCCTTCTTTTTCATAAGTATCTAAAATTTCTTCATTTAATCCATTTGCATTGGCAATTAGGTAGTTAATCTTTTCTTTATCTTCCAAATAAAATAAAAATGCTTTTAGAAAATCAGAAGCTTTAAACCCATCTGTTTCTCCCCTTTTGGTCATTAGGTTGAGCACCATAATAACTTTTGCACCAGATTCAACTATTGCCTCTTTAATTCCATTTACCAGCAAATGCGGTAGGATACTAGTGTATAAATCACCTGAAGAAAATATTATCTTATCAGCTTCTGTTATAGCCTTGATTACCTCTGGGTTTGGGTCGGCATTAGTTTCAAAATAGATTCTCATGATCCTATTGTCTGGGTTATAGCCCTCCTGATTCCCTCTTAAGTCAATGTTTGATTCTCCCTCGATTTCTTCCCCACTTTCCAACTTGGCCATTAAATTCAAATCAGTAAGACTTACAGGTAGAGCTCTTGCACGGATTCTAAAAAGCAACCTTTCAGCATCAACTCCTCTGTCCGGACCTTTGTAAATATGCTCAAGTCTGGCAGCTATTAAATTGCCCACACTATGCCCTTTTAAAGTACCAGTCACATCAGGCAATCTATCATCAAAAAGCCTTTGGGCCACCTGTCTTTGCAGGGGATCTTCCATTAAAGCCAGCAAGCACTGCCTTAGGTCTCCCGGTGGTAAAACTCCCATTTCAGTTCTAAGTCTGCCAGATGATCCGCCGCTGTCCCATGTCCCAGTGACTGCTGTGATATTTTCAGGTAGGTTTTGTTCAACTAAACCTCTTAGTAAGGAAAAATGCCCTGTTCCACCACCAAAAGTGACAATCTTTTGTTTAAAGGAATATTTCTTATCCTGTAAAATATTGGCCATTTTTAAAAGTGGACAAGACAGGACTCGAACCTGTGGCCTCCTCAGTGTAAATGAGGCGCTCTGACCAACTGAGCTACTTGTCCGCGGCAATATTATACCAACCTTTATTTGTTTATGATACAGTTGATAAGAAGACGATATAGATTCTATCCAGCTGGTGTGACACCATAAATTCTTATTTGAGTGGAGTAATCAATCCAAGGATAAAGTATGGTCATGTCATCAGTTTTTAAGTTGATACAGCCATGGCTCATAGGGACCCCAAAGTTACTGTGCCAGTATGTTCCATGTAGTGCGTATCCTTTATAGAAATAAACCACATATGGAACATTAGGTAAGTTGTAATATGTTCCTAATCTTTTATCCCCACCTATCATTCTTTGAAAAGGGACTTTTACCCAGGGCTTGAAATCCCCTGTAGGAGTTGGCCACCAGGGTTTGCCTGAAGAAATAAGAAAGCTATAAACTAGGGTATTATCCTCAAAAGCATGGAGTTTTTGGGCAGTTAAGTCAACTTCTATTCTTTTAGTAGCAGCTTGGACGTCTATTGGTTTAATTAAGGTAAATAACATTAATAAACCAATCAAAAAAATCCTCATAAAATAAATATAGTAAACAATCTATAAAATTTATAAAATTAAGCGTAAGGAATTAGAAAGAATTAGTACTAAATAAACAATGCTGGTATAATTTGAATGTTTAATTTAAGCCGAAGTGCTATAACACTGAGCAGTTCGACAAGCTCACTGTTATAACTTGCCGAAGTGGTGGAATGGTAGACACGTACGCTTCAGGTGCGTATACCAGAAATGGTGTGGAGGTTCAACTCCTCTCTTCGGCACCTAGGATATAATTGACAATAATTTGGGCGAGTGGTGAAATGGTATACACGCTACCTTGAGGTGGTAGTGAGCGAAAGCTCGTGGAGGTTCAACTCCTCTCTCGCCCACTACTCTAAATTGATATAAAAGATTATATCTTTACTTGACTAAAATGAAATAGTGGTTTATGGTATTTCCAAATTATCCAAACTAAATTATGTGTGGGATTTTTGGTGAAATTACCAGTAAACAAGATGCACCCAGTACAGTCTTTAGCGGTTTGAAAGATATAGAATACCGCGGTTATGATTCCTGGGGAATAGCTTTCCCTCAAAATGGTAGCCTAAAGGTTATCAAAAAGGTTGGATTTCTACCTAAAACATTCCCCCTTCCCAATTCATCTGTTTCCATTGGACATACTAGATGGGCTACTCATGGTGGAGTAACTGAAATTAATGCCCATCCCCATACAGATTGTAAAGGAAAAATTGCTTTAGTTCACAATGGGATTGTTGAAAATTTCCTTGAGCTTAAAGTAAAACTTAAAAATCACCATTTCAAATCTGAAACAGACAGTGAGGTTATAGCTCACTTAATCGAAGAAGAAAAAAATAAAGGAAAAAGCCTAACAGATAGCGCGTCTTATGTATTTAGAAAATTAGCTGGTATGAATGCAATTGTTGTAACAGACGGGAAAGAAATAGTTGCATGTAAAATGGGATCACCTCTTGTGGTAGGTAAGCTAAAAGATGGTTTTGCTCTGGCCTCTGACCCGAACGCTCTTCTTCCTTTAACAAATCATCTAATTTTTATGGAGGATGAACAAATAGTTAACTTAAATAGC
The DNA here is from genome assembly GCA_016187025.1 of Candidatus Daviesbacteria bacterium. Taxonomy (GTDB): domain Bacteria; phylum Patescibacteriota; class Microgenomatia; order Daviesbacterales; family UBA10151; genus JACPKM01. The sequence continues at coordinate 299,189 of JACPKM010000004.1, forward strand.
CAGATTAAAATGTTTGATAAAAAAGGTTTAAGGCAGATTAATCCAAAGTTTAAAGACGTCCCATGGGTACATGTACAAAGTGAGCTAAAAAAATACCCTCATTTCATGCTTAAAGAGATTTATGAGCAGCCTGAAGTTTTAAATTCCATTGTAAAAAACTCTCATGAGATAGAAAAAGTTTCTCAGCTGATTAAAAAGGCATATGGAACTTTCTTAATTGCATGTGGGTCTGCGTCTTATTCATGTTTAGCAGGGGTCTACCTTTTTTCAAAATTTGCCAAGAAGCATGTTAATTTTTCAATAGGATCCGAATTTAATTATATACAAGACTACATTACTCCAGAAAGCTTGCTGATTGCAGTTTCCCAATCTGGTGAGAGTATGGACACGTTAGAACCGGTAGTTCAGGCTAAAGCAAAGAAAGCAAAAATTGTTGGTTTGGTAAATGTGCTTGGATCAACACTTTACAGAATTGCTGATTATCCCCTGCTTCTGCAGGCTGGTCTGGAAAAAGCAGTTGCATCAACAAAAGCTTTAACAGCTATGTTTGCAATGATGATTCTACTTGCATTTACTGTAGTTGGCAAGAGAAAGGAAGCAGAAGAGATTATTAAACAGTCTGCATTGGAGATTAGCTCTATTCTAAAAAGGAAAAATCAAATCAAAAAGCTCGCAGATAGGCTCAAAAGTATCCAGCATATCTATATTTTGGGTAGGGGTTTATCTTATCCGGTTGCCTTGGAGACAGCACTAAAGATAAAGGAACTCTCATATATTCACTCAGAAGGCTTTGCCGGAGGAGAGTTAAAACACGGAGTGATCGCCATGATCGAAAAAGGGACACCGGTGATTGTGTATGTTCCAAATGATGAAACAAAATCGGCAATGCTGTCAAATGCTATGGAGGTTAAAGCAAGAGGAGCTTTTGTAATAGGGATTGGTCCGGAAAGTAACCCTGTGTTTGACTTTTTCTTTAAAGTTGCTGATGTTGGAGCAAGCTCAATGATTCCCCATATAGTCTTTGCTCAACTGCTGGCGTACTTTTTAACTACTAAATTGGGCCACAATCCAGATAAACCCAGGAATTTGGCAAAAAGTGTGGTGGTTAGGTAATATAATTAACATAGCATCTGCAGGAAAGATCTTAAGCCTAATCTTTAATTTCTTCCGTAGGTGAGGTAAAATATCCTAGTTTGCCGCAATTGCCAACGTGGTCAAGGCGTCCGCCTGAAGAGCGGATTATCTCAGTCCGATTCTGGGTTGCGGCACTTTCTTGCGGGAGTAACTCAGTGGGTTTGGCACGAAGTGCGAAACGGGAGTCCTGAGGATTCCCAGGAAGAGTGTCTTTCCTGCGAAGCAGGAACAAGAAGATTATTAAGTTGAAAGCGGTAGAACTTTAAATTACTGCGGGAGTAACTCAGTGGGTTTGGCACGAAGTGCGAAACGGGAGTCCTGAGGATTCCCAGGAAGAGTGTCTTTCCTGCGAAGCAGGAACAAGAAGATTATTAAGTTGAAAGCGGTAGAAC
>JACPKM010000007.1 GCA_016187025.1 Candidatus Daviesbacteria bacterium
TGTAAATTGCCGTTTCTACTCCTTAACTTTCTTATATACACATCCTTATTTTACAAAAACAGGACGTACCCCAAAGAGGCAAAATTCTCCTTAATTTTGAAGCTAATTTTTAGTCAAGAAATGGTTGTGGCGAAGTCAGGATAAACATTAAACCATCATAAAAGACATATACCCAAACGCTTTCTGCTTGACCAGTTGTATAAAATGCTCTCCAAAACCTAAAGATTCCATCTCCTCTTTCATCATATACAAATTTTACCAATGTTTTATCAATTATTTCTTGGGTAGGGTTAATCATTATTACTCTGAATTGAGATTTTGAATAATCTGCCTCTGGGTGAAAGTGCCGTATAAGCCCTTTGGTAATTTTAATAAGATAGGGCTTTACTCTAGATTCATGTAATGTAATTCCATGATATAAAATTCCTGTATTTGAATCTCTTAGAGGAACTAGGCTATTTTTTACATTTTCTTTGAGTTTAGGGCTCCTGACAAAACTGGAATTCATTACTTTGTGATTCCATATCCACTCACCAGCCTTGGATCTGTTAATCACTGATGAAGTGAAAACTCTAAATGCTTCATCATCTAAGGCATGTTTCTGGTTACAATCTTTACAGCAGTCTACAGTGATTAAGTTACCAGGTAATGGTTGAGTAAAAAGATTTTTTGGAGGAATATGATCCTTAGTAAGATTCTCTGAAGAACCACATAGATAGCAAGTTTTAGGATTTATGATATTAACCTTCATCTCACTTTTCTAATAATTTAAAGTTCCTCAGCGACCTTGAGGGGTTTGTTAGTAAGAATTCATGTATATACTCATCACCATCTGAAAGTATTTTTATTTCTACCCAATATTTTTTTTCAGATAATTCATAATCTAGATATTTCCAGCTATGTAAATAGCTATCATTGTTGAATGCAAAAAAAGCATCCTCTCCAGATTCTTTAATTGCTATAGACACAGCAGCTTCTTCACCAGGTGCAATAGTGTCACGGGAGGGTAATAGTATCTCAGGAATAAGAGGTTGATTTGTAACATAATCAACGGGTTCTTTCGTCGATGCCCACCTTCCATTGATTTTTAGAAACTCAGTTTTTGAGGAAAAATCCAAAAATCTTATCCATACCCTTGCGTTATTAATACTTGAGCTTCCAAAGAAGAACTTTTTAAATACACTTTGTTGATTATTATTCACAAAAATATTCAAAAACTTATATGTTTTAGTCCCTTTTGCAAAATCTCTATCGTCACTAATTTTAAAAGTTATATTAGGTTTTCTGATCATTTCCATGACTCTAGTAATAAACCATCCTAGTATGATACCTACCAAAAGTTGATTATTGTTGATAAAGCTACTTAAATTATTTAATATTTGATCTGGCATAAAATTTATTATCTAGCGATCCAGTTTCCTTCCTCGTCAAAGTTTGGTGATTTTTGAATGCCGCAACTATTCCAAACTAAGTCAAAGATAGACTTTAAAATTTTCCCTGGTGTCTCTTCAAAAGTTTCTACGACTTTTTCTGGTAATAGTAAATTATCCTGATTAATTTCATTAGCTTCATCAAAGTCAAAAGTTCTTGAGGATATTTTATAACCCCTAATTCCAGTTAATGTAAGAAAGATAGCAAAAGGAGGGGGTACTTCAAATTCTCTTAAGAGTCTCCAATAAGATGTAAATGCTCTCAGTATTCTTTCCTCATAACCTTGTCCAGGTATTGTATTTGGCCTAGATTCATTCGGCTGAAGCATTCCTGTATCAACTGCTTCTATAATTCCATTTTTATATATTTGCACATAGGATTTATTTGAGTGGGCAGTAGTAATTACTCCGTCTAAATTAATTCTTGGTGTCCAAGAAGCACTAAACATAGGCGGCAATTTACTCGATTCTTGCACAATTAAAGAAAGATCAAGTTGTATTGACGAAGAAAAAGCCTCAAAAGGAATTATATGTAAGATCACCTTTGCTCCTGCGGGGAAGGTTGGAACTGGAGTTGTGTTTGCACTTAACTCTGCAATCCGATCTAGTCTAAATCTAGTAATTTTTTCAGCCAGCGTTTGTGATAGATTGAATGCTGCTCTTAGCTCGTCAGTATCTAACTGATATTTCCCTGCGGAATTTCTTCCATAAAATTTATCATGCCCTTTAAATATCACCCTATGTGGGCCTATCCAGCTCCTGTTGATTCTAAAAATAAATATTATATTCCCATTATCCAAACGAACAGTATGAGTAGAGAAGATTATTCGTGGGTCTAACCCATCTCGGATAATATTTTCATACTTTCGTATTGCTGCATCAACATTTTGGAGCTCGACACCCACAATTTGAGTTGGAAGTCCTTCTACTTCTTTAATTCCATAAATTAAATCACCTCCAGAAGCGTTCGCAAAAGAAGAAATATCTCCAAGAAATTCTTTTTTATCCGAATCCGTATCGCCCGAAAAGGTGAGTTTGTATTCTATTGTCTTTTTTTCGGATACACCATTCTCTATTAAATTATTGAGATCATTTGTATCAATTTGATCGAGTTGTTTGTTTATCATTTTAAGGGTATCTACTTATCAATTTTTACCCATGGTTTTGTAAATACTTCATCCCAATCATATCCCCATGTCGGCGTTAGTGAATCATAACCTGCAGCAGTAAAGATGAGAATATATTTCATAACTATTTTTTCAAACTCTTCAAAAAAAGCATTTATTTCGTTAAATGTTACAGTGACTTGCACTGTCGTATTATGTGCCAATTTTTTGTTTGCAAATGTAATAATATTTTTACCCAACTCTCCTAGTTTTGCCAAATCGTCCTCTGCTATCTTGGGATCAAAATGTTCAAGCTTTCCAGCGTGTCGTTCAAAGTCTCCATCTGCAAAGGACTCTGCAGGTATCGGCATTTTATCCTCCAAACTAGAATACAGTGTACGAAACCACTTTTTTGTTAATAAACTTGGGTTATCTTTTAATTCTTTCAAAAGTCTTCTCAACGAAATAACGTCAGAATCAGTATCTAATTGTCGCCTTATCCCCATGACCATATAACTTCCATAATTTCTCACTGTCCATTCATGAAAGTCCGAGGGTGACTGTATATCAGGATTAGCCTTTACGATTTCAAGGTAGCGTTTGTGAATAGCCTTATTAATGAGCAAAGATTCTGTATCATCCCTAATTTGCTCAATCCATTTTAGCCATTTCTGGAATTTAGGATCAGTAGACATAAGGCTGATTTTAGCAGAAACCAGGCCAGATCGCTAGGTAAGAAAACTTCTTTCAAAAGTTATATAATTGGATTATGGATTCACAAAAGAAAATTGGAAAGAATTTAAGAAACGCCAGAAAACAACTTGATTTAAAGCAATCTGAAGTAGCCAAGAAAGCTGGAATTAGTTCAAATTATTATGCAATGATAGAAAGGGGAGAAGAGAATCCATCCTGGAAAGTATTAGAAGAATTATTTAAAGTCTTGAGAGTAAAATCCTCTGATATATTGCCCTAATTAACAGTTTTCTTTGAAGTTTTAGCAAGATCCATTAAGGCATGAGCAATATCCTTGCCAGCCACCTGTAATTCCTCTAAGAATTCTATAGCTCCCTCTCTATTAGCTTTTTTAGGATTCTTAATTTTAAAAATTCTGATTACTGTTTGGATATCTTCTTCTGTATATAATTTTCTTTTCATGGCGGTAGTATAAGCGAAGCTTGAAATTTTCGCTACGCTCAAATTATAGCAAATTTACAGAAACTTGCCTAATTTTAAGAAATTAAACATTTCCACGGCAAATTCCTGTTTATCTATTCTTCTCATGATCTCTCTGCTTCTGGTTTGACTAAGTATATTCAATGATCCTTCCCAAAGGATTTTTCTGTCCAAAATAGCCAATTTTCTGTGATGATTACCTATACACATTAAAACCTGAATTCCTATAGCTTCACACCACTGTATAGCGTCTTCTGATTGTGGTTCCATGAAATCCTCATGTTCTTTAGGATCACGGGTAATAATGTAGATCTTTACTTTGTTTTTAAGTAATTTTTGAAATATACGATCAAAAGTTCTCATTCTTTCAGTGGTAATGTAGGGGCTTTCAATGATTACCTCACTTGTACAGCTTTCAAGGTCAGTTAAGAACTTTTGATAAAATGTTTTTTCATCATGGAGGCTTGAGTTATTCATTGTTTTCTTCCTCCACTTCAATTATGGCTACTTTTCCGTTATAATAAGTAAAGCCAAATTCTAAAGTGAGCTGTTCAGAGATATGAAGCAAATTATCAAAGAAATGTGGTGCGAGAATTAGCCCTGGCGGCTCACTGAATGGGATTTCGAAGCTGAAGTTTCGGAATTCCTCTGGCTGGATGGGGTCAGCCAGAGTGTTGCAAAGCCCAGATTATATTCAGGCGAAAGCCGCCGATCAGTTAAAAA